>JAYRQF010000039.1:0-10494 GCA_041910735.1 Limnohabitans sp.
AGCCACAACCTGCGCGAAGTGGCCGATGCCTGCATCGCGCTGGTCAGGAACGACAAGCTCAGCGACGAAGAGTTGCTGACGATCATCCCCGGCCCCGACTACTGCGGTGGTGGCCAGATCATCAGCCCGGCCAGCGACATAGCGGACGCCTACCGCACCGGTCGCGGCAGCCTCAAGGTGCGGGCACGCTGGAAGATCGAAGAGCTGGCGCGCGGCCAGTGGCAGCTGGTGGTGACCGAGTTGCCGCCGGGCGTCAGTGCGCAGAAGGTGCTCGAAGAAATCGAAGAACTGACCAACCCCAAGGTCAAGGCCGGCAAGAAGGCGCTCACGCAGGACCAGCAGCTGCTCAAGGCCAGCGTGCTGGCGGTGCTGGATGTGGTGCGTGACGAGTCGAGCAAGGATGCGCCGGTGCGTCTGGTGTTCGAGCCCAAGACCAGCAAGATCGAACAGCAGGAGCTCATTACCACGCTGCTGGCGCACACCAGCCTCGAAACCTCGGCGCCGATCAACCTGACCATGGTCGGCATCGACGGCAAGCCGGTGCAGAAATCGCTGCGCCAGATCCTCACCGAGTGGATCAGCTTCCGCCAGACCACCATCACCCGCCGCAGCCAACACCGCCTGGCCAAGGTGCTGGACCGCATCCACATTTTGGAGGGCCGGCAGCTGGTGCTGCTCAACATCGACGAGGTGATCCACATCATCCGCAACGCGGACGAGCCCAAGGCCGCGCTGATCGAACGCTTCAGGCTGAGCGACCGGCAGGCCGAGGACATCCTTGAAATTCGCCTGCGCCAGCTGGCCCGCCTCGAAGCCATCAAGATCGAGCAGGAACTGTCGGAGCTGCGCGGCGAGCAGGGCAAGCTCGAAGAGATTCTGGGCAGCCCTGCCGCGCTGCGCCGCCTGATGGTCAAGGAGATCGAACAGGACGCCAAGACCTTTGCCGATGCCCGCCGCACCCTGATCCAGGAAGAGAAAAAGGCCGTGGCCGAGGTCAAGGTGGTGGACGAGCCGGTCACCGTGGTCATCAGCGAAAAAGGCTGGGTGCGCGCGCGTCAGGGCCATGGCCACGATGCCACCAGCTTCGCCTTCAAGGCGGGCGACGGCCTGTATGGCACTTTCGAATGCCGCACGGTGGACCAGCTCATCGTGTTCGGCACCAACGGTCGCGTGTACAGCGTGCCGGTGGCGGCGCTGCCCGGTGCGCGCGGCGACGGCCAACCCATCACCACGCTCATTGAGCTTGAATCCGGCACCCAGCCCGCGCATTACTTTGCCGGCCCGACCAGCGCCACGCTGCTGCTGTCAGGCTCGGGCGGCTACGGCTTTCTGGCCACGGTGGAAGGCCTGGTCTCGCGCAACAAGGGTGGCAAGAGTTTCATCAGCCTGGGCGAGGGTGAAACGGTGTGCGCGCCTTCGCATGTGAGCGGTTCGAGTGCCACGGTACCGGCCGGCGGTCAGCCTTTGGCTGCTGCCACCAGCGTGTGCTGCGCAAGCACGGGTGGCCGCATCCTGACTTTCGACATCAGCGAACTCAAACTGATGGACAAGGGTGGCCGTGGCCTGACCCTGAT
The DNA here is from genome assembly GCA_041910735.1 of Limnohabitans sp. Taxonomy (GTDB): domain Bacteria; phylum Pseudomonadota; class Gammaproteobacteria; order Burkholderiales; family Burkholderiaceae_C; genus Limnohabitans_A. Next base: position 1,575 of record JAYRQF010000039.1, read on the forward strand.
CGACCTGGAGCCCAAGGACAGCCTGGCCGGTGCCGCCGCCTACACGCGCAGCGTCAAGATCGAGGGCTTTGGCCGTGGCGGCAAGGAGCGCGAGGAAACCCTCGAAATCCGCAGCCTCAACAACGCCAAAACCAGCCGCGCCAAAAAAGGCAAGGTGGCCGATCTGGGCTTCAAGCCTGGCCGGGTTATCCGGGTGGAGTGACGTTTTGCTGATTTCTTGAGCACCCTGGTGCAGGCTGCTGTTGGTGCGGCTTGCAGCAGTTCTTCATCGGGTTTTCCACAGGGTTGGGCACGGGCGCCGGGGACATCAGACTGCCGCTAAAATGAAGCCATTTTTCTGACTTTGGCGCCGATGACCCGGATCCCACCTTCTCCAGCACCGCACGCGTGGCAGCCCATGTCCCTCAGGACATGGCTGCGACGGGCAGGCTGTCTGGTGCTGGGTCTGCCTTTGCTCGCTGGTGCCGACCCGCTGCTGGATTTCGGTGTGTTTGATGTACCGCCAGGCACGCAGAGGGTGCAGTCAGCGCCAGTGGTGAGCTGGCTGGTTCAGCCCGATGCCGAGCATGTTTGTGCCACGGCCCAGCCCAAGGACGACTTCGCAAGTCGGCAGGAAGGCTGCGTGTACTGGCAGCTCAACCCGGCCAGATGCACCATCGTGACCACGGCTTCAACCACGCATTCGCAGCTGGGGCACCTGTTTTTGCATTGCGTGAAAGGCAAATGACCATGGGCCCCATTTGTTTATGGCGTGGTCTTTGGCGGGTACTTTGTGTGTGGCTGTGGGCATGTGTGTTGCAGGGCTGTGTGGCGACCGGGGTCATGGTGCCGCCCAAGGTGGATCAGGTGCGCTTTTCTCCCATGAAAAAAGAACAGCGCACGATCGAGGAGCCCCGTGTGAAGTTTTTGCCGCGCGAAGACGGATACGAATACTGCGCACGCATCACAGGCATTCCAGTGACGCCCACCGCCAAACCCATGGCCTGCGCTTTCTGGAACGTTCGCCGCAAAGAGTGCACGATCGTCACTCCCCTGAGCACCGGCTTCAATTACCTGGGCCATGAGCTGCGACACTGTTTTGAAGGGGCATTCCATGACTGAGTGGCGCAGTCGTCCCCGGTCGGGTGGTCTGTCACGGCGCGACAGTCTGCTGGTGCTGTTGCTGGCGTTTGCCGGCAAGGTCCAGGCGTCGGACGGCGGTGCTTCCGTCAGGGTGGGGTTTTTGCGTCACTACAAACCTTTCAGCTGGCGCGACGCGAATGGGCGGCTGCTGGGCTTCGATGTCGATGTGACCACGCGGCTGTGCGAGCTTCTCCAGCTGCACCTGGTGCCGGTGGTCGATACGCTGGAGGGTCTGACCCAGCGCATGAAGGCTGGCGACATCGCCTGGCTGGGCAACCAGTTGCTGACGACCCCCGAAAACCGCCGCCATTTTGATTTTGTGCGGCCGGCCTATGCCACCCTGCAGCTCTCCGGTGTGCAGCACGAAGACGACAACCGGGATTTCCTGAGTCTGGATGACTTGTACGGCAAGCGGCTGGGGGTGCTGGCTGGCACCGGCACCGAAGAGCAGGCGCGCGGAGTGCTGGGCAAAACCGTCAAGGCCTATGAGCACATCGAAAATGCCTTGCAGGATCTGTCGCACCAGCGGCTCGACATGGTGCTCGAAGAAAGCCTGATCGCGGACTACCACATCCTCAACCTGCAGTTGCCACTCAAGGTCACGGCGCCGTTTGCCGCTCCCTTGCCAGTGGGGCTTGGTGTGCGCAAAGGCGACCGCGAGACGCAGGACAAACTGTCGCAAACCGTGCGGCAGATGCTGCAGGACGGGTCTTTGCGGCGCATTTCCGAAAAATGGTTCGGCTACGACGTCAGCCGTTCGCGCGTTAGCCACACCACCCCGCATTGACAGAGGCCTCAGGCCCGGTGGCTACGGTCGCACCTTGCCCTAAGATGGCGGACGACCATGAATGAACCGGCCCAGCCTTCCCCTGCATTGCCCACCGACGCCCAGAGTATTCTGGCGCTCGCGGCGCGTTCCCTGTTCGATGTTTTTGCCCACGCCAGTGAGGGCATGCTGCTGGTGGACCGGTCGGGTCGCGTGGTCTGGATCAACGACCAGTACAGGCGTTTTTTGCCGGCGCTGGGCTTTGCACGCGAAGAAGACTTTGTCGGTCAGCCCGTGTCATCTGTGGTTGAAAACACCCAGATGCTCCAGGTGCTGGAAACCGGCAAGCCGATCCTGATCGACCTGCTGGTGAACAGGGCGGGCACTTTCATCGTCAGCCGCTTTCCCTTGCGCGATGGCCAAGGGCAGGTGATTGGCGCGCTCGGAGTGGTTCTGTTCGAGCAGCCCCAGGCCAACCTGCAGCCCCTGTTGGCCAAGTTTGCGCTGCTGCAGCGCGAACTTGATGACGCCCGGCAGGCGCTGGTTGTGCAGCAACGCAGCGGCGGTGGTCTGTGGCGGGCCAAGCACAGTCTGGCCAGCTTCATCGGAACCAGCGCCCCGGCCACCGAAGTCAAGCGGCAGGCACGCCGTGCAGCCCAGTCGGCCAGCCCGGTCTTGCTCTTGGGTGAGACGGGCACCGGCAAGGAGTTGTTGGCCCATGCCATCCATGCCGCTTCGCGGCGCGCGACCGGGCCCTTTGTCAGCGTCAACATCGCTGCCGTGCCCGACACCCTGATGGAGGCCGAGTTTTTTGGGGTTGCCCCCGGCGCCTACACCGGCGCCGACCGCAAAGGGCGCGACGGCAAGTTCAAACTGGCCGACGGCGGTACGCTTTTCCTGGACGAAATCGGCGACATGCCCCTGAGCCTGCAGGCCAAGCTGTTGCGGGCCTTGCAGGAAGGCGAGATCGAACCCCTGGGCTCCAATCGCCTGATCCCGGTGGATGTGCGCATCGTGGCAGCCACCTCGCGCGATTTGCCGGCGCTGGTGCACAGCGGCGCCTTTCGCGAAGACCTGTACTACCGCCTGAGTGCCTTGCCTGTGCGGGTGCCCCCGCTGCGCGAGCGTGCCAGCGACATCCCGGCCCTGATCGAGGTCTTGGCCGAAGAACTGGCGCTGCGTAACGGTCTTGTACAGCCCGAGATCGAGGATGCCGCCCGGCGCCTGCTGGCGGCCCAGCCCTGGCGGGGCAATGTGCGGGAACTGCGCAATGTGCTGGAGCAGACCATGATGCGCAGCGAGACTGGCCGCATCGATGCAGCGCTGACCGGCCAGGTCTTGCAGGATGCGGGTCTGCCGGTGGTGGCGCAGGTTGGCATGACCGCAACGCTGGCCCCTGCGCCGTTGCAACCGGCCGGGGCCGACTTGCGCCCGCTCAGGCAGCAGGTGGCCGAACTGGAGCGCAATGCGATTGCCCAAGCGCTGCAGCGCACCGGGGGCAACAAACTGGCCACCGCCCGCCTGCTGGGCATTTCGCGCGCCAAGCTTTACGCCAGTCTCCCCGATATGCCTGAATAAAAGACACCTGTCTTAATAAAAGACATTTTTGCCTTTATTTCAGTCAATCGAGTTGTGGCTGTCCAGGTCCTGAAAAACCGCTTTCTTCAACAGCGACAAGGGTTTGGCGCACGTAGGGTGGTTTGGCACGGCTTGTGCACAATGTGGGGGCACCCATTCAAGGAGACCCCTCATGTTCCGTCGCAATGTTTTGAGTCTGGCCGCGCTGGCCTGTCTGGCCACCCCGCTGGCGACCTCGCTGGCTTTTGCCCAAGGCAAGGACATCAAGATCGCTCACATTTACAGCAAGACCGGCCCGCTCGAGGCCTACGGCAAGCAGACCCAGGTCGGCCTGATGATGGGGCTGGAATACGCCACTGGTGGCTCCATGCAGGTGGCCGGCCGCAAGATCGTGGTGCTTGAAAAAGACGACCAGGGCAAGCCCGATCTGGGCAAGAACCTGCTGGCCGCCGCCTACGGCGACGACAAGGTCGACATCGCGGTAGGCCCGACGGCCTCGCCCGTGGCGCTGGCCATGCTGCCGGTGGCCGAGGAATACAAGAAGATCCTGCTGGTGGAGCCGGCCGTGGCCGACTCGATCACGGGTGAGAAGTGGAACAAATACATCTTCCGCACCGGCCGCAACAGCAGCCAGGACGCCATTGCCAATGCCGTGGCGGTGGACAGGGAAGGCACCAGCATCGTCACCATGGCGCAGGACTCGGCTTTTGGTCGCGACGGCGTCAAGGCCTTCAAGGAAGCCTTGGGCAAAGCCAGGCTGGTGCACGAAGAATACCTGCCGCCGGCCACCACCGACTTCACCGCCGGTGGCCAGCGCATGATCGACAAGCTCAAGGGTCTGCCGGGCCGCAAGATCATCTTCATCATCTGGGCGGGTGGCAACCCGTTCAAGATCACTGACATGGACCTCAAGCGCCACGGCATCGAGATCGCCACCGGCGGCAACATCCTCCCGGCCATGGTCGCCTACAAGCAGTTTCCTGGCATGGAAGGCGCTGCCTACTACTACTTCGGCATGCCCAGGAACCCGGTCAACGATGCCATGGTGTCCATGCACTACAAGCTGTTCAAGAGCCCGCCGGACTTCTTCACGGCCGGTGGTTTCTCGGCTGCCATGGCCCTGGTGACGGCTCTGCAGAAAACCAGTGGCGACACCAACACCAACAAGCTGATCGCCACCATGGAAGGCATGAGCTTTGACACGCCCAAGGGCAAAATGACCTTCCGCGCCGAAGACCACCAGGCCATGCAGAGCATGTACCACTTCAAGATCAAGGTGGACCCGGCGTTTGCCTGGGGCGTGCCCGAGCTGGTGCGCGAGATCAAGCCTTCCGAGATGAAGGTGCCGGTGCGCAACCAGCGTTGATTGCCCCATGCTGGAAACCCAGAACCTGACCGTGCGGTTTGGCGGTCATGTGGCGGTGAACGCGGTCAGCTGCCGCTTTGAACCTGGCACACTGACCGCCATCGTCGGCCCCAACGGTGCCGGCAAGACCACTTACTTCAACCTGATCTCGGGTCAGTTGCCGGCCAGCGAGGGCCGGGTGTCGCTTCATGGACGCGACCTGTCGGGCCAGCCAGCTTCGGAGCGCACCCGCGGCGGGCTGGGCCGGGCGTTCCAGCTCACCAACCTGTTCCCCAACCTGAGTGTGCTGGAGAACGTGCGTCTGGCGGTGCAGGCCACCCGTGAAGGCAGGCACCGTCGCGGCCTGAACCTCTGGAGCATCTGGAGCGACCATGCGGCGCTGACGCAGCGCGCCACCGAGATCCTGCATTCGGTGTCGATGCTGGCGCAGGCCGACGCCACCGTGTCCAGCCTGCCGCACGGCGACCAGCGCAAGCTCGAAGTGGCGCTGCTGATGGCGCTCGAACCCTCGGTCTACATGTTTGACGAGCCCACGGCCGGCATGAGCCACGACGAAGCGCCGGTCATCCTGGACCTGATCCGCCAGCTCAAAAAGGACAAGACCAAGACCATCCTGCTGGTGGAGCACAAGATGGACGTGGTGCGCGAGCTGGCCGACCGCATCATCGTGCTGCACAACGGCACGCTGGTGGCCGATGGCGACCCGACCGAGGTGATCGCCTCGCCGGTGGTGCAGGAAGCCTATCTGGGCAAAGCAAAGGACCCGGTATGAGCACAAACCTGCTGACACTCGAGGGCGTGCACACGCACATTGGGGCCTACCACATCCTGCACGGTGTGGATCTGGTGGTGCCGCGCGGTCAGCTGACCATGCTGCTGGGGCGCAACGGCGCGGGCAAGACGACCACGCTGCGCACCATCATGGGCCTGTGGCAGGCCTCGCAGGGGCGCATCACCTTTGGCGGTGAGGACATCACCGCGCTGCACACACCGCAGATCGCGCAGAAGAACATTGCCTATGTGCCCGAGAACATGGGCATCTTTGCCGACCTGACGGTCAAGGAAAACATGCTGCTGGCCGCCCGCAGTGCCAGGAGCGCCGGCCAGATGGACGAGCAGCGTCTGCAGTGGATCTTTGGCCTGTTTCCGGCGGTGCACAAATTCTGGAACCACCCGGCGGGCAAGCTCTCGGGCGGACAAAAGCAGATGCTGGCGGTCTCGCGCGCCATCGTGGAGCCGCGCGACCTGCTGATTGTCGACGAGCCCAGCAAGGGGCTGGCGCCGGCCATCATTCAGAACATGATCGACGCCTTCCAGCAGCTCAAAGCCAGTGGCGTGACGATCCTGCTGGTGGAGCAGAACATCAATTTCGCGCGCCAGCTGGGCGACACCGTGGCCGTGATGGACAACGGCCGTGTGGTGCACGCAGGGGCCATGCAGGCGCTGGCCGAAGACGAAGCGTTGCAGCAATCGCTGCTGGGGTTGGCACTGTGAACATTTTCAAAGACGTGGATGTGCGGCCCCTGCTGCTGGTGCCGGTGCTGGCGCTGCTGGCCTGGCCGCTGGTGGGCTCGGGCTCGACCTGGCTGACGCTGACGGTGGCGGGGCTGGCCATGGGCACCATCATCTTCATCATGGCCTCGGGCCTGACGCTGGTGTTCGGCCTGATGGACGTGCTCAATTTCGGCCATGGTCTGTTCATCGCGCTGGGCGCCTTTGTGGCCACCACTGTGCTGGGCAGCATGACCGACTGGACCGGGTCGGCTTCCTGGCTCATGAACCTGGCGGCGGTGCTGCCGGCCATGCTCGTGGCCATGGCGGTGGCCGGCGCGCTGGGGCTGGCGTTTGAGCGCTTCATCGTGCGGCCGGTCTACGGTCAGCACCTCAAGCAGATCCTGATCACCATGGGCGGCATGATCATCGGCGAAGAGCTGATCAAGGTGGTCTGGGGGCCGCTGCAGATCGCGCTGCCGCTGCCCGAAGCCATGCGCGGCTCGGTGTTCTGGGGTGAGGCCGCCATCGAAAAATACCGCCTGCTGGCTGTAGTGGTGGGTCTGGCGATCTTCGCCGGCCAGATGTGGGTGCTCGGCCGCACCAAGATCGGCCTGCTGATCCGTGCCGGCGTGCAGGACCGCGAGATGGTGGAGTCGCTGGGCTACCGCATCCGGCGCCTGTTTGTGGGCGTGTTCGTGGCGGGCAGTGCACTGGCCGGGCTCGGCGGCGTGATGTGGGGCCTGTACCAGCAGAACGTGACGCCGCAGATCGGTGCGCAGGTCAATGTGCTGATCTTCATTGTCATCATCATCGGCGGACTGGGCTCGACCGGAGGCGCCCTGATCGGTGCACTGCTGGTGGGCCTGATGGCCAACTACACCGGCTTTCTGGCGCCCAAACTGGCGCTGTTTTCCAACATCGCGCTGATGGCCGCCGTTTTGCTGTGGCGCCCGCAGGGCGTGTACCCGGTGGTCAACCGCTGAAGGAGACCGACGTGCTCAACCGACTCATCTCCAATGACCGACCGGCCAGCCGGGCGCTGGCCCTGATGCTGCTGGCCGTGCTGCTGGGGCTGGCTTTTGCCCCTTTCCTGTTCCCGGGCGTCAAGCCGCTGGGTGTGGCCGCCAAGGTGCTCGTCTTCATCGTGCTGGTGGCCAGCTTCGACCTGCTGCTGGGCTACACCGGCATCGTGAGTTTCGCGCACACCATGTTCTTTGGGATCGGGGCCTACGGCATCGCGATTGCCGCCAACACCTGGGGGCCGACCTGGGGTGCGATCGGTTTGGGCTTTGCCTTGTCGCTGGCCCTGAGCCTGCTGTTGTCGCTGGCCATTGGCCTGTTCTCGCTGCGGGTGCGGGCGATCTTTTTCGCCATGATCACGCTGGCGGTGGCGGCGGCTTTCCAGACGCTGGCCTCGCAGCTGTCGGACCTCACCGGTGGCGAAGACGGCCTGAGCTTCAAGCTGCCGGCGTTGCTGTTGCCGGGCACCGAATTTGCAGACGAGCCGTTTTTCGGTGTGTCGCTGGACGGCCGCCTGCTGACGTATTACCTGCTGTTTGTGACGGCCCTGGGGTTGCTGCTGGCCTTGCTGCGCATCGTCAATTCGCCCTTTGGCCGCGTGCTGCAGGCGATCCGCGAAAACGAGTTCCGCGCCGAAGCCATCGGCTACCGCGTGGTGGTGTACCGCACACTGTCGAGTGTGCTGTCGGCCCTGTTCGCCTGCGCGGCGGGCGCCATGCTGGCGCTGTGGCTGCGCTACAACGGGCCTGACACCTCGCTGAGCTTCGAGATCATGATGGACGTGCTGCTGATTGTGGTGATCGGCGGCATGGGCACCCTGTACGGCGCGGCCATCGGTTCGGTGCTGTTCCTGCTGGCCCAAAGCTACCTGCAGGACCTGCTGCGTCTGGGCAGCGAAGCCACCGCGGGGCTGCCCTGGTTGTCGGCGCTGCTCTCGCCCGACCGCTGGATGCTGTGGCTGGGCCTGCTGTTTGTGCTGTCGGTGTATTACTTTCCGACCGGGGTGGTGGGGCGACTGCGCGCCCTGGCAGGAGCTGCGCGATGAGCTTCACATCGAACTACATCCGCTGTGCCGGCCTCGAAATCCATTACACCGACTGGGGCCACGCGGACAAAGGCACCGTGATCGCCTGGCATGGCCTGGCGCGTACCGGACGCGACATGGACGAGCTGGCCGCTTACTTGAGCGAACGTGGCTGGCGGGTGATTTGCCCCGACACCGTGGGCCGCGGCCTGTCGCAGTGGAGCAGCCGTCCGGACGAGGAATACTGCCTGCGCTTTTACGCCCGGCTGGCGCGCGAGCTGCTGGACGGGCTGGGCCTGCAGGCCGTGCACTGGGTGGGCACCTCGATGGGCGGCGCGATCGGCACGCTGTGCGCGGGTGGTCTGGCCGAACCGGCCCTGAAGGGCCGTATCCTGAGCCTGGTGCTCAACGACAATGCGCCCGAACTGGCCCAGCCCGCGATCGAGCGCATCCGTGCCTACGCCGGCCAGCCGCCAGCCTTTGACACAGTGACCGAGCTGGAGGCGTTTTTCCGGCAGGTCTACAAGCCTTACGGCTGGCTGAGTGAGGC
>JAYRQF010000040.1:0-9024 GCA_041910735.1 Limnohabitans sp.
GCTATTGCCCAAATGGTTCGATGACTACAATTCTTACCATCCGCACAGCGCACTGGGATATCTGCCCGCCAAGCTGTTCAGGGCAAAACGAGCGGTAAATTAAACATACCGGCGGTACTGGGTTATGGGGTCAAGACCACATCGTCGCCACCAGCCCCGAGCAGGTGGCGCAACTGTCCGGCATCCAGGCCAAGGCCGCTGCCAACGGCGTGCACGACCTGCGCCAGATCAGCGCGGCCGAAGCCCGGGCCATGGAGCCGGCGCTGCAATGCGATGCCGCGCTGCTTTCGCCCAGCACCGGCATCGTGGACAGCCACGGCCTCATGCTGGCCCTGCAGGGCGACATGGAAAACGCCGGTGGCCTGCTGGCGCTGCTCTCGCCGGTGCACAGCATCGGCGTGGGGCAGGGTACGGCCAGCCACCCGCTGCGGGTGCGCACCGAAGACGGCACCGAGCTGGCTGCGCGTTTCGTGGTCAATGCTGCCGGGCTGAACGCCGTGGCTGTGGCCAAGCGCATCGACGGGTTCAATAAAAGCCTGTTGCCCCAAGCCTCCTACGCCAAAGGCAACTACTTCACGCTGGCGGGCAAGGCGCCGTTCTCTCACCTGATCTACCCCGTGCCCGAGCACGCGGGGCTGGGCGTGCACCTCACGCTCGATCTGGGCGGTCAGGCCAAGTTCGGGCCGGACGTGCAGTGGGTCGACGACCCCGCCGATCTGGTGGTCGATCCGCGCCGGGGCGACGCCTTCTATGCCGAAGTACGCAAGTACTGGCCCGAGTTGCCCGATGGCGCGCTGCAGGCGGGCTATGCCGGCATGCGCCCCAAGATCAGCGGCCCGCATGAGGCGGCGGCCGACTTCATGATTCAGGGTCCGCAGCAGCACGGTGTGCCGGGGCTGGTCAACCTGCTGGGCATCGAATCGCCGGGGCTGACCAGTTCGCTGGCCATTGCCGCCGAGGTGCGCGGCCAACTGCTTTGAGCCCAGCCTGATCGACTGCGGGACAGCCCGGCAAGGGGCTGTTTTTCTATCATGGCTCGTGGTCCATCCTGAAAGAAATAACGCATGCATCCCCTTGACGAAGCCATTGACCTGAAAGCCGGCGCGCCCGATGAATTCACCGGTGCCACCCACCCAGCCTATGCCAATATGGTCGGGCCTTTTGGCGGCACCACCGCCGCGCAATTGCTGCAGGCCGCGATCCTGCACCCGCAGCGCCTGGGCGAGCCGGTGGCGCTGACCGTGAACTTTGCCGCGCCGGTGGCCGAGGGCGAGATCCGGCTCATCGCCCGCGTGGCACGCACCAACCGCTCCACCCAGCACTGGATCATCGAGGCGCAACAGGCGGGCGAAGCGGTGGCCACGGCCACGGCGGTGTTCGCCTTGCGGCGAGAAACCTGGTCGGCTGGCGAGGCCGTGATGCCGCCCAACTTGCCTGACCCGTCAACGCTTGAGCGCATGCCTGCACTGGGGCCGATCCGCTGGCCGCAAAGTTACGACATGCGTTTCATCGAAGGCGCTTTCCCCGAGGCCTTTGACGAGCAGGAACAGGACCACTCACGCTCGTGCCTCTGGGTGCGCGACGAGCCCGAGCGTCCGATTGACTTTGCCTCGCTGGCGGCCATGTGCGACAGCTTCTTTCCGCGCATTTACGTGCGCCGCCGCCGCCGTGTGCCGATCGGCACCGTGTCGCTGACCACCTTCTTTCATGCCGACAGCCAGCTGCTGGCGCAGGTGGGTGCGCGCCATGTGTTGGGTGTAGCCAAGGCGCTGAACTTCCGGCGCGGCTACTTTGACCAGACCGGCGAGATCTGGAGCCCCGAAGGCCAGATGCTGGCCAGTACGCACCAGCTGGTGTATTTCAAGGACTGAGCCCCGGGAGTTTGATCCAGCGCAAACCTTGCGCGAGGGCCGTGCGGCGCCTCTTGAAAACCGGCCGGGTGAGGGCATGTAGGCCTCAACGCGACATTTTTGAAAGGACGCAACATGAACTCCCTGATCCAGCGTGGCAGCCTGTTTGACGAATTTTTCAAGGATCTGGCGCCGGGCTTTTACGTGCGCCCCCTGCACGGCGACGCGCTGCCCAACCCGGGCCAGATCAAGCTCGATGTGAAAGAGTCCGCCAAGGACTACACCGTCACGGCCGAAATGCCCGGTGTGCCGCGCGAAGACATCCATGTGACCATCGATGGCGGCGTGGTGACCATCAGCGCTGAGGTCAAGCAGCAGGATGCCAAAAGCGAGGGCGAGAAGGTGTTGCGCAGCGAACGTTATTACGGCCAGATTGCGCGCAGCTTCAGCCTGCCGGTGGACATTGACAAGGCCAACGCCAAGGCCAAATACGACCACGGCGTGCTGAGCCTGACGCTGCCCAAGCAGACGGCGGCTGGCGCGCACCGTTTGAACATCGAGTAAGTCCTCCTTACCCAAAGACAAAGGGACCCATGGGTCCCTTTGTCTTGTTTTGGCGGTGGTGGTGAGGGACGAGGCTGACCGGTATCGGGGTTCCTCATGCTGCGGGGGTACGCAGAAATCGTCACCCCGACACCGCTCAGCCTCGTCCCTTTGGGTGTCCCCGTCAGCTTGCCTTCATTTGTTGCAGCGCGCTGGCCACCTCGGTCACCAGTGACGGGCCTTTGTAGATCAGACCGCTGTAAATCTGCACCACGTCGGCGCCGGCACGGATCTTCTCAATCGCGTCATGCCCGCTCAGGATGCCGCCCACGCCGATGATCGGGAAGTGCGGGCCGAGCGCTTCTCGCAGCAGGCGGATCACGCGGTTGCTGGCCTCGCGCACCGGTGCGCCCGACAGGCCACCGGTCTCTTCGGCGTGCGGCAGGCCGCTGACGGCGTCGCGCGCCAGTGTGGTGTTGGTGGCGATCACGCCGTCCATGCCGTGCTTTTTCAGCGTGGCGGCGATCACGCCAATTTGTGTTTCGTCCAGATCGGGGGCGATCTTCAGGAACATGGGCACGCGGCGGCCGTGCTCGGTGGCCAGTGCCTCGCGGCGGGCCGTCAGTGCGCCCAGCAGGCCGTCGAGTGCTTCATCGCTTTGCAGCGCACGCAGGTTTTTGGTGTTGGGGCTGGAGATGTTCACCGTCACATAGTCGGCATGCGGGTACACGCCGGCCAGCGCGATCAGATAGTCGTCGGTGGCGTTTTCGATGGGCGTGGCGGCGTTCTTGCCGATGTTCAGGCCCAGCAGGCGGCCGTGGTGGCGAAAGTGCGAGCGCCTGACGTTGGCGATGAAGGCGTCCAGCCCGTCGTTGTTGAAACCCAGCCGGTTGATCAGGGCCTGCGCCTCGGGCAGCCGGAACATGCGTGGCTTGGGGTTGCCCGGCTGCGCCTTGGGCGTGACTGTGCCGACCTCGACAAAGCCGAAACCCATGGCGCCCAGACCGTCGATGCAGCGGGCGTTCTTGTCCAGCCCGGCGGCCAGTCCCACGCGGTTGGGGAACGTGAGACCTGCCAAAGTGACCGGATTGGACACAAAAGGTTGCCGGTAGAAACGGTCCAGCGGTGTGTTCTGGGTGCGCGAGAGGCCGTCCAGCGTGAGTTCATGCGCCTCTTCGGGGTCCATCTTGAACAGGAAGGGGCGGACGAGGGCGTAGGGGATCAGGGACATCTTGGATAATCGCGGGTCTTTTTTGCAATTGTCTCAGAGCCCGCACCATGACCCAGGATGAACTCAAGGCCCTCGTTGGCCAGGCCGCCCTCCAGTACGTTGTTCCCGGCGAAATCGTCGGTGTGGGCACCGGCTCCACGGTCAACAAATTCATCGACGCGCTGGCCACCATGAAAGACCAGATCAAGGGCGCGGTGTCCAGCTCCGAAGCCTCGACGGTGCGCCTGAAAGCCCTGGGCATTCCGGTGTTCGACAGCAACGAAGTCGAGAGCCTGTCGGTCTACATCGACGGCGCCGACGAGATCGACCACCAAGGCCACATGGTCAAGGGCGGTGGCGCGGCCCTCACGCGCGAGAAGATCGTGGCGGCCCAGTCGAAAAAGTTCGTCTGCATTGCCGACGAAAGCAAGCTGGTGGAGGCGCTGGGCGCCTTTCCGCTGCCGGTCGAGGTGATCCCGATGGCCACCGCGCGCGTGATGCGCCAGTTTGCGGCCATGGGCGGCACGGCCGCCGTGCGCCTGAAAGACGGCCAGCCGCTGGTGACCGACAACGGCCAGCACATCGTCGATGTGAAGGGCCTGAAGATCACCGACCCGCTGGCTTTTGAAACCGAAGTCAGCCAGTGGCCCGGCGTGGTCACCGTGGGCGTGTTTGCCCACCAGAAAGCCCAGGTGTGCCTGCTGGGCACCGCCACCGGCGTGAAAACGCTGACGTTCTGATTTTTATGCGTTCGACGAATTTGTCCCGTCGCACGGTGCTGGCGTTTGCCGCAGCCGCGCTCACTGCCGCTGCCGGTGCGCAATCGCCGGCCCCCGTCAAACTGGCCATGATCGAGAGCCTGTCCGGCCCGTTCGCCAACACCGGCGAGGCCGTGGTGCGCAACATCGTCTGGGCGATCGAGCGCGTCAACGCCCGGGGCGGCGTGATGACCGCGCAGGGCCAGCGCCCGCTGGAGTTGCTGCGCTACGACAGCAAAGGCCAGAACGAGGAGGCCCTGTCGGCGCTGCGCGCGGCCATCGACGACGGCGCGCAGGTGATCCTGCAGGGCAATTCCTCGGCACAGGCGCTGGTGCTGATCGACGCGATCAACAAGCACAACGAGCGCGAGCCGGGTAAGCGTGTGCTGTTCCTGAATTACTCTGCGGTAGACCCGGTGTTGACCAACGACAAGTGCAGCTTCTGGCATTTCCGCTTTGACGCCCATGCCGACATGCGCATGACGGCGCTGATGCAGGTGCTCAAGGACGACAAAAAGGTCAAGTCGGCGTACCTGATCGGGCAGGACTACAGCTTTGGCCAGGCGGTGCTGCGCGAGGCGCGCCGCCAGATTGAAAACCTGCGTCCAGACATGAAGATCGTGGGCGAAGAGTTGCACCCGGTGGGTCGCGTGAAGGACTTTTTGCCTTATGCCAGCAAGATCAAGGCCAGCGGTGCGCAGGCGGTCATCACCGGCAACTGGGGCAATGACCTGACGCTGCTGGTCAAGGCCGCGCGCGAGGTGGGTTTTGAGGGCAAGTTCTACACCTTCTACGGCAACGCGCTGGGCGCGCCGGCCGCCATCGGCGAGGCCGGCGTGGGCCGCGTGGTGGCCGTGGCCGACTGGCTGCCCAATGTGCCGGGCAAGGAGAGCGCCGCGTTCTACAAGGCTTTCCGCGAGCGCTTTGCCAAACCGCAGGAAGACTATGTGCACCTGCGCATGCAGCTCATGATCGAGGCGCTGGCGCAGGCCATCGACAAGGCCGCTTCGTCCGAGCCGCTGGCGGTGGCAAAGCAACTGGAGAAGGCCAAGGTCAGCATGGCCGGGCAGGGCGGCTTCATGCGCGCGGAAGACCACCAGTTCCAGCAGCCGCTGGTGGTGGGCCTGATGCAGCGCCAGGGTGAGCCGGGCGTGCCTTTCGATGTGGAAGGCTCGGGCTACGGCTTCAGGGTCATCAAGACGCTCAAGCGCGAGCAGGCCCGTCTGCCGCACACCTGCAGGATGGTGCGGCCGGACTGATCTGGCCTATTTTGACCAGCCTTATCTGGCGTTGGCCTTCATGAGTTCGGATTTGAGCTCGTTCATGCGCTGCTGCAGCGGGCCAAAGGGGCCGTACTTGTGCTGCTCGGCGCTCATGCCGGTCACATAGGGGCCAAAGGCCGCGTCCACCGGTTTGTTCCAGCGGGCCGGGAAGTCGCGCTCCAGATGGGGCTTGACCTTGCGCGGCTGACTCAGCACAAAGGCCGCCACATCGTAGGCTTCGTCGTCGCTCAGCTGCGGCTGGCCGTGGGCGGCGCCCAGTGGCATGTTGGTCTTGATGAAGGCCGAGGCCGTCAGCAGCCGGTTCATGCCGGCACCGGTGTTGAAGCTGTCCTTGCCCCACAGCGGCGGGAAGGCATAACCCGTGGCGCTGCCCGGTGGGCCGTTGCGCACGCCCGCACCGTTTTCGCCGTGGCAGCTGGCGCATTTTTCTGCGTAGACCTTGCCGCCTGCCACGGTGTCGGCCTTGCGGTCCGGCGCCTTGAAGGGCGGCAGGCCCTGGCCTTGCACCCTGGCGGCCACCGGCACGTCTTTGGACAGGAAGTGCATGTAGGTGACGAAGGCCTTCATCTCGCGGCTGTCCAGCGGCAACGGCTTGCCCGCCATGCTGCGCTCCATGCAGCCGTTGACGCGCTCCTCGATGGTGCTGACCTCGTCTTCGCGGCCACGGTACTGCGGGAATGACGCATGAGCTCCCACCCAAGGGATGGCGAACGGTTTGGTGGCCGAAGCCTCGTGGCAGGACACGCAGGCGAGGTTGTTGCCGGCGTAGCGCATCTTGGGGTTCTTCACTTCGGGGCCGATGTGGGCGAAGGTGCGCTCACTCAACTCCTTGCCGTATTTCACAAGCTTGCCGTAGGGGTCGTCTGGCAGGGCGCTGGTGTCGTAAGTTTCGGGTGACTGGATGGTCCAAGGCTTGGCGGCGGGTGTCGGCGTCTGGGCTTGGGCCACCAGGCTGGCGGCCAGAAGGGTGAGGGACAGGCAGGTTTTCATGGGACTCCGTAGAACAGCTGAAGGGGACGTATGGCCTTCATGCCCAGACTACGGAATATTTATTCGCAAGGACTGATAAATCGCAAGCCTGTGGCCTTGTCTGCCCTGACCTTGTTCTGGATCAAATCGGCAGGGATGAAGCGGTCGCTTTCTTCACCGGGGCAGCTGCTGACCGCCGCCTTGAGGCCGGAACATCCTGAACTTTTGCGCCTCGCCAATCGTGAAGTAATCGGCCGGGCCGCCGCCGCGCAGCACGACCTCGGCCGCGGCGGTGTCGAACACGCCGTCCACCAGCAGCCGCTCGTCGATGTGGATGCCCACCACTTCGCCGAGCACCAGCCAGGTGTCGATCGGCTCGCCTGCTGCACTGCGCAGTTGCACGATCTGGCTGCGCCGGCATTCAAAGCTCACCGGGCAGCCTTGTACGCGCGGCACGGCCACGCAGCGCGAGGCTTCGGGCTGCAGGCCGGCCAAGGCAAATTCGTCCACTTCGGGACCACCGGCGGCGCAGGTCTGGTTCATGGCCTCGGCCTGGGGGCGTGTGACCAGGTTCCAGACGAACTCGCCGGTGGCTTCGATGTTGGCCAGTGTGTCCTTGCGGCCGATGCTGGCAAACCCGATGACGGGCGGCACGTAGTTGAAGGCATTGAAAAAGCTGTAGGGCGCCAGATTGAGCACGCCGCTGGCACTGCGGCTGGAGATCCAGCCGATCGGTCGGGGGCCGACGATGGCGTTGAAGGGGTCATGGCGCAGGCCGTGGCCGTGGCGAGGTTCGTAAAAATGGGTCATGGGCATGGGTGTGTGGGGCTGTTGGGGGGAGCCAGGTGCTGCGTTCCAGTTGGCGGTGAATGTCCAGGTGCTAGAGTGCCTTGGAACTTGCAGGAGGCTTTGCAGATGGACAGTGTGCAGGAATGGGGCGCCGCCCGTGTGTATCTGGGCGACAGGTCGGGCAAGTACCCCGACGGCAACCAGGTCATCGTGCAGGGGGCCGACCTGCGCGTGGCCTTTGACACGCCGCTGGTGGCCAACCGCATCGGCCCGGATTTTGACGAGGTCGATCTGGTGATCCTGGGCCATGTACACGAAGACCACATGGCTGGGCTGCACCGTGTGCCCCGCGCCCGCGTGCAGGTGCACGAGGCCGACCTGGCCGCGGCGCAGTCCTGGGCGGGGCTCTGCGCGCATTACGGCTATGCGCAGCCGGTGCTGGACGAGCTTTACACCATGGTCAGGGCCGATTTCCATTACCACCCGCGCCCCGACGCGACCGCCTACACCGACGGCACGGTGTGGGACCTGGGTGGCGGCGTGCGCATCCGCGCCCACCATTTGCCGGGCCACACCTCGGGCCACTGCGCGCTGGTGGTCGAGAGCGAGGGCCTGGCCTTCATCGGCGACATCGACCTGACCGGCTTTGGCCCGTATTACGGTGACGCCACGTCCAGCTTGCGCCAGTTTCGCCAGAGCCTCAGCGCTGTGGCCGAGCTGGATGCGAGGGTATGGGTCACTTCGCACCACCGCGCCGTGGTGAGTGACCGGGCGCAGTTTCTGGCTGACCTGCAGCGCTTTGCCGGCAAGATCGACGAGCGCTCGGAGAAGCTGATGGCTTATTTGCAGGACGGCCCGCAGACGCTGGACCAGCTGGTGGCGCGGCGGCTGCTGTACCCGGTGGGTTTCCATCTGCCCTATGTGGAAAGCGCCGAGCGCAACACCATTGCCATGCACCTGGAGGAACTGGCGGCGGCGGGGCGGGTGGCGCAGGACGCGGCAGGGGCCTGGCAACGGGTCTGACCGTCGGCAAAACCCGAACAGCCGGCTCGGGTAAACCCCGCCTCGATCATGGGCAGGGCAAGGGGCTTTGTCGCTAGAATTCCCCGACCGATCGGTTGGTTAATTCAGAAAGCCCCCCATGACCGCAGTTCTCCAGAGTTTCATCGCCGGCCGCTGGATCGGCCAGCAAGCCGCCCAGCCGCTGCGCAGCGCCATCAACGGCGCCACCGTCGCCCAGACCCATGCCGAGGCTATCGACTTTGGCGACGCCGTGCACTACGCCCGCACCGTGGGCCTGCCCAACCTGCTCAAGCTGGATTTTCAGGAACGCGCCCAGCGCCTCAAGGCTCTGGCCAAGTATCTGGGCGAACACAAGGAAACGCTGTACGCCATCTCGGCCCACACCGGCGCCACGCGCGCCGACAGCTGGGTCGACATCGAAGGTGGCGCGGGCACGCTGTTTGCGTATTCGAGCATGGGCAGCAACGAGCTGCCCAGCGGCAACCTGATCCACGAAGGCCCGGCGATGCCGCTGGGCAAGAAGGGCACCTTCGGCGGCACACACATCCTGGTGCCGCGCGGTGGCGTGGCCGTGCACATCAACGCCTTCAACTTCCCCA
>JAYRQF010000041.1:0-2750 GCA_041910735.1 Limnohabitans sp.
CCTGGACCCGCCAGCCCGTGCCGGCAAACGCGGCGGAGCCTGGATGGACGATGTGGTCGGACGCTGGCTGCGCCCGGACACTGGCACGCTGCAGACCCCGGTCGCGCACCTGGTCTGCAACTTCGCCGAGGGCGTGAACGGCAAGCCTCCGCTGCTCACCCACGACGACGTGATCACCCTCTTCCACGAATTTGGCCATGGCCTGCACCACATGCTCACGCAGGTCAACGAGCGCGACGTCTCGGGCATCAGCGGCGTGGAGTGGGACGCGGTCGAACTGCCCAGCCAGTTCATGGAAAACTTCTGCTGGGAATGGTCGGTGCTCAGCAACATGACCGCCCATGTGGACACCGGTGAGCCGCTGCCGCGCGCCTTGTTCGACAAGATGCTGGCCGCCAAAAACTTCCAGAGCGGCCTGCAGACCCTGCGCCAGATCGAGTTTGCGCTGTTTGACATGCGCCTGCACGCCGAGCACGACCCCATGCTGGACTTCATGCCCCTGCTGCACGAGGTCCGTGCCGAGGTGGCCGTGCTGCAACCGCCCAGTTTCAACCGCATGGCCCACACCTTCAG
The DNA here is from genome assembly GCA_041910735.1 of Limnohabitans sp. GTDB lineage: Bacteria > Pseudomonadota > Gammaproteobacteria > Burkholderiales > Burkholderiaceae_C > Limnohabitans_A. Next base: position 574 of record JAYRQF010000041.1, read on the forward strand.
CCACATCTTCTCTGGTGGCTACGCGGCCGGCTATTACAGCTACAAATGGGCCGAAGTGCTGAGTGCCGATGCTTACGCCGCGTTCGAGGAAACCGCCGCAACCGACGGATCACCCAGCATCGAAACCGGTCGCCGCTACCGACAAGCCATTCTGGAAGCCGGAGGCAGCCGCCCGGCGCTGGAGTCCTTCAAGGCCTTCCGGGGTCGGGAGCCCAACCTGGATGCGCTGCTGCGCCATCAGGGCATGGCCTGAACAGGCTCAATTGCGGCTGTCATTCCCCGGGTCGACCGGGGAATCCTTGCACCCATTGCCCAGCTCGACGTCTTGTTTGTCTTCAGTCACCTGAAGCTTTTCACGCAATGTCTGCAATTCGGCCCTGAAGTTTTCGGCATCACCAAAATCCACAAAATGAGGGTAGCGCCCGTGTGCATGCAAGATGCGGCGAGAGTGCTTGATGGGGCACCAGTACTGCTCGGTGCGACTGGCAATTTCGGTGAAATAGGCCGCCAAGCCGTTGCCGTAGGAACAATAGGCGCAGTTGAGTTTCTCGAGTGCGTTCAGGTAGGCCAGATGGGAGCGGTCGAACACCCAGCAGTCGCTGCGGCGCACCTTCTGGATACGGAACAGCGGAAAACAGACCAACTGGTAAACCGTCAGGGCCAGGTCCAGCAACAGCATCGGGACGATCAGGCCATAAATGAAGGGGATACAGGCCAGATGGCGAAGTTCTGCCCCCAGCAGGTAGCGCAGCAGCCCCATCCTGAAGCGCCGCTGTTGCTCCAGCATGGCCTGCTCAAAATGCACCCGACGGTTGTCAAAGTCGGCCTGCAAATCATGGCGCCGGCGCTTGAGTTCAGCCTCCAGCTCTTCCTCCAGCTGGGTGATGCGCTTGACAATGTCCGAGACCGTCGTGTTCATGGCGTCCTTGCAAACCGCCCGCGCACTGCGGGAGCACACTTGCAGTAAAGCACACATGGACTGCGGCTGCAAACACCCGAATATTCACTGAGCCAGCTGAATGACAACAAAAAACCCGACACGGAACACTCCGTGTCGGGTTTGTATTTGGTAGGCGCGATTGGACTCGAACCAACGACCCCCACCATGTCAAGGTGGTGCTCTAACCAGCTGAGCTACGCGCCTGCAAGCCTTGCATTGTAGCAGGATTTTCAGCGTCTTCGGGCATTGCGCACACCTTTGACGCCCTTGAGGGTCAAAAGCACGCGTGGCAGCAAACCGGCATCCGGTGTTTCCACCGTGAAAGTCATGAAGGCCATGCCCTTGATCGACTGGGTCTGCACGCCAATGACATTGATCTTTTCGCGCGAGAACACCTCGGAGATGTCGCGCAACAGGCCCTGCCGGTCCGAAGCCTCCACCGCGATGTCCACGGGATACACCGCTGCATCAGGTCCTGCCTTGCGTTCACCCCAGCGCACTTCAATGACCCGCTCCGGGCTGCGCGTACCCAACTCGCGGAAGTTGCTGCAATCTTGCCGGTGAATGCTGACGCCCTTGCCGCGCGTGACAAAACCTGCAATCGCATCGGGTGGCGCCGGTTTGCAACAGCGCGATAGCTGCGTCAGCAGGGAATCCACACCCACCACCAGCACCCCCGAAGCCGACTTGCTGCGGCTGCCCCGGGTGGATCGACGCAACACCATTTCGTCGGCGGTCGGGGACGGCTCTGGCGGGTTGAGCAACACCTCGATGTTGCGCAGGGAGTATTCGTCCTTGCCCACCACCTCAAACAGGCCATCGGCCGACTTGAAGCCCAGCTGCGCAGCCAGATCTTCGAGTTTGATGGCCGTACGGCCTTCGCGCTGCAGCAGCTTTTCCACCGCTTCGCGACCACGGGCGATGTGCTCGGCGGCAATCTGGGCGTTGAACCACGATCGCACCTTGTTGCGCGCCCGGCTGCTGGCCAGAAAGCCCAGTTCCGGGTTGAGCCAGTCGCGCGAAGGGGCGCCTTCCTTGATGGCCGTGATCTCCACCGTCTGGCCATTGGCCAGCGGAGTGTTGAGCGGCACCATGGCACCATCGACCTTGGCGCCTCGGCAGCGGTGGCCCAGGCTGGTGTGGATGGTGTAGGCAAAGTCCAGCGGGGTGGCGCCCTGGGGCAGCTCGACGATGGCCGCGTCCGGCGTGAGCACGTAAATGCGGTCCTCAAACAGTC
>JAYRQF010000042.1:0-7373 GCA_041910735.1 Limnohabitans sp.
GTGGGCCACTTCAAAGACGCCACCAGCAGCTACCTGCGCGCCTTCCCGGGCTGGACCCTCATCGACCTGCCCCGCCAGGGCCAGATGGACGCCACCACCATCCGCGACGCGTACTTCAACGCCACGCCCGACACCGTGGGCCAAGCCCTCGCGCCCTTGGCAGCGGAGATTCCCGCCAGCACCATCGCCACGCTGCAGCAGTTCGCCCGCACCGAGCACTACCCCGCGCTGCAGGAAGAGTGGCGCATGCTGCGCAGCTACCGCGACGCCTGGGCCGCAGCGCCCTACCCGCCGGTGTTTGTGACGGTGGACGCCGTGCTGCGCTGCCAGGACCATGTGCTGCTGATTCGCCGTGCCCACGCGCCCGGCAAGGGCCAGCTGGCAGTGCCCGGCGGCTTCATTGAGCAGCGCGAAACCGTGTGGCAATCGTGCCTGCGCGAATTAGCAGAAGAAACCCACTGCGACGTGCCCGAAGCCGCCCTGCGCGCCGCCCTGCAATCGGTGGCCGTGTTCGACCACCCCGACCGCAGCCAGCGCGGGCGCACCATCACACATGCGCATTACTTCGACCTGGGCGATGCGCCCTTCCCGGTGGTGCAGGCCGATGACGATGCGGCGCTGGTGCAGTGGACTCGCATTGACCAGCTGGCAGGCATGGAAGAGGAATTCTTTGAAGACCACTTCCACATGCTGGACCACTTTCTGGGGCTGACAAAGCTGGACTGAACCGCTTCACCCGTTTGGTAGAAAAACGGGTGCAAGCGCTACAGAATCATGCCCAAACAGCTATATTTTCTATAGCACTAGGTCCCTGCGCGCTCCAGCATGGCATGCAGCAGCACATTGCACCCCGCCTCGATGTGCTCGGGTTTCGCGTCCTCGATCTCGTTGTGGCTGATGCCGTCCTTGCAGGGGATGAAGATCATGCCGCTCGGCGCGAGCTTGGCCATGTAGACGGCGTCGTGCCCCGCGCCCGAGACGGCAGGCATGTGGCTGTAGCCCAGCTTGGCCGCGGCGCGACCCACGGCCTCCACGCACTCGGGCTGGAACAGTTGCGCGGGGTAGCTGGACACCATCTCGATGTGCACCTGCACGCCGTGCTCTTGGGCCACCTGGTCGGCAAAGGCCTTGACCTCGGCGGCCATGGCGTCCACCAGTGCATCGGTGCTGTTGCGCAGGTCGATGCTGAACTTGACCCGGCCCGGAATCACGTTGCGGCTGTTGGGGAACACCTGCACCATGCCCACGGTGCCCCGGCCATGCGGCGGGTGGCGGTGGGCTGCGGCCACCACGTCTTGCATGATGCGCGTGGCGGCCAGCATGGCGTCCTTGCGCAGGGCCATGGGCGTGGGGCCGGCGTGGGCTTCCATGCCGGTCACCGTGCAGTCGAACCAGCGGATGCCGAGCACGCCGCTGACCACGCCGATGGTCTTGTCGTTGTCTTCCAGCACGGGGCCTTGCTCGATGTGGGTCTCGAAGTACGCGCCGATGGGGTGGTCGCCGGGCTCCTGATCGCCGATGTAGCCGATGCGTTCCAGCTCGCCCTTCACGGTCTTGCCCTCGGTGTCGGTGGCGGCGTAGGCGTGCTCCAGCGTGAAGGCCTTGGCGAACACACCCGAGCCCATCATCACAGGCACAAAGCGGCTGCCTTCTTCGTTGGTCCAGAACGCGACTTCGATGGGGGCTTCGGTTTCGATGCCGTGGTCATTCAGCGTGCGCACCACTTCGATGCCCGCCAGCACGCCGTAATTGCCGTCGAACTTGCCGCCGGTGGGCTGAGTGTCTATGTGGCTGCCGGTCATGATGGGTGGCAGGCTGTTGTTGCGCCCGGGGCGGCGCATGAAGCCGTTGCCGATCTTGTCGATGGTGACGGTCATGCCTGCCTCACGCGCCCAGCGGGTGACCAGGTCGCGGCCCTGCTTGTCCAGGTCGGTGAGGGTGAGGCGGCACACGCCGCCCTTGGGGGTGGCGCCGATCTGCGCCAGCTCCATGAGCGAGTCCCACAGGCGCTGGCCGTTGATGCGCAGGTTTTCGATATTGGGTTTGACTTTGGTGTCCATGGTTTTGTTCTCCGTCGATTCAGCGGGTAACCGCTGTGGGGGCCAGGTCCTGCGCCCGTTTCTGCACGGCCTGGAAGTTGGCGCCAAACGCGGGGCGCTTGATGTAGCGGCCTTTACCCTGCTCGGCCCGCAGGTCGCCATTGGCAAATACCACGCGGCCCTGGTTCACGGTGTGGCTAGGGATGCCGCGCACAGTGCGGCCTTCAAAGATGTTGAAGTCGCCCTTGCTGAACTGGGTCTTGGCGGAGAAGGTCTTGGTGCCTTGCGGGTCCCACAGCACCAGATCGGCATCGGCGCCTTCGCCGATGTAGCCCTTGCGCGGGTAGATGTTGAACAGCTTGGCAGCATTGGCCGACGTGATGGCCACGAACTCGGAGGGCGTGAGGCGCCCGGTGTTCACGCCGCCATCCCACAGCGCGGCCATGCGCTCTTCCACGCCGCCGGTGCCGTTGGGAATTTTTGCGAAGTTCTCCTTGCCCATGGCCTTTTGCGCGGCGCAGAAGGTGCAGTGGTCCGTGGCCGTGGTGTGCAGCTGGCCCGACTGCAGGCCGCGCCACAGCGCCTCCTGGTGGCCCTTGGGGCGGAAGGGCGGGCTCATCACATAGGCGGCGGCCTTGGCAAAGTCAGGGTCGCGGTACACGCTGTCGTCCACCAGCAGGTGGCCGGCCAGCACCTCGCCGTAGACGCGCTGGCCGCGCGCGCGGGCGCGGGCAATGGCGTCGGCCGACTCCATGCAGCTCACGTGCACCACGTAGATGGGCACGCCCAGCACGTCGGCAATGGCGATGGCGCGGTTGGCGGCCTCGGCCTCGACCATGGGGGGGCGCGAAAGCGGGTGACCCTCGGGGCCGGTGATGCCCATCTTGGCGACCTCCTGCTGCAGCAGGTACACCAGCTCACCGTTCTCGGCGTGCACCGTGGGCATGGCGCCGAGTTCGAGCGCGCGCTTGAAGCTGTTCACCAGGGTTTCGTCGTCGCACATGATGGCGTTCTTGTAGGCCATGAAGTGCTTGAAGCTGTTCACCCCCTCCTGCTGCACCAACGTACCCATGTCGGCGCGCACCTGCTCGCTCCACCAGGTGACGGCGACGTGGAAAGAATAGTCGGCCGCAGATTTTTCGGCCCAGCTGCGCCACTTGCGGTAGGCGTCCATCAGCGGCTCCTGCGGGTCGGGGATCACGAAGTCGATGATGCTCGTGGTGCCGCCCGCCAGCGCGGCAGCGGTACCGGTGAAAAAGTCGTCCATGGTGACGGTGCCCATGAACGGCAATTGCATGTGCGTGTGCGGGTCAATGCCGCCGGGCAGCACGTACTGGCCGCTGGCGTCCAGCGTCTGCGCACGCGCAGGGGCCTGCGCCGCAGCGTCCTCCCCCACGGCCACGATGCGGCCATTGACGCACAACACATCGGCGCGCTGTTCACGGTCGGCGTTGACCACGGTGCCACCGCGGATCACAAGGGCTTGGCTCATGGGGGTCTCCTTCAGGGATACAGATCAATTCAAAGAAAGGGACCCTGCACTGGCACCAGACCCAGGCAGGGTCCGGGGCATCACTTCTTCTTGGCCGTCAGGTAGTAGTAGGTGCCGGCCACTGCCAGGCTGAAAAACCAGCCCGAGTCGAACAACGACAGCCAGATGGCAGGCATGCCCGCCTTGTCCACCACACCCGACACGGCCAGGTAGCCCGGCAGGCAGGGCAGCACGCCCAGTGCAAACGCGATCAGGGCTTGCAGGTTCCAGCCGTTGCTGTACTCATATTCACCGCCACGGCGGTACAGGTCGTCCACCTTCAGCTCGCTCTTGCGCACCAGGTAGTAGTCCACCAGCAGAATGCCCGCGATGGCGCCCAGCAGCGTGCCGTAGCCGCCCAGCCAGGTGAACAGGTAGCCGCCCGAGGTGGCCAGCAGCTTCCAGGGCATGAACAGCAGGCCGATGCCCGCAGCGATCAGGCCGCCCATGCGGAAGCTGATCTTGGACGGCGCGCACTGGCTGAAGTCATACGACGGCGACACCAGATTGGCGGCAACGTTGGTCGTGAGGTTGGCGAGCAAGATCACCAGCAGACCCAGGCCTGCGGCCACGCTGCCCATCTGCGTGAGCAGACCATCAGGGAACAGCTGGGCCTTGCCGTACAGGATGGCCGAGGCAGAGAAGCCGATCACGCCCACCATGGAGAAAAGCGCCATGGGAATCGGCAGGCCGATGGCCTGGCCCACCACCTGGTCCTTCTGCGATTTGGCAAAGCGGGTGAAGTCCGGAATGTTGAGCGCCAGCGTGGCCCAGAAGCCCACCAGGCCCGTGAGCGCTGCCCAGGTCTTGGGGCCGCCTTCGACCACCTTGGCGGGCAGGTTAAACAACTGGCCCGAGGGCACCTTCATCACCAGCACCACCACCAGCGCGATGGACGCAATGATCATCAGCGGCGCCGCAATCACCTCCAGCATGCGGATGGACTCCGGGCCCTTCCAGATGAACCAGATGTGCACCGCCCAGAACGCCAGAAAGCACATGAACTGCGAGGTGCTGATGGTCTGCCCATCGGCCGGTCCCGCCAGATTCATACCCAGGATGTTGAGAAACCCATGCAGCGCCAGCGCGCCAAAGTAGCAGTTGATGGAGAACCAGCCACAGGCCACCAGCCCGCGCAGCACAGCGGGCAGGTTGGCGCCTTTCACGCCAAACGATGCCCGCGCCAGCACCGGGAACGGCACGCCGTACCGGGGCCCCACGCGCCCGATGAGCACCATGGGCACCAGCACGATGCAGTTGGCCAGGAACACCAGCCACACCGCCATCTGCCAGGTGAAGCCCTGGTCCAGCATGGAACTGGCCATGGTGTAGGTGGGCACACACACGACCATGCCCACCCAGAGTGCGGCAAAGTCCTTCCACGTCCAGTGTCGCTGCGCGGCGGTGGTGGGGAGCAGATCTTCATTGGCGAGCGTGTTGGATGCATCGCGGGGCATCAGCCCCGCCACATGGGCCGCGCTGCCGGTACTGTTGGTCATGCCTGTACTCCTGTCAAAGACGTCGTTGGGGTTGCACACAACCCGCTGTCTGTTCCAGCGCCCTCACGCTGGCAGATGGCGGGCAAAGGAAGCGAGCGATGCTAGAGATCACGCAAGAACTGCACCAGATGCAGTGCAGCATGCGTTGCAAATCGGCACCACAACGGGTGCTGTCACAACGCCTTGCAGGGTCTGTGGCACACGCACGCAGGGGCACATATCAAGCGGCTGCAGACGCGCGCTGCGGGTTGCTGGGGTGCGTGGTCCAGTTGGCGTATTCGCCCGTCACCTTTTTGCCCGTGCGCACATCCACCTCGCCCGGCTCCAGCGCGCGCATGGTGATGCACTCGGGCACGGGGCAGATCGACACGCACAGGTTGCAACCCACGCACTCGGCCTCGTTGATTTCGAACTTGCGCACGCCGCCTTCCTTGGTGAAGGTGATGGCCTGGTGCGAGGTGTCTTCGCACACCACATGGCAGCGGCCACACTGGATGCAGGCGTCCTGGTTGATGACGGCTTTTTCGATGTGGTTGAGGTTGAGGTTCTTCCAGTCCTTTACCGTGGGCACGGCCTGGCCCTTGAAGTCGTCGAGCGTGGCGTAGCCGTGCTCATCCATGAAGTTGGACAGGCCATCGCACATGTCCTGCACGATCTTGAAGCCATAGACCATGGCGGCGGTGCACACCTGCACCGTGCCGCAGCCCAGCGCGATGTACTCGGCCGCATCGCGCCAGGTGGTGATGCCGCCAATGCCGCTGATGGGCAGACCGGCGGTCTGTGCGTCGCGCGCAATCTCGGCCACCATGTTCAGCGCAATGGGCTTGACGGCCGGGCCGCAGTAGCCGCCGTGCGATCCCCAGCCGTCGGTACTCGGGCTCATCACCATGCGGTCCAGGTCCACGCCCATGATGGAGTTGATGGTGTTGATGAGCGACACGGCATCGGCCCCGCCCGCCTTGGCCGCGCGCGCCGGGTGACGCACATCGGTGATGTTGGGCGTGAGCTTCACAATCACCGGCAGCTTGCTGTAGTGCTTGCACCAGGCCGTGACCATCTGGATGTATTCAGGCACTTGGCCCACGGCTGCGCCCATGCCACGCTCGCTCATGCCGTGCGGGCAGCCGAAGTTGAGTTCAATGCCGTCGGCACCGGTGTCTTCCACCAGCGGCAGGATGTTCTTCCAGCTCTCCTCCACGCAGGGCACCATCAGCGAGACGATCATGGCCCGGTCAGGCCAGTTGCGTTTGACGCGTTTGATCTCTTCCAGGTTGGTGTGCAGGGGCCGGTCGGTGATCAGCTCAATGTTGTTCAGGCCGATCACGCGGCGGTCTTGCGACATCAGCGTGGAGTAGCGCGGGCCGTTGACGTTGACCACCGGTGGGTCTTCGCCCAGCGTCTTCCATACCACACCGCCCCAGCCCGCCTCGAAGGCGCGGGTGACGTTGATCTCTTTGTCGGTGGGTGGTGCGGAGGCCAGCCAGAAGGGGTTGGGACTTTGGATGCCCAGAAAATTGCTGCGAATGTCTGCCATGGGGTGCTCCCGTGAAAACTGGGTGGAAGGAGTTCAAGCCATCAATGCGGTGTGGATGGAGACAGCGGCGACCTTGCCGTGCTCCACCGCCTCCACCGTGAGGTCGCGGCCGCCCACGCGGCAGTCGCCACCGGCCCACACACGTGGCAGGCTGGTCTGGCCTTCGGCATCGGTGGCGATGCGCCCGCCCTCCAGCGCAATGCGGCTGCCCACGGGCTCGGCCACAAAGGTCTGGCCAATGGCCTTGAGCACCATGTCGGCTTCGAGCGTGAAGGTCTCGCCGGTTTCCACCAGCTTGCCGCCGCTCAGTGCCGTGGCGGCAAAACGCACACCCTTCACCGCGCCGCCTTCGCTCAGCACCTCTTTCGGTGCGGCCCAGTGGCGAATGGTCACGCCGTTCGTCTGCGCCCATTGTTGTTCCACGGCCGATGCCGACAAGGCCTCGGCGCCCCGGCGGTAGACGATGGTCACTTCTTCCGCGCCCAGCTTGCGCGACTGCACGGCAGCATCCACCGCCGTCATGCCGCCACCAATCACCACCACGCGGCGGCCCACCGGCAGGGTCGAGAGGTCGGTGCTCTGGCGCAGCTCGGCAATGAAGTCCACCGCATTGCGCAAGCCGGTGGCCGTGGGCTCGGCCACGCCCAGCGCGTTCACGCCCTGCAGGCCCAGGCCCAGGAACACGGCGTCGAACGCGCCCAGCAGGCCGTCGAGCGTGATGTCACGGCCCAGTTGCTGGCCGGTGCGCACCTCAATGCCACCGATGGACA
>JAYRQF010000043.1:0-6742 GCA_041910735.1 Limnohabitans sp.
TACCATGCAGTCGACAAAGGCAGGGGGCGGGTGACGATTTACGGTACCCCGTCATGAGGAACCCGCCCCCTGCCTTTGACGACTGCTGCCCCCAAATGAGGGCAGCAGTCAGAAGCGCATCAGTTGAAGCGGACGTATTCGAAGTCCACAGGCTGACGGTTGATGCCCATGACCGGCGGGGCGATCCAGTTGGCGAACTTGCCCGGCTCGACCACGCGGCCCATCAGGCTCGCCACATAGGCGCGATCCTGATCAGAAGGCAGCCACTCGCCGGACTTGGCGTTCCACTCGGCATCCGACACCACGCGGCCATCCGGACTCACCTTCACGCCAGCCAGAGTGCCGATGTTGCGGTGGAAAGCCTTGTGCGGCACGGTCAGGCGGTAATCGATGCCAGCCTTCTCGATGATGCGGTTCCAGCGCTCCACGCCGCCCTTGGAATCGGTGATGTAGTCGTCGCGCAGCACTTCGTTCAGTGCGTTGAGCATCGGCACTTCTTTTTCGACCAGCTTGCCGTCTTCCACGGCCAGGATCTTGTAGCTGTTGCCCTTGAGCACATGGTCATCGGTGCGCTTGCCCTCTTCGTAGCGGCCCTTCAAACCCGAGCTGTAGAAGGTGGCGGCGTTGGACGACTGGTCGGCGCCGAACAGGTCGATCGTGACCGAGAAGTGGAAGTTGATATAACGCTGGATGGTCGGCAGATCGATCACGCCAGCGGCGCGCAGCTTGTCGACGCTGTCGGTCTTGAGCTCGTTCATCGCGTTGACGGTGCGCTGGATCACGCGGCCCACACCGGACTCGCCCACGAACATGTGGTGCGCTTCTTCGGTCAGCATGAACTTGGTGGTGCGGGCCAGCGGGTCGAAGGCGGATTCGGCCAGGGCGCACAGCTGGAACTTGCCGTCGCGGTCAGTGAAGTAGGTGAACATGAAGAAGCTCAGCCAGTCGGGCGTCTTCTCGTTGAAGGCCTCCAGAATGCGGGGGTTGTCGGCGTTGCCGCTGTTGCGCTCGAGCAGGGCTTCGGCTTCTTCACGGCCGTCCTTGCCGAAGTACTTGTGCAGCAGGTAGACCATGGCCCACAGGTGGCGGCCTTCTTCCACGTTGACCTGGAACAGGTTGCGCAGGTCGTACTGGCTGGGGGCCGTCAGGCCCAGGTGGCGCTGCTGCTCCACCGATGCGGGCTCGGTGTCGCCCTGCGTCACGATGATGCGGCGCAGGTTGGCGCGGTGTTCGCCAGGCACGTCCTGCCAAGCGGCTTCACCGATGTGGTCACCGAAGTGGATCTTGCGGTCCTGCTCGGCCGGGTTCAGGAAGATGCCCCAGCGGTAGTCGGGCATCTTGACGTGGCCGAACTGGGCCCAACCCTGCGGGTCCACGCTGACGGCGGTACGCAGGTAAACGTCGAAGTTCTGCGAGCCGTCCGGGCCCATGTCCTGCCACCATTGCAGGTAGTTGGGCTGCCAGTGCTCGAGCGCGCGCTGCAGCGTGCGGTCTTCGGCCAGGTTGACGTTGTTGGGGATTTTTTCGCTGTAGTTGATACCGGACATGTCAGTCTCCAGATAAAGCACGGTGGGGTCACATTTCGGTTGCAGCGGGCACCACCGGGAAGCCCACCGCACAACGTCAAAAATCAAACGCGGTTCAGATCGAACTGGACCTTCTCGCCCTTGCCATAGACCTTCAGGGCACCTTTTTCGCCAACGGCGTTGGGACGCTGGAAGATCCAGTTTTGCCATGCGGTCAGGCGGCCGAAGATGCGGGTCAGCATGTTCTCTTTCTGGGCGAAGCGCAGGTTGGCTTCCAGACCGGTCAGGGCGTCGGGCGACATGGCGGCGCGCTCTTCGATGGCCAGGCGCAGTTCGTCGGCCCAGTCGATGTCGTCGGGGGCGGCGGTCACCAGACCCAGGGCCAGGGCGGCGTCGCCGTCCAAGGCCTTGCCGACTGCGCCGCGGGCGGCTTCCATCGGGGCGGTTTCTTCGTAGAAGCGGCGTTGCAGGCGCGACTGGTCATTGACCATCGGCAGGTGGCCGAAGTTCATCTCGCCCAGGATCATCTTGGGGGCCTTGTCGGCGTCGTCGGGCAACACCAGCATGTAGGCGCGGTCAGCGGCAAAGGCCAGCTCGGCCAGCGAACCGGCAAAGCACGAGCCCGGCTCGATCAGGGCGAACAGGCTGCGCGAGGACACGTCGATGCGGGCAAAGGTGCGGCGCATGTAGCCCAGCGTCTCACGGGCGAACCAGTGGTCCTGGTTGTTCAGCACGGCGGCGTCCGACGCCAACACAGCGGCGGCATCGCCCTCGGTCTTGAGCAGCCAGGTGCCGATGTCCAGTTCATTGGTGCGCATGTGCAGGATGGCGTCGTCGAGTTCGCGCGTCATTTGCAGCGGGTACCAGTTGGCGCCTGCGGCCTCGATGCCGGCTTTGTCAGCAGGCACAGCAGCAGTCGGGGCCTTGACGGTGAAGGTGGCGGTGCGCTTGATGCGGTCGATCACCACGCTCACATTCGTGTAGCTCAGGCGGTCGGCTTCAATGGTGCGGTTCAGGGGCGTCAGCTGCACGCCCTTGGCGCCCGAATTCGGTGCAGGGCGGTTGCTGGTGGCGGCCAGTTTCTGGGCACGCTCTTTCACGGCCTGCTGGAACACGGCGGGCTTGGCGATCGCGTCCACCAGGCGCCAGTCCACGGCTTTCTGGCCGCGCACGCCTTCCTGGCTGGTGCAGAAAATGTCGGCCAGGTCATGGCGCACATGGCGCTTGTCGGTCACGCGGGTCAGGCCGCCGGTGCCGGGCAGCACGCCCAGCAGCGGCACTTCGGGCAGGGACACAGAAGAAGAACGGTCATCGACCAGCACGATCTCGTCGCAGGCCAGCGCCAGCTCGTAGCCGCCGCCAGCGCAGGCACCGTTCAGGGCAGCCACGAACTTCAGACCGTTGTGTTTGCTGGAGTCTTCGATGCCGTTGCGGGTCTCGTTGGTGAATTTGCAGAAGTTGACCTTCCAGCCGTGGCTGGAGACACCCAACATGAAGATGTTGGCGCCCGAGCAGAACACGCGGTCACGCAGGCTGGTCACCACCACGGTGCGCACTTCGGGGTGCTCGAAGCGGATGCGCTGCAGCGCGTCATGCAGTTCGATGTCCACGCCCAGGTCGTAGCTGTTGAGCTTGAGCTTGTAGCCCGGACGCAGGCCGGCGTCTTCGTTGATGTTGATGCCCAGTGTGGCGATCTCTCCGTCAAAAGACAGGTTGATGTGCTTGTATTGGGCGGGACTGGTTTGGTAGTCCACGGTCAGGGCAGCGCTCATGAGGGTCTCCAGAAAAACGTTTCGGGTCAGAGGATGCACGTTAGTGCATGTTGATGCGAAGTTTATTGCAGGTCTTTGCGGCGCGCAACATGCAATTTACTGCACATCATAGGTATTTACCCTGGGAACTCAACCCCAAATGCTGCCGAACCGCCTGGCGCAGGCTGGCAAAGGCCTGGTCTTCGTTGCCCACACTGGTGTTCACCGTCAGATCGGCCTTGGAATAGAACGCCGAACGACCTTCCAGAATGCGCTTGAGGTCTTCCATCGCCTCGCGGCTGGCGGCCATGGGCCGCATGTCGCCCTGCGCGGCCACACGCCCCATGTGGTCCTGAGGATCGGCCTGCAGCCACACGGTGGTGCAGTGCGAGAGCAGCAGGTTGAAATTGGCCGAATCCGACACCAGCCCGCCCGGTGTGGCAATGACCACCTCGGGATAGATCTGGATCGCCTCTTCCAGCGCGCGGCGCTCGTAGCGGCGGTATGCATTGGCGCCGTACAGGTTGTGGATTTCGCTGATCTGGCAGCCGGCGAACTGCTCGATCTCCCGACTCAGCTCAATGAAGGGGTAACCCAGATCAGTGGCCAGACGCTGGCCCAGCGAGGTCTTGCCCGCGCCGCGCAGGCCAATCAGGGCGATGCGCGCCTGACGGGCCAGGGCGTTGCCGCCCTCGCCAAACATCTCCACCAACTGCACCCGGGCGCGACGCAAATCCGCCTCGCTGCGCTTGGACAGCAGCTCGCGGATCAGCAGCCACTCGGGCGAAGACGCGGTCACATCCCCCAGCAACTCCGCCAGCGAACACTGCAGCGCCTGCGCCACCTGCTGCAACACCAGCACCGACACATTGCCGGTGCCGTATTCCAGATTGGCCAGATGCCGTTCGGACACCTCGGCCGCCACCGCCACGGCGCGGCGGGTCATGCCCTTGCGCGAACGCAGTGTGCGCACGCGCTCTCCCAGCGCCACCAGAAAAGGACTGCGCCCGGCGTCCGCAGCATCGTGTTCGGCGGACACCACGTCCACCCATTCCGAAGAACCCATCTCGTCTCGTCCTGGTTTGTATTTGGGGTAAACCCTCAATTGAATCCCTTTGCAGAACATGCACTTTACTGCATACTCACCGGGACGCACAATAGTGCATTTATACCGCCAAGCCTGCACAAGAACCAGCGTTTTGTTGCATGCCAACGGGCCCACCCCCAACATTCAGCACCATGACCTCTTCACTGCTTCCCAATTTCTTCGCTGGCCGCTGGCAAACCGGACAGGGCGCCGGAACACCTCTTTTTGACCCGGTGCTGGGCACCGAGCTGGCGCGCGTGTCGAATGCGGGCATCGATCTGGCCGAGGGCTTTGCCTTTGCCCGCGAGCAAGGTGGTGCGGCCTTGCGCGCCCTGAGCTATGGCCAGCGCGCAGCCGTGCTGGGCAAGATCGCCGAAGTCCTGCAGGCCAACCGCGACGCCTACTACGAGATCGCCACCGCCAACAGCGGCACCGTGGCCAAGGACTCGGGCGTGGACATCGATGGCGGCATCTTCACGCTGGGTTACTACGCCAAACAGGGGACAGCACTGGGTGACGCGAAGCTGCTGCTCGATGGCCAGCGCATCCGCATGGCCAAGGACCCGGCCTTCCAGACGCAGCACATCCAGGTGCCCACCCAGGGCGTGGCCCTGTTCATCAACGCCTTCAACTTCCCCAGCTGGGGCCTGTGGGAAAAGGCCGCGCCCGCCCTGCTCTCGGGCGTGCCAGTCATCATCAAGCCTGCCACCGCCACCGCCTGGCTGACCCAGCGCATGGTCAAGGATGTGGTCGATGCAGGCATCCTGCCGGCGGGTGCCCTGTCGGTCATCTGCGGCTCGTCTGCCGGCCTGATGGACCAGCTGCAGGCCTTTGATGTGGTGAGCTTCACCGGATCGGCCGAAACCGCAAAAATCATCCGCAGCCACCGCGCCGTGAGCGAGCTGTCGGTGCGCTGCAACATCGAGGCCGACAGCCTGAATTCGGCCCTGCTGGCCCCCGGGGCCACGGCCGACAGCGAAGCCTTCCAGCTGCTGGTCAGCGAAGTTGCGCGCGAGATGACTGTCAAGTCGGGCCAGAAATGCACTGCGATCCGCCGCATCTTCGTGCCGCGCGCGCTCTACCAGGCTGCCGCACAAGCCATTGGCGCCAAACTGGCCAAAACCACCGTAGGCAACCCGAGAAACGAATCCGTTCGCATGGGTGCACTGGTCAGCCTGGAACAAAAGGCCAGCGTGCTGGCAGGCCTGGCACAGCTCCAGACCGAAGCCACCGTGCTGTTTGACGGCAACACCCGGGCTCTGGTTGACGCCGACGCCTCCAGCGCCTGCGTGGCGCCCGTGTTGCTGGGCACCGAGCAACCGATGGCCGCCCGTGTGTTGCACGCGGTCGAGGTGTTCGGCCCGGTCTCCACCCTGATGCCTTACGACAGCACCGAAGAGGCTTTCGCCATGATCCGGCGCGGCGAAGGCTCTCTGGTGTGCTCGGTCTACAGCGAAGACCCCGCCTTCACGGCACTGGCCGCAGCAGAACTGGCCAGCAGTCACGGCCGGGTGCATGCGATTTCACCCGATGTGGCAGCCCTGCACAGCGGCCACGGCAACGTCATGCCCATGAGCCTGCACGGCGGCCCCGGCCGCGCTGGCGGCGGTGAGGAACTGGGCGGCCTGCGCGCCCTGAACTTCTACCACCGCCGCAGCGCGGTGCAGGGCAGCACACTGGCGCTGGACCAGCTGGCAGCACAAGGGGCCACGCTGCCGCTGTGATCCCGGCACCCCAACAACACGAAACACACCGAGGAGACAAAACATGAGCCACATCAGCCCCCCGCCCACCGAATTCAACTTTGCACAGCACCTGATTGCCACCAATGCCGGACGCGCCGGCAAGACCGCCCTGATCGACGATGTCGGCCAGCTGAGCTACGGCCAGCTGACCGACCAGGTCCGGCGTTTTGCCAGCGGCCTGAAGGCCCTGGGCCTCAAGCGCGAGGAGCGCGTGCTGTTGCTCATGCACGACAGCAGCGACTGGGTGGTGGCTTTTCTGGGTGCCCTGTACGCGGGCGTGGTGCCGGTGGCCGTCAACACCCTGCTCACGGCCGACGATTACGCCTTCATGCTGGCCAACAGCCGTGCGCAGGCGGCGCTGGTCTCAAGCGCCCTGCTGCCCACGCTGGAAGCGGCCCTGACCCGGGCCAAAACCGAAGTGCGTCAGGTGGTGGTGTCCCGTCCCACGTCCCCCCTGGCTGAAGGCCAGACCAACATGGCTGCGCTGATCGCCAACCATGCCCCCGGCGCACCCGCCGCCACACTGGCCGACGAGCCCGCTTTCTGGCTGTATTCCTCGGGCTCCACCGGCAAACCCAAAGGCACGGTCCACACTCAGGGCAACCTGTACTGGACCGCCGAGCTGTATGGCAA
>JAYRQF010000044.1:0-14545 GCA_041910735.1 Limnohabitans sp.
GGTGACAAGCACGCGCAGCACCGGCAGACCCTGCATGACCTGGTCTTCCACCTGTTGCCAGGCCTCGCGCGTGGCCGGGTTGTCGATACCGCAGTCCACCACCGTCCAGCCTTCGCGCTGGCGGCCCGGGTCTTGCGGGTCGGGCAGTTGGTCGCGCAGCAGCCACAGGTTGATGTGGTCCAGTGCAAACGGCAGGCCCATGCGCAGCCAGTACACGCCGGGTGCGACCTCGGTGGCCCGGCCGGTGGAAGGCAGGTGGTCACCCAGAGGGTAGGTCAGTGGTGTTGCGGCGTTTGGGCTGGACATGGCTTTCGGGTAGCATTCGCGAATTGACGTTAACGTCAACGTCAAACATGCAAAGCATTCTAGGTGACCGTTTCCTGCGGGGGCTGTCGCAGGTGCGTACCCGGCAGCGAAGGACAGACATGGCTAACACGTATACGATCAGCGATCTGGCGAAAGAATTTGACCTGACGACGCGCGCCATCCGTTTTTACGAAGACATGGGCCTGCTGCAGCCCGAGCGCTCGGGGCCGGGTGGACGCAACCGGGTGTATTCGCACCGTGACCGCACGCGCCTGAAGCTGACTTTGCGTGCCAAACGCCTGGGTCTGTCGCTGACCGAGGCCAAGGACCTGATCGACATGTACGACAGTCCGCGCGACACGGTACCTCAGCTCAGGAAATTTCTGGTGGTGCTGGCCGGTCACCGGCAGGAGCTCGAAGCCCAGATGGCCGAGTTGCAGGCCACGCTCGACGAGGTCAAAACCCATGAAAAGGAAGCCAGGACCCTGTTGGCCAGGGCTGGCAAGGTGGCGGGTTGATCAGGACAAGGTTCTGGTTGACGTTTACGTAAACGTCAATTAAAGTCGGGTAATCATTTTGAGAATTGAGCCCCCGGTGAATACCCCCGAATACGAACGCGTTGCTGCCAGCCTGGCCCGTCAGGGCATGATGCTGCATCTGGATGTGCGTCTGCTGCGTGCCGAGCGTGGTCTGGTTGAGCTGGCGCTTCCGTATGGCGACAAAGTGACCCAGCAGCAGGATGGCTTTCATGGTGGAGCCATGGGTGCGCTGGCCGACATCGCGGGCGGCTACGCCGGACTCACGATGGCGCCCGAGGGCATGGAAGTGGTCACAGTGGAATACAAGATCAATTTCCTGAACAGCTACCAGGGTGGTGAGATCCGCGCCACTGGCCGTGTGGTCAAGGCTGGCAAGCGCATCATCGTCACCACTGCCGAGGTGGACCACATCGACGCCCGGGGCAAGGTGTCGCCCTGCGCCGTCATGCAGCAAACGCTGGCACCCGTGCCCAAAACTTACTGAACAGATTCCCAAGGAGACCTATTCCATGAACATGCCTGGCCTGAATTTCCAGCTCGGTGAAGACATCGACGCCCTGCGCGAAGCCGTGCACGACTTTGCCCGGAGCGAAATCGCTCCGCGCGCCGCCGAGATCGACAAGAGCGACCAGTTCCCCATGGACCTGTGGCGCAAGATGGGTGACCTGGGCGTGCTGGGCATCACCGTGGGTGAGGAATACGGTGGCGCGGGCATGGGCTACCTGGCCCACATGGTGGCCATGGAAGAAATCTCGCGCGCCAGCGCCTCGGTGGGGCTGTCCTACGGCGCCCACTCCAACCTGTGCGTCAACCAGATCAAGCGCAACGGCAACGACGCCCAGCGTGCCAAATACCTGCCCAAGCTCATCAGTGGCGAGCATGTGGGCGCACTGGCCATGTCCGAGCCGGGCGCCGGCTCCGATGTCATCAGCATGAAGCTCAAGGCCGAAGACAAGGGCGGCTGGTACCTGCTCAACGGCTCCAAGATGTGGATCACCAACGGGCCCGACGCCGACACCCTGGTGGTCTATGCCAAGACCGAGCCCGAGCTGGGCGCGCGCGGCGTGACCGCTTTCCTGATCGAAAAGGGCATGAAGGGCTTTTCCATCGCGCAAAAACTCGACAAGCTGGGCATGCGCGGCAGCCACACCGGCGAGCTGGTGTTCCAGAACGTGGAGGTGCCTGCCGAGAACATCCTGGGTGGCCTGAACAACGGCGCCAGGGTGCTGATGAGCGGCCTCGACTACGAGCGTGCCGTGCTCACCGGTGGCCCGCTGGGCATCATGCAGGCCGTCATGGACAACGTGATCCCCTACATCCACGACCGCAAGCAGTTCGGCCAGAGCATTGGCGAATTCCAGCTGATCCAGGGCAAGGTGGCCGACATGTACACCGTGCTGCAGGCGGCCCGCAGCTTTGCCTACACCGTGGCCAAGAACCTGGACATGCTGGGCGCCGACCATGTCCGTCAGGTGCGCAAGGACTGCGCCTCGGTCATCCTCTGGACCGCCGAAAAAGCCACCTGGATGGCGGGTGAGGGCGTGCAGATTTACGGCGGCAACGGCTACATCAACGAATACCCTCTGGGCCGCCTGTGGCGCGACGCCAAGCTCTATGAAATCGGTGCCGGCACCAGCGAAATCCGCCGCATGCTGATCGGCCGCGAGCTGTTTGCCGAGACCTGCTGAAACGGCTTGTCACTGAAAAGCCGTGCTGCACTGCGACAATCGACCCCATGAGCAACGCACTGCAACACCTTTTTGACAACAACCGGGCCTGGGCCGAGCGCACCGAGCGCGAACAGCCCGGCTTTTTCACCCGGCTGGCCAACCAGCAGAACCCCAAGTACCTGTGGATCGGCTGCTCCGACAGCCGCGTTCCGGCCAACCAGATCACGGGTCTGGACCCGGGCGAGGTCTTTGTGCACCGCAACGTGGCCAACGTGGTGGTGCACTCCGACCTGAATGCCCTGTCGGTGATCCAGTACGCGGTGGACTTTCTCAAGGTCGAGCACATTCTGGTCGTGGGCCATTACGGCTGCGGTGGCGTGCTGGCCACGCTGCGCGGTGCGCGCGTGGGCCTGGCCGACAACTGGCTGCGCCATGTGCATGACGTGAAGATTCGCCACCGCCGCCGCCTCGACCACCTGAGCGTGCCCGAGCAGGAAGACGCGCTGTGCGAGATGAACGTGATCGAGCAGGTCGGCAACGTGGCCCTGACCAATGTGATCCAGGACGCCTGGGCGCGCGGTCAGAAGATTTCTGTGCACGGCTGGTGCTATGGCCTGAAAGACGGGCTGGCCAAGGACCTCGGGGTGAGCATGAGCCACCCCGGTGAGGTCATGGAAGTGTTCCGCAACGCCCTCAAGCGCTATCCACGCGGGGGCATGCTTCCGGCCGCGTGACCCGTGGGGTGACGTGGCCATTGTTTGATTCTTGATTGGAGATTTGCCATGTCCGACCCCATCGTCATCGTCAGCGCTGCCCGCACCCCCATGGGCAGCTTCCAGGGCGATTTTTCTTCGCTGGCCGCCCATGATCTGGGCGGTGTCGCGATCAAGGCCGCCGTGGAGCGTGCCGGCATCGCCCCCGAACTCGTGACCGAGGTGTTGTTTGGCAACTGCCTGATGGCGGGCCAGGGCCAGGCCCCGGCGCGCCAGGCGGCTTTCAAGGGGGGGCTGCCCAAGAGCTCCGGAGCCGTCACCCTGTCCAAGATGTGTGGTTCGGGCATGCGCGCGGCCATGTTCGCGCACGACATGCTGGTCGCAGGCTCGCACGATGTGTTGGTGGCCGGTGGCATGGAAAGCATGACCAACGCGCCCTACCTCATGCTCAAGGGCCGTGGTGGCTACCGCATCGGCCATGACCGCCTGTTCGACCACATGATGCTCGACGGCCTGGAAGACGCCTACCAGGCGGGCCGCAGCATGGGCACCTTTGGCGAAGACTGCGCCGCCAAATACAACTTCACGCGCGAGCAGCAGGACGCATTTGCCATGGCCAGCGTGCAGCGCGCGCAAGACGCCATCAAGAACGGCGGCTTTGCCAAAGAGATTGCGCCCGTGACCGTCAAGACCCGCGCCGGCGAAGTGGTGGTCTCCACCGACGAAGGCCCGGGCAAGATCAAGATCGACAAGATCCCCACGCTCAAGCCCGCGTTCAAGAAGGACGGCACCATCACCGCCGCCGCCAGCTCGTCCATCAACGACGGCGCAGCCGCGCTGGTGATGATGCGCGAGAGCACCGCCAAAAAACTCGGCTGCCAGCCGCTGGCGCGCATCGTCAGCCACGCCACCCACGCGCAGGAACCCGAGTGGTTCTCCACCGCCCCGGTGGGCGCCTCCGAAAAGGCGATGGCCAAAGCCGGCTGGCAGGTGAGCGATGTTGACCTGTGGGAAATCAACGAAGCCTTCGCCGTCGTGCCGATGGCGCTGATGCACGACTTGAAGGTGCCGCACGAGAAGGTCAACGTGAACGGCGGAGCCTGCGCACTGGGCCACCCCATTGGCGCCTCCGGTGCCCGCATCATGGTCACCCTGATCCATGCCCTGCAGGCCCGTGGCCTGAAAAAAGGCCTGGCCACGCTGTGCATCGGCGGTGGTGAAGCCACGGCCCTCGCGCTTGAGTTGATCTGACGGTCTGTCATGCCGTCAGTTTTGCTTGTGGGTGCCTCGCGTGGCATCGGCTTCGAACTGGCGCGCCAGTACCGCGAGGCGGGCTGGCGTGTGATCGCCACGGCACGCAATGCCGAAGGTCTGGACCGTCTGCGGCTCCTTGGTTGCGAGACCTTGCGGGTGGATGTGGCCGATCCGGCCGGCAACAGCGGTCTGGCCTGGCAGCTCGATGGCGAAAAGCTCGATCTGGTCCTTTATGTGGCCGGCGCCATGGACCGTGCCAATGCACCGCAGCCGCCCACGCTTGAGGGCTTCGATGCTGTCATGCACACCAATGTCATGGGCGCCATGCAGGTGATCCCCCAGATATTGCCTATGTTGCAGGAGGCGAAAGGTACCCTGGCCTGCATCAGCTCGGTCATGGGCAGTCTGGGCCAGACCACCAGTGGCTCGGCCTGGCTTTACCGTGTGAGCAAGGCCGCGCTCAACATGGTGGTGCGCTGCGCGCAGGCCGAACAGGCCGATGTGACCGTGTTGGCCCTGCACCCCGGCTGGGTACAGACCGACATGGGCGGTGCGCAGGCGCCGCTCACCGTTGCCGAGAGCGCCACCAGCCTGCGCCAGACGCTGGAGACCGTGCGCACCCAACGCGCCCCCGAACACCGGGGCGCTTTCCTCAACCACGACGGCACGCCGCTGCCGTGGTGAACCGATTTCAGGAAAGACAAGAAGATGTTGCTGACCCCCGACCAGGAAATGATCCGTGACGCCGTGCGTGACTTCGCCAGGCAAGAGCTGTGGCCGAATGCGCCCGAGTGGGACAAGAAGCACCATTTCCCCAAGGAGGCGCACAAGGGCCTGGCCGCGCTGGGGGCCTACGGCATCTGCGTGCCCGAATCGCTGGGTGGCGCTGGCCTGGATTACCTGACGCTGGCGCTGGTGCTCGAAGAGATTGCGGCCGGTGACGGTGGCGTGAGCACCACCATCAGCGTGACCAACTGTCCGGTCAACGCCATCCTCATGATGTACGGTAACGAGGCGCAGAAAAAGCAGTGGCTCACGCCGCTGGCGCAGGGTGAGTTGCTGGGCGCGTTCTGCCTGACCGAGCCGCATGTCGGTTCGGACGCCTCTTCGCTGCGCACCACCGCGGTGAAAGAAGGCAACGAGTACGTCATCAACGGCGTCAAGCAGTTCATCACCAGCGGCAAGTACGGCGATGTGGCTGTGGTGATCGCCGTCACCGACAAAGGTGCAGGCAAGAAAGGCATGAGCGCCTTCCTGGTGCCCACCAATGCGCCGGGCTATGTGGTGGCGCGCCTGGAAGACAAGCTGGGTCAGCACAGCAGCGACACGGCGCAAATCAACTTCGACAATTGCCGCATTCCAGCCGAGAACCTGATCGGCCAGGAGGGCGAGGGTTACAAGATCGCCCTGTCGGCCCTCGAAGGCGGGCGCATCGGCATTGCCGCGCAGAGCGTGGGCATGGCCCGCAGCGCGCTGGATGTGGCCATCGACTACGCCAAACAGCGTGAGAGTTTCGGCACGTCCATCTTCAACCACCAGGCGGTGGGCTTTCGTTTGGCCGAATGCGCGACGCAGCTCGAAGCCGCGCGCCAGCTGATCTGGCACGCCGCGAGCCTGCGCGATGCCGGCCGGCCCTGCCTGAAAGAGGCCGCCATGGCCAAGCTGTTTGCCAGCGAGGTGGCCGAAAAGGTCTGCTCCGCCGCCATCCAGACCTTGGGCGGCTACGGTTATGTGAGCGACTTCCCGGTCGAGCGCATCTACCGCGACGTGCGGGTGTGCCAGATCTACGAAGGCACGAGCGACGTGCAGAAAATCATCATCCAGCGCGCCCTCTGATGTCGGCGTGTTTCTGCGGACGCACCGACGCCAAAGGCCGGCCTGTGTTGCTGGATGCTTGTTGCGGTCCGTACCACGCCGGAGCGGCTGCGCCCGATGCCGAGCGCCTGATGCGATCGCGCTACACCGCCTTCGTGCTGGGCGATGTGCCTTACCTGCTGGCCACCTGGCATGCCAGCTCCCGGCCGGCCACGCTGGAACTGGAGGGCGGTGCCAAATGGCTGGGGCTGGAGATCAAAAGCCACCGCATGACAGGGCAGGACAGCGCCGAGGTGGAGTTTGTGGCCCGTTTCCGTGTGGCTGGACGCGCTGTGCGCCAACACGAACTCAGCCGTTTCGTGCGCGAACATGACCGCTGGTATTACGTGGACGGTGACGTGCGCTGAGCCCTGCTTGCCCTGTACCATCGGCGCCATGAATTTTGAAGCCGTTCTGTTCGATTGCGATGGCGTGCTGGTGGACAGCGAAGCCATCACCTGCGGGGTGCTGCGCGACATGTTCGAGGAGCAGGGCTGGCGCATGACACTGGCCGAGTGCATGCAGCGCTTTGTGGGCCACACCGTCAAGAGCCAGCGCGCGGTGATCGAGGCGAACACCGGCGTGCCGCTGACCGACGCATGGTTGCAGCAATTCTTTGCACGACGCAACGAACGGCTGGAACGCCAGATCGCAGCCATCGACGGCATCCACGACGCGGTGGCGCACCTGCACGACCATTGCGCAGGCCGCATTGCGGTGGCCTCGGGAGCGGACCGGTTCAAGGTGGAGATGATGCTGCGCAAGGTGGGGCTGTACGACTTCTTTGCGGGACGGATCTTCAGCGGGCACGAGATGCCGCGCAGCAAGCCGCACCCCGACGTTTATCTGGCAGCCGCCGCCCACCTGCAGGTCCCGCCTGCGCGCTGTCTGGTGGTGGAGGACACCACGGTGGGCATCACGGCGGGTGTGTCGGCAGGCGCCACGGTCTGGGCTTATGCGCCGGCGGGCGTGGATGTGCGGCCACTGCAACAGGCAGGCGCGGTGCGTGTGCTGGCTGGCATGCACGAGCTGCGTCTGGCCTGAAGGCTGATCCAGGTCAAGCTTCGGGCGTCGGAGGGCGGCGCTGCAAGCTGACCGCAAGTCCCGGGCCGTCCAATGGCTGAAGAAGAAAGTCCGTCATGCCCAATGCCTTCAATTTTTCGGTCTCGCCTTTCGACGCCCTGACCCCTGCGCAGCAGAAGCTGGTGCAGGACAGTGTGGACATCGCCTATTACCCCGAAGGGACGGTGATCCTGGATGTGGGGGGCTCGCCGTCCCACCTCTGGGTCAACATCAAAGGCCATGTGACCGAGTACGACGGCGAAGACATCGTGGCCAGCTATGGCGCCAACGACGTGTGGGATGGCCGCGCCCTGGTGGCCGGTCGTTCCAGCCACCGCTTTGTGGCCAGCGAGGAACTGCTGGCCTACCAGGTGCCGCGCGAAACGGTGATGGCCCTGATCGCCGAAAACGCCACATTTGGTGCCCTTCTGTTTTCCGAACTGGGCGACAAGCTCAGCGCCCTGTCGCAGCGCAGCCGGGAGCACGAACTGCGTTCGCTCACGCTTTCTCGTGTGGACGAAGCCTACCTGCGACCTGCGTATGTGGTGCCGGGTGAGCAGGATGTGCTGTCGGTGGTGCGCCTGATGCACGACAAGGAAGTTGGCGCGGTGCTGGTGCGCGACGAATCCGAAGGGCCGAGCCGGCTGGGCATCTTCACCCAAAGCCGCGTGCAACGCGCCGTGCTCGATGGCCGCCCGCTGGGCAGCATGCCGGTGCGCGAATGGGCGCACTTTTCCCTGGTCACCATCAGCCCCACGCAGCAGATCGGCGATGCGCTGGCCCTGCTCACCCGTCACCGTATCCTGCGTCTGGTGGTGGTGCAGGGCGACCTGATTCTGGGCATCCTCGAAGCGCTCGATGTGTTCAGCTTCCTGTCCAACCAGTCGCACCTGATCGCCCTGCAGATCGATGCGGCCACCAGCATCGATGCCTTGGCACAAACCTCAGGGCAGGTGACCCGCATGGTCAGCAGCCTCTACCGCAACGGCACCCGTGTGGGCCTGATCGGCCATCTGGTGCAGGACCTGCAGGCGCGGCTCTTTGACAAAGCCTGGCGGCTGATCGCGCCGGCTGAGCTGGTGAACAACAGTTGCCTGTTTGTGATGGGCAGCGAGGGTCGTGGCGAGCAGTTGCTCAAGACCGACCAGGACAATGCGCTGGTCTGGCGCGATGGTTACGAACCGCCGGCCGGGCTGCAGGCGATTTGCGAGCGCTTTTCCGAGGCCCTGGCGCAGTTCGGCTACCCGCCGTGTGCGGGCCGCATCATGGTCAGCAACGCGGCCTGGCGTGACAGCTTGGGGGACTTCACCCGCCGCGTGCGCCAGTGGCTGCTGATGTCCGACGGTGACGCCCTGATGAACCTCGCCATCTTTCTGGATGCACACGCGGTGTCGGGCGATGCGCGTCTGCTGGAGCAACTGCAGCAGGAGGCACGCAACAGCATGGCGCACAGCGATGCGATGCTGGCGCGCTTTGCTGCCGCCATCGAAGCCTTTGGCAGCACGCAGGGCTGGTGGAACCGCCTGCTGGGCGGTGGCGAGAGTGCGGGCCTGAACCTCAAGAAGGAAGGCATCTTTCCGGTGGTGCACGGTGTGCGCAGTCTGGCCCTGCAGGCGCAGCTGGCCGAGACCAACACGGCGCAGCGTCTGGAGGTGCTGGCTTCGCGTGGCGTCATCAGCGCGCGTCAGGCCAGCGACTGGACGCAGTGCCTGCATTACCTGATGGGCCTGAAGTTGCAGGCGGGGCTGGCCGAGATCGACAGAGACCAGCCGGTCTCAGGCGATGTCGATGTGACCAGACTCTCCACCCTGGAGCGTGACCTGCTCAAGGACGCGCTGGCGGTGGTCAGGCAGTGCAAGACCTTCCTGCGCCTGCATTTCCGTCTGGACGTGCTCTGACATGATGCCCTTCCAACGCCAATGGCAGGACCTGCGCCGCTGGTGGCTGCGCTACCACATGGGTCTGCCCGAATTTGCCTTCATCCTCGACCCGTCGCCCGACAACGAATGGGTGTCGGTTGATTGCGAAACCACCGGCCTGAATGTGGGCAAGGACGAAATCGTCTCCATCGGTGCGGTGCGCATCGTGGGCGACCGCATTCTCGCCAGTGAGCGGCTGGAGCTGATCGTGCGCCCCGAAAAAGGCATTTCCGCGCAAAGCATCCTGATCCACCAGCTGCGCGCGAAAGACGTGGCCCAGGGCATGCCGGCCGACGAGGCGGTCAAGAAACTGCTGCACTTCATCGGTTCGCGCCCGCTGGTGGGCTATTACCTCGAATTCGATGTCGCGATGCTCGACAAGGTGCTGTTCCCGATGCTGGGCTGGGGCTTGCCGCAGCCCAAGATCGAGGTGTCGGCGATGTACCACAGCCTCAAGATGCGCCAGCTCACCGCCCAGCAGCGGCAGGCGCCGCCCGAGATCGATCTGCGCCTGGCCACCATGATGAAGGACCTGGACTTGCCGCTGCGAGATGCGCACAACCCGGTCAACGACGCGGTGATGGCGGCGATGGCGTTCATCAAACTGCGGCATTTGCTCAAAACCTGAGTTTTCTGCGGATCCTTCGGGCGTAAAAAAACCGCTGCCAGGGCAGCGGTTTTTTTGTTGAGCCGTACTGGATCAGTGACCCGAAGCGCCTGCGGCACCCAGACCCGTTTCGGAACGGACCTGCTGGTCTTCAAACGCTTCGCGCTCCTTGCGGGCCTGCTCGCTGTTGTCCAGGATGGAGAACAACCACACGCCCACGAAGCCAATCGTCATGGAGAACAGGGCCGGCGAGCTGTACTGGAACCAGGCGGAGCCTTTCGGGTAGCCCAGGGTGGCTTCCCACACGGCAGGCGAAACGATGGTCAGGCCGACCGAGGAGATCAGGCCCAGGAAGCCGCCGATCACGGCACCCTTGGTCGTGCAGCCCTTCCAGATCATGGACAGGAACAGCACCGGGAAGTTGGCAGAAGCGGCAATCGCGAAGGCCAGCGACACCATGAAGGCGATGTTCTGCTTCTCGAACGCGATGCCCAGGATCACGGCGATGATGCCCAAGGCGATCGTGGTGAAGCGGGACACGCGAAGTTCGGCGGCGCTGTCGGCCTTGCCGTTCTTGAGCACGGTGGCGTACAGGTCGTGCGACACGGCCGAGGCGCCGGACAGCGTCAGACCGGCCACCACGGCCAGGATGGTGGCGAACGCCACGGCAGAGATGAAGCCGAAAAACACGTCGCCGCCAACCACCTTGGCCACCAGCACGGCCGCCATGTTGGCGGTACCGGCACCGCCCTTGATCACGCCCTTGGCCGTGTCAGCCATGTCGGGGTTGGTGAGCACCAGGGTCAGGGCACCGAAACCGATGATGAAGATCAGCACGTAGAAGTACCCGATCCAGGTGGTGGCCCAGAAGACGGACTTGCGGGCTTCCTTGGCGTTGGGCACGGTGAAAAAGCGCATCAGGATGTGCGGCAGACCTGCGGTGCCGAACATCAGGGCCATGCCAAACGAGATGGCAGAGATCGGGTCCTTGATGAAGCCACCGGGGCCCATGATGGACAGGCCGATCTTGGCGGCTTCTTCAGGCGTTTTGCCGGAAGACTCGGCAATGGCGGTCTTGACGGCCACGCCCTTGGCAAACAGCGCTTCGGGGCTGAAGCCGAACTGGGCCAGCACCATCACCGCCATGAAGGTGACGCCGGACAGCAGCATGACAGCTTAGATGATCTGCACCCAGGTGGTGGCGGTCATGCCGCCAAACAGCACGTAGATCATCAAGAGCACGCCGACGATGATCACGGCGTAGGCGTAGTCCAGACCGAAGAGCAGCTTGATCAGCGAGCCTGCACCCACCATCTGCGCGATCAGGTAGAAGGCCACCACCACCAGCGTGCCCGAAGCGGCAAAGGCGCGGATGGGGGTTTGTTTGAAGCGGTAACCGGCCACGTCGGCAAAGGTGAACTTGCCCAGGTTGCGCAGCTTCTCGGCCATCAGGAAAGTGATGACCGGCCAGCCGACCAGGAAGCCGATCGAGTAGATCAGGCCGTCATAGCCGGTGGCCATCACGGCTGCCGAAATGCCCAGGAAGGACGCGGCCGACATGTAGTCACCGGCAATCGCCAGGCCGTTCTGGAAACCGGTGATGCCGCCACCGGCGGTGTAGAAGTCGGCGGCCGACTTGGTCTTGGAGGCTGCCCACTTGGTGATCCACAGCGTCGCCAGCACGAAGACCGCGAACATGGTGATGGCGGTCCAGTTGGTGGCTTGCTTGGCGGTTTCGCCAACATCGCCACCGGCGGCCAGGGTCGCGCCGCTGGCGGTCAGCGCCATCAGGGCACCCAGGAGTTGGAAGTTGCGTTTCATTTGGTGGCGTCCTCGAGGATGTCCTTGGTCAGGGCGTCGTATTCGCTGTTGGCGCGCGCCACATAGATGCCGGTGATGACGATGGTGAAGACGATCACGCCCATGCCCAGCGGAATGCCCAGCGTGGTCACGCCAGCGCCGATGGGTTGGGCCAAGAATGCCTTGTCAAAGGCGATGAGGGCGATGTAGCCGTAGTACACGACCAGCATCAGGATGCTCAGGGTCCAGCCAAAGCTGTTGCGCTTGCTTTTGAGCTGCGCGTACTTCGGGTGGCTCTTGATCTTTTCGATCACGGGATCACTCATGTGAATTCTCCATTGAGGGAGTGGATGACTTGGCAGGTGCAGGAACAGTGCTTTCGCACCCGACGAGAAAAATTCTGTTCACACGTACTGACCAAGCCCTTACTTGAATTGGGGGAATGCAGAAATCTTTTGAATTGATGCTGCAGGTTGTTGATTTGAAAAGGAAAAATCGACCCATAGGGTTTTCCCTTGGATGTCCGGATTCAGCGGTCCATGGCCCCATGGCGGAACGCTTCGGGCGTGCTGCCGGTCCAAGTCCTGAAGGCCCGGATGAAGCTTTTTTCGCTGCCAAATCCGACCTCGGCGGCGATCTGTTTGAGCGGCCGTGCGGTGCGCAGCAACAGCTCGCGAGCACGCTGCTGGCGCACGCTGTCCTTCAGTGCCTGCAGGCTGGCGCCTTCTTCGCGCAGCTGGCGGTGCAGTGTGCGTGGCGACAGGTTGAGCCAGGCCGCCAGATCGTCGGCATTGCGGCCATGCCGGGGGTGTTCCGCCAGCACCTGTCGCACCCTTTCCACCAGCAGGCGGTCGCGGCGGTAGGGCCGCACCGTCAGCAGCAGGGCGCGCTGCAGCATGCGTTGCAGCGCGGCTTCGTCGCGGCGCACGGGCAGCTGCAGGTAGCCCGCATCAAAGGCCAGCCTGCTGGATGAAGCATTGAATTGCGCGACCCCGTCGAACAACACGCGGTAACTGCTGACATGGCGCGGCGGGGCAAAGTGCAGGTCCACGCCGGACAGAGGGATGCGTGAATCCGTCAGCCAGCAAGCCACGCCCAGTGCATTGCGCAGCACGGACACGGTGCAGAACTCGCGCATCCCGTCCAGATCATGTTCTTCATGCAGGTTGACACAGGCTGTGCCGTGGTGGGTTTCCAGTTCCAGCCGGATGTCGTCTGTCAGCAGGTTGTGGTGGCGGCACCAACGCTGCAGGGCCACGCCCAGACTGGGTGCCGTGAGCGAGGCCCGCACCAGCATGCCGTAACTGCCCCAGGGCAGGCGGCGGCGAAACCAGCCCAGGGCTTCGTCGTCAAGTTCGCGCATCGCCGCCTCGGACATCCATTCCATTTGCAAGGCGGTCACGCGGGCATCGGGCTGATTGAGAAGATCTGGCGCAATTTGTGCCTTTGCCAATGCCCCGGACGGGTCCATGCCGCGATGCCTGTAGGCCCTCACCATGGCTTGTATGAAGGCAATTGGCGTTTCGGCGCGGCGGGGTGGGGTGCTGGTGTTCACGGTGCATCCATTTTGGCAGGATTTGCAACCTGTCTGTCAGCTGCTGCAAGGTCCGGGCGGCTAAGCTGGCAGGCATTGCTTGTCCATCCCCAGAGGATCAGAGGCCCCCATGACCGTTTTGCAAACCCAACTCAATCCCCGCTCGGCTGAATTCGCGGCCAATGCCCAGGCGATGCAGTCCGTGGTCGATGACCTGCGTGCCCACCTGGAGCGCGTGGCGCAAGGCGGTGGCGAAGCCGCCCGCGCCAAACACACCGGCCGTGGCAAATTGCTGCCGCGCGAGCGCGTGCAAATGCTGCTGGACCCCGGCACGCCCTTCCTCGAAGTCGCGCCGCTGGCCGCGCTCAACATGTACAACAACGACGCGCCCAGCGCGGGTGTGATCGTGGGCATCGGCCGCGTCAATGGCGTGGACTGCATGATCGTCTGCAACGACGCCACGGTGAAGGGCGGCACCTACTACCCGATGACCGTCAAGAAGCACTTGCGGGCGCAGGAGATCGCGCAGCAAAACCGCCTGCCCTGCATTTATCTGGTGGACTCGGGCGGCGCCAACCTGCCCAACCAGGATGAAGTCTTCCCCGACCGCGACCACTTCGGCCGCATCTTCTTCAACCAGGCCAACATGAGCGCGCAGGGCATCGCGCAGATCGCAGTCGTCATGGGCTCGTGCACGGCGGGCGGCGCATATGTGCCCGCCATGAGCGACGAGACCATCATCGTCAAGAACCAGGGCACCATCTTCCTGGGCGGCCCGCCTTTGGTGAAAGCCGCCACCGGCGAGGTGGTGAGTGCCGAAGACCTGGGCGGTGGCGACGTGCACACCCGCCTGTCGGGTGTGGCCGACCACCTGGCGCAAAACGACCTGCATGCGCTGGCGCTGGCCCGCAATGCGGTCAAAAACCTCAATGCGCAAAAGGCGCCCAACATCGCCACGCACGCGCCGGTACCACCCAAGTACGACGCGAAAGAACTGTACGGCGTGATCCCGACCGACACCCGCAAACCTTTTGATGTGCGCGAGATCATCGCCCGCATCGTTGACGGCTCCGAGTTTGACGAATTCAAGGCGCGCTTTGGCACCACCCTGGTCTGTGGCTTTGCGCGCATCGAAGGCATGCAGGTGGGCATCATTGCCAACAACGGCATCCTGTTTTCCGAATCGGCCCTCAAGGGCGCGCACTTCATTGAACTCTGCTGCCAGCGCAAGACGCCCCTGGTGTTTTTGCAGAACATCACCGGCTTCATGGTGGGCCGCAAGTACGA
>JAYRQF010000045.1:0-11534 GCA_041910735.1 Limnohabitans sp.
CCCCCCGGCGCCAGCCGCACCGCTGTGCGTGTGCGGCGCTCCCCGGTCCGCTGCGCTGCAGGCCTTGTGCCTCTCAATCCGGTGCGCCTGGTGCAACCCTGAGCCCACAGCGTGCGCAGTGCTGGCCAGCAGGTGCATGCACCCATGCGAAGCAGCAGGGACAGCAGCCACGCCATGAGGCGATCCGCACCCCAGCGGCCACACTCAGCACAGCGCCTGCGCTGCCCTCTCCGACCCACTGCGCTGCAGGCCTTGTGCCTCTCGATGCGCTGCACCTGGTGTAACCCTGAGCCCTCGGTGTGGGCCGCGCTGGCCAGCATGTGCATGCACCCGTGCGCAGTGGCAGGGACAGCAGCCACGCCATGAGGCAATCAGCCCCCCAGCGGCCACCCGCACGGCTTCGCATGTGCAGCGCTCTCCAGTCCGCTGCGCTGCAGGCCTTGTGCCTCTCGATCCGCTGCACCTGGTGCAGCCCAGAGCCCTCAGCGTGGGCCGTGCTGGCCAGCAGGTGCATGCACCCGTGCACAGCGGCAAGGACAGCCTCAAAGCATGAGGCATGCAGCACCGTTGCGGCCACCCTCAGCGCAGCGCCAATCAGGCCCGCGCAAGTGCCAGGGGTTTGGCCATCACCTGTTGATGCACGCCTCGTGCGTTGTCCAGGTAATTGGCCCATCCTTCCATCATGGTTCGGCGGTCTTTCAGATACGTGGCGAAGTTGTAGGCCGCAGAGACTTGGTTTCTCTCCTGGTGGGCCAACTGCAGCTCAATGCAATGGTGCGGGTATCCCTGCTCATGCAAGATCGTAGAGGCCACGCCCCTGAAACCGTGCCCAGTCATGCGCCCCGCGTATCCCATGCGCTTGAGTGCGCCCAGCAGTGCCCCATTGCTCATGGGTTGTCGGGGATTGTGGCCACCTGGGAACAGGTGCTCCCTTTTGCCAGTCAGGGTGCAAAGCTCGGCCAACACGGCAAGCGCCTGGGGTGACAAAGGGACGATGTGCGGCGTTTTCATCTTCATCCGCTCGGCCGGGATGCGCCATTCCTGCGCGGCCAAATCAAATTCATCCCAGCGGGCCGCGATCAGCTCACCAGTACGCACAAAGGTCAGAGCCATGAACTGCATGGCCAGCCGCGTGACGGGCGATTTGTACGCGTCGATTTTCCGTAGCAGGTCGGGTAGCTCACGTGCATCTATTCGCGCATAGTGGCCCTTGTCACGGGGCTTCAGGGCGTCTGATGGGCGAATGTCCGCGCAAGGATTGCGGTCGTGAAGGCCGTGAGCCACGGCATACCGCATCACTTGACCGCAGGTTTGAAAAGCTCGCTTTGCAATGTCCATGGCCCCGCGTTCTTCGATCTTGCGTGCGGTCCTGATGAAGTGGGGGGCAGTCAGCGCATCCAGAGGCATGCGCCCGATCTCTGGGAAAACGTCAGCCTCCAGCCTTGTCATGACATAACTGGCGTGGCGCTCGGACTTGTTCGCGGACCAAAAGGCATGCCATGCGCGGGCGACAGCTTCAAAGGTGTTCGCGTTGTTCAGGGCTCGCGTTGCCTTGTCTTGCCGCTTCTGCTCTGACGGGTCCACGCCTGAACTCAAGAGTTTGCGGGCTTGGTCGCGTGCCTCTCGGGCTTCGGCCAGTGAAACAGCAGGGAACACCCCGAAAGACAAGCGCTTTTCACGCTCAGCGAACCTGTATTTCAGCCGCCAATACTTCCCGCCCGATGGGGTCACCTCAAGATACAGGCCCTGCCCGTCAGTCAGCCGAAGGAACTTTTTACCCGGCGGGCATTTGGCACGGTCACATTCGATTTTTGTCAGAGGCATGGCTTGTGTCTCGCTGGTCAGGTGCACCATGCGCTGCCCAAATTGGGGGCATCGCGGGGGCCTTTGGGGGCATGCAGAAAAGATGCCCCCAAAGATGCCCCCAGATTGTGCTGGCTGGAGGCGAACCATAACGAACGCCAGAAAACGAAAAAGCCCCGTATTACGGGGCTTCTCGTCGGTTTTCTGAACTTCTGCGAACTCCAAAAAACCATGCTCTGGCGGAAACGGAGGGATTCGAACCCTCGATGAGGCTCTACACCCCATACTCCCTTAGCAGGGGAGCACCTTCGGCCACTCGGTCACGTTTCCAAAGTAAATCGATTATAGCTCAGGCCTGATCGAGATCGAAGGCTTTGTGCAGGGCGCGCACAGCCAGTTCCATGTATTTCTCGTCGATCACGACCGAAGTCTTGATTTCGGAAGTGGAGATCATCTGGATGTTGATGCCCTCTTCGCTCAAGCTGCGGAACATCTTGCTGGCCACGCCCACATGGCTGCGCATGCCGATGCCGACGATCGACACCTTGCAGATCTTGGTGTCGCCCACGATTTCGCTGGCGCCCAGCGCAGGCAGCACTTTTTCCTTGAGCAGGTCGACGGTGCGGGCGTAGTCGTTGCGGTGCACGGTGAAGCTGAAGTCGGTCTTGCCGTCCTTGCTCAGGTTCTGGATGATCACGTCGACTTCGATGTTGGCATCGGCCACGGCGCCCAGGATCTGGTAGGCAATGCCCGGCCTGTCGGGCACACCCAGCACGGAGATTTTGGCTTCGTCGCGGTTGAATGCGATGCCGGAAACGACGGCTTGTTCCATTTGTTCGTCTTCCTCAAAAGTGATCAGGGTGCCGGAAGCGGCTTCTTCATTGATGTCGATGTCCCAGGGCGTGAAGCTGGAGAGCACGCGCATGGGCACCTTGTATTTGCCGGCGAATTCGACCGAGCGGATCTGCAGGACCTTGGAGCCCAGCGAGGCCATTTCGAGCATCTCTTCAAAGCTCACCTTGTTCAGGCGCCGGGCTTCGGGCACCACGCGCGGGTCGGTGGTGTACACGCCGTCCACATCGGTGTAGATCAGGCATTCGTCGGCCTTCATGGCGGCGGCCACAGCCACGGCCGAGGTGTCGGAGCCGCCACGGCCCAGCGTGGTGATGTTGCCGGCGTCGTCCACACCCTGAAAGCCGGTGATGATCACGACCTTGCCGGCGGCCAGATCGGCGCGCACGCGGGCGTCGTCGATCGACTCGATGCGGGCCTTGGTGTAGGCGTCATTGGTCTTGATGGCGACCTGCCAGCCGGCATAGCTGACAGACGGCATGCCTTCGGCCTGCAGCGCAATCGCCAGCAGGGCAGAAGACGCCTGCTCGCCGGTGGAGGCCAGCATGTCGAGTTCGCGGTTGTAAGCGCTGTCGGCCTTGGCAGGGGCCAGTTCCTTGGCCAGGCCCAGCAGGCGGTTGGTCTCACCGCTCATGGCGCTGGGCACCACCACCATCTGGTGGCCGGCGCGCGCCCATTTGGCCACGCGCTTGGCGACGTTGCGGATGCGCTCGGTCGAGCCCATCGAAGTGCCGCCGTATTTGTGAACAATCAAAGCCATTTGGATTCGTTTTCGAGAGAAATCAGACCCTGCCGCAGGCGGGCAGGCTGCGTTTGTCTGGCGCGGGGCGCAGCCCGGCAAAACCTGTCGATTGTACCAATCCGTCCGGCGCAGCCCGGCTTACGCAGCTGGGGTGTAGCGCAGCACGGTCCCATCGCGTTCGACGCGGCCCGTGCCCACACGCAGGCTCAGGCGGTGTCCGCGCGTGGTGCAGTCGGCCAGCTGGGCCTGCAGTTCGCGCAACTGGGCGGTGCTGGGGGTGGTGGCGTGCTCGCGCCGCAGCCACTGGCGCAGCACCATGGCCTGCCGGGCGGCCGGCAGCTGCTGCAAGGCGGCGATGGCGGGCGGCACGCCCACCTCGGCCAAGTCCTGCTGCGCCTGCGCATCCAGCAGCGCCTGCGCCTCGGCCACATGGCGCATGCTGCGGGCAAAGGTGTCCCGAAAACCGGGCAAGGCGACGTCCAGCGCCGGCAGCACGCGCGCACGGATGCGGTTGCGCGTGAAGCTTTCGTCCAGATTGCTCGGGTCTTCCACCCACGTCTCGGCACGCTGGCGCAGCCACTCACGCAGATCCGCCCCGGCCACCTGCAGCCACGGGCGGTGCCAGCGCAGCCCCAGACGCTCCCACTGCGCAGGCATGCCCGCCAGCCCGGGCAGGCCGCTGCCGCGCGAGAGCGCGATCAGCAGGGTTTCGATCTGGTCGTCGGCATGTTGGGCAACCGCCACATCGCGCACCTCTGGCCATTGCGCATGCACCGCATCGGCCAGGGCCGGGTAGCGCACCTGCCGGGCCGCGTCTTCGGGGCTTTGCCCGGCTGCGGGGCGGGCATCCACACGCCGCACAGCCAGTGGCACCGACAGGCGCCGGCAAAGGTCCACGCAAAAGGCTTCAAAGCCGTCGGCCTCCGCCTGCAGGCCGTGGTGCACATGCACCGCCCTCACCTGCCCCGGCCAGCGCTGGGCGCAAGCAATCAGCAGGGCCGTGGAATCGGCGCCGCCGGAGAGTGCCACTGCAAAAGGAAGGCCCGGGCAGAAATCCGCCAGGGCCTCGTCGGGGGAGCGTGGCATGCCGCGCGGGCTTACTTGCCCGCCTTGGTGTCGGTGAAGCGGCCGTAGCTCTGCAGGCGCTCGTAGCGGCGGTCCAGCAGCTCTTTGGGCTTGAGGTCGGAGACCTGTCGCACGGCGTCGGCCAGCGCGCGCTTGAGGAAGGCCATCATCTGTTCGTGGTCGCGGTGGGCGCCGCCCACGGGCTCGCTGACGATCTTGTCGACCAGGTTCAGGGCCTTGAGGCGGTGGGCGGTGATGCCCAGGGCCTCGGCGGCCAGCTCGGCTTTCTCGCCGGTCTTCCAGAGGATGGACGCGCAACCTTCGGGGCTGATGACCGAGTACACCGAGTACTGCAGCATCAGCACCTGGTCGGCCACCGAAATGGCGAGTGCGCCACCGGAGCCGCCTTCGCCAATGATGGTGGTGATGATCGGCACTTCCAGTTGCGCCATCTCGAAGATGTTGCGGCCAATGGCTTCGGACTGGCCACGTTCCTCGGCGTCGATGCCGGGGTAGGCACCGGGCGTGTCCACAAAGGTGAACACCGGCAGTTTGAACTTCTCGGCGGTCTTCATCAGGCGCAGGGCCTTGCGGTAGCCCTCGGGCTTGCTCATGCCGAAGTTGCGCAGCGCGCGCTCCTTGGTGTCGCGGCCTTTCTGGTGGCCCAGCACCATGCAAGGCTGGCCATTGAAGCGTGCCAGACCGCCCACGATGGACTGGTCGTCGGCAAAGTGGCGGTCACCGTGCATCTCGACAAAGTCGGTGAACAGCGCATTCACATAGTCCAGCGTGTAGGGACGCTCGGGATGGCGTGCGATCTTGGTGATCTGCCAGGGCGTCAGGTCGCTGTAGATGTCCTTGGTCAGCTGCTGGCTTTTTTTGCTCAGCTGGTCGATTTCATCGGTGATGTCGACGGCCGACTCGCTCTGCACATAGCGCAGCTCTTCAATCTTGGCTTCGAGTTCGGCAATGGGTTGCTCGAAATCGAGGAACGTGCGTTTGGCCAAGTTTTTTTCTCCTCAATGCATGCGGGCGGACCGCGAAACCGTGGCTCAGTAAGCCACCGGCACCGGGTCCAGCGAGCGCCAAATATACCAAGTCGCCACGGTGCAGTACGGGCTCCAGGCCTGGGCCACCTCGCGCGCATCGCTGCGGCTGACTGGTTCGCCCGAAAAATAGTTGCGGCTGATGCCATTGATCAGACCCACGTCGTCCAGTGGCAACACATTGGGCCGCATCAGGTGGAAGATCAGGAACATCTCGGCCGTCCAGCGGCCAATGCCGCGGATCGCCACCAGCTCGGCGATGATGGCCTCGTCGTCCATGCCCTGCCACTGTTTGACGTGCACAGCGCCCGAGTCGAAATGCAGCGCCAGGTCCACCAGATATTCGACCTTGCGGGCCGACAGACCGGCCGCGCGCATGTCGTCCACCTTGAGCTTGAGCACCCCGGCCGGGGTGAGCTTGCGCGAGAGACTGGCAAAGCGGTCCCAGACCGACTGCGCAGCCTTGACCGAAATCTGCTGGCCCACAATGGAGCGCGCCAGGGTGACGAAAGCGTCGCCGCGCGACTCCAGAATGGCATTGCCGAACTGGGGGATGAGCTTTTTCATCACCCGGTCCTTGCGCGACAGGTGCGCGCAGGCTTCAGCCCAGTATTCGGGGGTGACCGGGCTCACGCCTTGGCCTCCCAGGTGGTGCCGGCGGGCGAATCCTTGAGCACGATGCCGGCGTCCAGCAAGGCGTTGCGGATGCGGTCGGCTTCGGCAAAGTTCTTCGCGGCCTTGGCTGCGGCTCGGGCGTCGATCTGCGCCTGGATGGCCGTCTCGTCGAGTCCGGCACCCGACTGAAGGTAAGTGGTCGGATCGGACTGCAGCAGGCCCAGCACACCGCCCAGCGCCTTGAGCAGGCCGGCCAGTTCGCTGGATCGGCTGCGGTTGACTTCGCTGGCCAGATCGAACAGCACGGCCACGGCTTCGGGCGTGCCAAAGTCCTCGTCCATCGCGGCCTTGAAGCGGGCGGCGTAGGGGTTGGCCCAGTCGATGGCGACGGCCCCCGGCGCCACCGCCTGCAGGGCGGTGTACAGGCGCCGCAGGGCACCTTTGGCGTCCTGCAGGTGCACGTCGCTGTAGTTCAGCGGGCTGCGGTAATGGCTGCGCACCACAAAGAAACGCACCGTTTCGGCATCAAATGCCTTGAGCACGTCGCGGATGGTGAAGAAGTTGCCCAGGCTCTTGGACATCTTCTCGTTGTCCACGTTGATGAAGCCGTTGTGCATCCAGGTGCGGGCAAAAGTGCCCTCGCCCAGGGCGCCCTGGCTTTGCGCGATCTCGTTTTCGTGGTGCGGGAACTGCAGGTCGGCGCCACCGCCGTGGATGTCAAACGTCTCTCCCAGCAGCTCGCAGCTCATGGCCGAGCACTCGATGTGCCAGCCAGGACGGCCGCTGCCGAAAGTGCTGTCCCACTTGCAGTCTTCGGGTTCGGTCGGCTTGGCCGACTTCCAGAGCACGAAGTCCAGCGGATCGTTCTTGCCCGACTCAACTGCCACACGCTCGCCGGCATTGAGTTCGTCGAGCGATTTGCCCGAGAGCTTGCCGTAGCCGGGGAACTTGCGCACGGCGTAGTTCACGTCGCCGTTGGGCGCGCGGTAAGCCAGGCCTTTGCGCTCCAGCGTGCCGATCATGGAGAGCATCTGCGGCACATAGTCGGTGGCGCGCGGCTCGTGCTGCGGACGCTCGATGCCCAGCGCATCGGCGTCTTCGTGCAGCGCGTCGATCATGCGGTCGGTCAGGTGGCGGATGGTTTCGCCGTTATCGAGTGCGCGCTTGATGATCTTGTCGTCGATGTCGGTGATGTTGCGGACATAAGTGACTCGCAAGCCACTGGCCTTGAGCCAGCGCTGCACCACGTCAAAGGCGATCATCGAGCGGGCATGGCCCAAGTGACAGAGGTCATAGACCGTCATGCCGCACACATACATGCGCACATGGCCTGGCTCCAATGGCTGGAAGTCGGCGACAGAACGGGTGAGCGTGTTGAAGATGCGCAGGCTCATGGGTCAAACCAGACAAAAACAGGCCACACCGGTGGCCTGCAAACAAAACAGGGAAGAGAGGCGGCGAAACGGTGGCCGCATTCACGCGGTAAACCTCGTGCCGGAGGTGCTCCGCTACAATGGGCTGCAGTATAGCCGTCGGCTTTGACGGGCAGGTATGCGCACTTTCCCCCCCCTGAACTTTCGCTTCATTCGCACCACGATGGTGCAAATCGGCCTTGCTGGTCTGGCCTGTGTGGGCCTGCCCGCGCTGGCCGACGTCTATGACGATGTGGAACGCATGATCCGCAACGGCCAGCTCGAACAGGCACAGCGGGCCAGCGCCAGCCACCTGAAAAATGCGCCCCAGGACCCGCAGATGCGCCTCTTGGGCAGCCGCATTCAGGAAGCGCA
The DNA here is from genome assembly GCA_041910735.1 of Limnohabitans sp. Lineage (GTDB taxonomy): Bacteria > Pseudomonadota > Gammaproteobacteria > Burkholderiales > Burkholderiaceae_C > Limnohabitans_A. The sequence goes on from JAYRQF010000045.1 coordinate 7,911, forward strand.
GGGGCAAACCGGGCAAGCCATCGCCACGCTCGAATCGCTGACGCTGGAATTTCCGGAATTGCCCGAACCCCACAACAACCTGGCCGTGCTGTATGCACGCGAAGGCCGCACCCAAGAGGCGCTGGAGAGCCTGAACAAGGCCCTGCTGGCCCGCCCCGACTACACCGTGGCACTCGAAAATCTGGGCGACCTGCACCTGAGCTTGGCCCTGCAGGCCTACCAGCGTGCCAACCGTACCCCGGCCGCTCCCGCCTCTGCCAGCCGCAAGGCCGACGCCATCGCCCCTTTGCTCAAACGCTGAGCCGGAGACCCTGCCCATGCTGAAACGACATGTCCTGCACACCCTCGCCCTGCTCGGCCTGCTGACAGCGGCCACGGCCGGCGCACTGGCGGCCGACCTCCAGAAAGTGCAGATCAGCACCTCGGCCGGCGTGATCGAAGCCGAGCTTTACGCCGACAAGGCGCCGCGCACGGTGGCCAACTTCGTGCAGTACGTGAAAGACAAACACTACGACGGCACGATCTTCCACCGCGTGATCGCCAACTTCATGGTGCAGGGCGGCGGCTACGACACCCGCTACAAGGAAAAGCCCACCCGCGCCCCGGTGCAGCACGAAGGCCGCGCCTCGCTGGCCGCCGGCCTGAAGAACACCACCGGCACGCTGGCCATGGCCCGCACCAACGACCCGCATTCGGCCACCTCGCAGTTCTTCATCAATGTGGTGGACAACGCCTTTCTGGACCCGACCCCCATCCCCGAAGGCGATCCGGTCAAGCGCTTTGAATACCAGGGACGCGTCTACGAGAACATCCCGCGCAGCCAGCTGCTGAACGCCCCGCAGCTCTACGGTTACACCGTTTTTGGCAAAGTCACGTCCGGCATGGATGTGGTCCAGAAAATCCGCCAGACCCCGACCGGATCGGGCGGACCCTTCCCGACCGATGTCCCCAAGACCCCGGTCATCATCCAGTCCATCACCCTGCTTCCCTGAGAAACACCATGAGCAATCCGCAAGTCGAACTCCACATCGCCGGCATGGGCGTCATCACCATTGAACTCGACGCCGAAAAAGCCCCCAAGTCGGCCGAGAACTTCCTGTCCTATGTGAACAAGGGCCACTACGACCGCACCATCTTCCACCGCGTGATCGACGGCTTCATGATCCAGGGCGGCGGCTTCGAGCCGGGCATGACCCAAAAGCCCACCGATGCCCCGATCGACAACGAAGCCAACAACGGCCTCAAGAACGACAAGTACACCGTGGCCATGGCCCGCACCCAGGCACCCCACTCGGCCACCGCCCAGTTCTTCATCAACGTGGCCGACAACGGCTTCCTCAACCACACCGCCCCCTCGCTGCAAGGCTGGGGCTATGCCGTGTTCGGCAAGGTGGTCAAGGGCACCGAGATCGTCGACCAGATCCGTGGCGTCAAGACCGGCCGCAACGGCTTCCATGACGACGTGCCGAAAGAAGACGTGGTCATCGAAAAGGCCGTGGCGATCTGATCGGCATGGCGTCCACGGCTTTCGGCACTTTTGAAGCGCCTGCCCGCTGGCAGGCCGTGGACCTGATTTCCGACCTGCACCTGCAGGCCGCCGAGCCCGGCACCTTCGAGGCCTGGCGCGCCCACATGCAAGGCACCACCGCCAACGCTGTGCTGCTCTTGGGCGATGTGTTCGAAGTCTGGGTGGGCGACGACGCCGTGGCCCACGACCCTTTTCTGCAGGCCTGCGCGCAGGTGCTGCGGGACGCCAGCCGGCGCATGACCATGGGCTTCATGCCCGGCAACCGCGACTTTCTGGTGGGCGAGGCTTTCCTCAGCGAATGCGGCGTGCGGCCCCTGCAGGATCCGACTGTGCTGGTCTGGGGCACGCAGCGTGTCGTCCTCAGCCACGGCGATGCCCTCTGCCTGGGCGACGAGGCCTACCAGCGCTTTCGGTCCGTGGCCCGCACCCCCGGCTGGCAGGCCGAATTTCTGGCCAAACCTCTGGCCGAACGCCTGGCCATGGCCCAAGCCATGCGCGCCCAAAGCGAGGCGCACAACCAGAGCATGGTGTCATTTGCCGACGCCGATGCGGCCATGACCCGAGACTGGCTGCAGGCCGCCAGCAGCCAGCACCTGATCCACGGCCACACACACCGGCCGGCCGACCACCCGGTGGAGGGCCTGCCCGGTGCCGTCCGGCAGGTGCTCAGCGACTGGCATGTGAACGCCGCGCAACACCGGGCGCAGGTGCTGCGCCTGCATGCGGACGGCCGCAGCGAGCGGCTGCCGGCCTGAGCCGGCCCCTTACGCGCGCCCGGCTCAGCGGCGCAGCAGGTTCTTGAGTACGTTCTGCAGGCGCCGTGCCGTGGCGTCGTCATGCGCGGAAGCCAGCACCTTGGCCACATCCTGCCCCCAGGTTTCGGCCGGACCGGCTTCGTTGCGGCGCGTCAGCAGCTGCAGCTGCAGGGCGCGGCGCTCGGCCAGATGTTCGGCCGGGGTCGGCACTTCGGCGGCCATTTCCAGACGCAGCAGGGACTGCCCGGCTGCGGCCTGCGCAGGTTGCCCCAGCGCCTGCACCCAGGCCTGACGGGTCGCTGCCCCAACGCCCTTGCCCAGTTCCTGCGACGAAGGCAGGGCCTCGGCCTGGCGGTCTTTCCAGGCCGACAGCAGCTGCGTCAGCGTTTCGCCGTGGGCCTGCGCGGCCAGCTTGCGCAGTGCCAGCTCGGCGCGCTCGCGGGCTTCGCGCTGGGCACGGAAGGCGGCATCGCCCAGACGCGGGCCACGGTCTTCACGGGGCTCGAAACGGCCACCGCGGTCGCCACGGTCAAAGCCCCGTTCGCCGCCGCGATCACCCGGACGGCCTTCGCGACGACCGGGTTTGGCGGCCTGCGGCTCGGTCTTCTTCTGGCCTGGACGGTCATCGCCGCGCACCGCCACCACCGGGCGGGCGGGTTTGGGTGCGACGGGCGCAGGTACGGCCTCAGACGTTTCAGCGGTGGCCTCGCCGCCTTCTGCGGGCGAAACGGGAGACGCTGCATCCGGTCCAGCCTCGGGCACGGCGGCTTCGGTGGCGGCCACCTCGGGGGCAGCCTTCTGAACAGGCGCGGCCGGTGCAGCTTGCGCCTTCAGGGCGGCGTCCAGCGCGGCCATGGCCGCACGGATCTGCGCGGCATCGCCCGAGGCGTTGGCGGCGTCCAGCGCCCTGGAGGCGTCGAGCACGGCCTTGTCACGGGCGCTGAGCTGACCTTCGGCCTGCACGCGGGCGCTGCCCTTGCGCTCGAAAGCCTCGTCGATCGGCTTGCGGAACACTTCCCAGAGCTTTTGCTCGGTCTTGCGGTCCAGCGGCACCGCCTGGGCTTCCTGCTGCCAGCGCTGCTGCAGCGCCTTGACGGCGTCAATGCGCAGCTGGGGCGCGGCGCCCAGTGCCTTGGCCTCGTCGATCAGGGCATGACGGCGCTGGGTGCTCTCTTTCTGGGCGGCTTCGAGGCGGCCGGCAGCGGCATGGATGGCGGCCTTCCACTGCGGCTGCAGTTCGGCATAGGCTTTTTCGCTCAGGTGCCCGGCGCTGCGCCAGCGCTCGGAGAACTGGTGGATTTCGCGCGCCTGGGCACGCCAGTCGCTGCTCTCGGCATGCGC
>JAYRQF010000046.1:0-4559 GCA_041910735.1 Limnohabitans sp.
CCAGAAAAGCCGCAGCAAAGGAGGTGCAGACCAGCGATTGAACTTATAGTTATCCACAGTCAGCGATCAGACCGCTGGCAAAAGCCCCTGGTCAAAATTCAATCGGCACAGGTGGTCAATATTGGATCGGCGCCAACAGCCGCAACATCTGCATGCTTCTGTGGCCGCTGATGGCGGCGACTTCCTGGTCACTCAGTCCTAGCTCGACTAAGCGGCTAACGGCCTCGTGCCGCAGGTCGTGAAAGTGCAGTTCTTGTAGCCCCAACTGGCGGCGAATGCGCTGCCAGGTCTTCCAAAATTCATAGGGCCCGCGCTGACCATCTTTGCCGGGCTCCCCAAAAAAGACCAATGGCGTGTCCTTGGGTCGGGCTGGGTTGGCCAGGGCCTGCCGGAATACCTCGGTGGCCCGCTGATTGAGCGGTACGGTGCGCTGACTGGTGTTCTTGGTATCGCTCAGGCGCACCACACGGCGCATCAGGTCCACTTGGCCGCACTGCAGGTGCATGATTTCGGATCGGCGCATGCCAGTTTCGATGGCAATGCGCACGATCCAGCCCAGCATGGGGTTGCTGTGGGCGCCCACGGCGGCCAGCAAGCGCTGCTGCTCATCCCCGCTTAGGCGACGGGTGCGGCCCGCGCCAGGGTTGGGCTTGCGGATCATGGCCACGGGGTTCATGGGCAGGCCCAAATGCCATTCCTTGATGGCGGTGCTGAACAGGTGCCCCAGCAAGGCCAGTTCCAGCCGTACGGTGTTGTTGGACTTGCCTTGGCCCAGCCGGTGATCACGAAAGCGAGCCACCAGCTCTGGGCTGACGGCCAGCAGGGCATACCGGCCAAAAAACGACTTGAGTTCGCGTATGCGCGGGCCTTCGCGTTCTTGGGTGCTGGGCTTCTTGAGCGGGACGATTTCGCGGGCATAGCGGTCCAGCGCGTCGCTCACGGTCAGGCTTTCGGGCAAGTGTCGGCGGATGTAGACGCCGCGCACCATTTCATCTTCGGTGCGGCGTGCCCAATCCTCCGCATCGCGTTTGGTGCGGAAGGTCTTGACGGTGGTGGGCCAGCCCTGGCGGCGGATCAGCGCCTTCCAGGTACCTGCGGGTGTTTTTACGAGTGTCGCCATGTGTGCTCCATGCGCGGCGCACTGTACCGACGGTGTACCGAAGGGTGGGGGTCAAGAAAAAAGGCATTTGGTGTCACCACCAAATGCCTTTGATTTCATTGCTGTTTTTGGCTCCCCGACCTGGGCTCGAACCAGGGACCTACGGATTAACAGTCCGGCGCTCTACCGACTGAGCTATCGGGGAATAGCCTTGAATTATAGCCAGCTTTTGAGGGCTTTTCGGGCTGACGGACGGGCGTTCACCGCGGACGGGTCAAGACGGCGCCCAGCCAGGTCACGCACAAGGCCGGTAAGGCCGCGCCCAGTTGCGGCGCGAAGCGGGCCACGCCATGGAAAACCGCAATGCCCAGCAGCCAGAGCAGGGCGGCTTTCAGGTCAACGCTCCGAGCGCCCTGACGCAGCGCCTTGCCACTGCCAAGACGACCGAGGATCACGCCGTACAGCGGCACGAAGACCGAGCTGAGCATCAGCAGGAAGGGCTCCAGGCTGTGCATGGGCAGCACGCAGGCCAGCGCGGTGCAGACCACGCCGATCAGCACACCCCACTGGCGCACCGACCAGGCCGGGCGCAGGCTGCTGGCGGACACCGCACCCGAATAGACGTCGCCATAGGCGTTGTCGAGTTCGTCCAGCAGGATCAGCCCCAGCGCCAGCAGGCCGCCCTGGGCCAGCAGCAGGGCGGTCACCAGCGGTGCGCCCGGTTCGGACACGCTGGCCACCAGCACGCCCAGCGCGTAGCACCAGGCGTTCGCCACGGCGTAGCCGATCCATGTGCCGCGCAGCGTGCTGCCGCCCGAGCGGCCGTGTCGAGCATAGTCGGCCACCAGCGGCAGCCAGGACACCGGCATGGCGATCACCAGATCGAGCGCGGACAGAAAGCCCATGCTGCCATCACCGGGACGGTCCAGAAAGGCCTGCAGGCCCTGCGTCTGCGCCACGCCGATGAAGTGCCAGCTCAGCCACATCAGCGACAGCACCACCAGTGGCAGGCCCACGCGGCTGACGAACTGCCGCACCAGCGTGAGCATGGAGCCCAGCATGAGCGCCGTGAGCACGCCACCCCAGAGCAGGGTGCCGGCCACTGCCGACAGCTCGATGCCCAGCACTTTCTGGCCGATGGCCTGGGTGCCCTCGCGCATCACGACGAGTTCGAAGGTGGTCCAGCCCACCAGTTGCACGATGTTGAGCAGCACCGGCAGGCGGGCGAAGGACGCGCCAAACACCGTGTGCATCAGGCCGGCGCTCGACAGGCCGGTGTCGCAGCCGACTTTGGCGGTCCAGGCCAGCAAGCCTGAGCCAAGCACCGAGCCGATCACGATGGCCAGCATGGCATCGCGCGTGCCCACGGCGGGCACCAGGTAGGCGCCCACCTGCATCACCAGCAGGCCGACGCCCAGGCTGAACCAGAGGGAGGCATGGGACAGGCCTGAGAAAACGCGTTGCCCGTCCGCGACGGGTTCCAGGGCGGGGTTGTGGGAAGTGGTCATGGCTTGAAATCTTTGAAATGGGTTTCGCTGGCGGTCCGCAGTTGGGCAGCGGCCGCGCGGGGATCGTTGGCCGAGCAGATGGCGCTGACGACGGCCAGCCCATCGGCACCGGCCTGCAGCACCTGCACGGCGTTGCCGTGGTGGATGCCGCCAATCGCCACCAGGGGCAGGGCGGTGGCTGCGCGCACCTGGCGCAGACCGTCCAGCCCCCACGGGGTGCTGGTGTCGGTTTTGGTGGGGGTGGCGAACACCGGGCTCACGCCCAGGTAATCCACCGGCAACTGGCTGGCGCGCTGCACATCCTGCGGGGTTTCGACGGACCAGCCGATGAAGACCTCGGGCGGCAGCAGACGTCGCGCGTCCATCACGGGCATGTCGCTCTGGCCCAGGTGCACACCGTCGGCGCCGCAGGCCAGCGCCACATCGATGCGGTCATTGATGACCAGCGGAATTCGGCGCGCAGACAGCAGGGCTTTGAGCGATTGCGCCAGCGCCACGAAGTCGCGGGTGTTGAGCTGCTTTTCGCGCAGCTGCACGCAGCTCACGCCACCTTGCACGGCAGCGCCGACCACCTCGTCCAGTGGGCGGCCGCGCGCGAGCGCAGAGTCGGTTACCAGGTACAGGCGCAGCGCCTGCGGGCCCCAGGCCCGCATCAGGCCACCAACCTGACGCGGGCGAGGAACTCGCTGGCGGGCAGCAGCTGCAACTCGTCCAGCAGCAGGGCCGCCATGCTGCCCACGCCCTGGCCTTGTGCCCGGGCGTTTTCGGCGGCCACTTCGCCAGCCACACCCATCAAGGCCATGGCCGAGGTGGTGGCGCGCCAGGCGTCGGGCTGCACTGCGCAGAACGCACCGATCAGCGCGGTGAGCGAGCAGCCCACACCGGTGATGCGCGTCATCCAGACGTGGCCGTTGGCCAGCTGGGCGTGGCGGCCCTGCGCGTCGAGGATGTGGTCGGTCTCGCCGCTGACGCAGACCGTGCCTTGGGTGCGCGCGGCCAGTGCGCGGGCGGCGTCTAGCGCGTCGCTGGCGGCGGCGCTGCTGTCCACGCCGCGCGTCTTGATGGCGGCGTTGGCAGTGCTCAGGATCTCCGAGCCGTTGCCGCGGATCACTCTGGGGGCGCCCACGGCCAGCAGTTCGTCCAGCGTCTGGTTGCGGTAAGGCGTGGCGCCTGCGCCCACCGGGTCGAGCACCACCGGGATGCCTTTGGTCTTGGCAGCAGCCAGGGCCAGCTTCATGCTTTGCACCCAGTAGGGGTCGAGCGTGCCGATGTTGAGCACCAGCGCCTGCGCGATGCCCACCATGTCCTGCACTTCTTCGTAGGCGTGCGCCATCACCGGCGAGGCACCGGCGGCCAGCAGCACATTGGCGTTGAGGTTCATCACCACCAGGTTGGTGATGCTGTGTACCAGCGGTGAGCGGTTGCGGACCGCCTCGATGTCGGACCAGAGGTCCTGTGCGGTGAGTGTGGTGTGGGCCATGACGTTTTTGCTTTCACGTATGGCAGGTAGGCTGCTTGAGAACGTGATGACACCGGGGCTGGTGACGTTCTCTGGACAAGCTTCCCTGCGCGAGGATTACCTCAATCAGGTTCAAAGGGACTTTCTCAGTCGAGGTCGGTGAAAACCTCAACACCCCCAGCGGATGCCGCTGCCGGTGGCTGCGACGGATGGATTCTAGATCAGGCCCAGGCGCTGGTGCAGCGTGGTCGAGGTGGTGGTGTACTGCAGCAGGGTCCTGTCCTGCGGCCAGAGGTGGGCGGCGGCGCCGAAGGCCGCCAGCGTGGCTTCGTGGAAGCCGCAGAGGATGAGTTTTTTCTTGCCCGGATAGGTGTTGATGTCGCCCACCGCAAAGATGCCGGGCGCGCTGGTGGCGAAGGTGTCGGTGCTGACCACCAGCTGCTTGCGCTCGATCTGCAGGCCCCACTGCGCCACCGGCCCCAGCTTGGGCGAC
>JAYRQF010000047.1:0-3263 GCA_041910735.1 Limnohabitans sp.
GAAGCGGGCAGCGATCAGCTTTTCAATGGCTTCCTGCGTGGGCACCAGCACCTTGCCACCCATGTGGCCGCACTTCTTGACGGCAGCGAGCTGGTCTTCGAAGTGCACGCCGGCCGCGCCTGCAGCGAGCATGTTCTTCATCAGTTCGAAAGCGTTGAGCACGCCGCCGAAGCCGGCTTCAGCGTCGGCCACGATGGGCAGGAAGTAGTCGATGAATTCCTTGTCGCCGGGGTTGATGCCACGGCCCCACTGGATTTCATCAGCGCGCTTGAAGGTGTTGTTGATGCGGCGCACCATGGTCGGCACCGAGTCGTAGGCGTAGAGCGACTGGTCGGGGTACATGGTCTCGGAGGTGTTGCCGTCGGCGGCGACTTGCCAGCCCGACAGGTACACGGCTTCCAGACCGGCTTTGGCCTGCTGCATGGCCTGACCGGCGCTGATGGCGCCGAAAGCATTCACGTAGCCCTTCTTGGCGCCACCGTTGACCTTGTCCCACAGCTTCTCGGCACCGCGCTTGGCCAGCGTGTGCTCAATGGGCATGCTGCCGCGCAGACGCACGACGTCAGCAGCGGAGTAGCCACGCTTGACGCCTTTCCAGCGGGGGTTGGTGGCCCAGTCTTTTTCGAGGGCGGCGATCTGCTGTTCGCGGCTCATTTGTTCGGTGATGTTCTGAGGCATGTGAAGCTCCTGACGAGAGTGAAGTTGAACCCTGTCGATGACATCCTGAGGTCTGCATCGATGGCTTCATCTTAACTCTTGTATAAGAGTTTGAAAACATCTTATGTCTTATACAAGAGATTTATTTATCTATTCAATATCAACAACTTGCAAATCTTATTTTTCAATGCGAAATCATATTTCCCATATTGAGAAAAATTGACGCAACGCAGCATGATTCAATTTCACATCAAGAAAACAGGAAATTGATCGTGAAATAGCAGTGCAAACCGCCTGCACAAGCCGCGGACAGGGCCTGCCCTGCACCACTTCGAAGCATGCAGTTGTCAAAGACGACAAATCCGCAACACAGGCGTCAAAAATATGGTCTTCCCGCTTGGAAACGAATGTCTTCTCCATTAGCATGCGCAGAGCCGGGAACGCGATGTTTTCGGCCTTGAACCCCATTCCGATCGAAGGAAAACATCCATGGCAACTGCAAAGAAGACCCCGGCCAAGAAAGCTGCTCCCGCCAAGAAGGCAGCACCGGCCAAGAAGCCCGCAGCCAAAAAAGCTGCAGCGCCTGCCAAGAAGGTAGCCGCCAAGGCTCCTGCCAAGAAGGCCGCTCCCGCCAAGAAAGCAGCACCGGCCAAAAAGGCGGCTCCTGCCAAGAAGCGCACTCCCAACGCCGCTTTCATGAAGGCCCTGACCCCCAGCGCTGCTTTGGCAGCAGTGGTGGGTTCCACGCCGCTGGCCCGTACCGAAGTGGTGAGCAAGATGTGGGCTTACATCAAGAAGCATGGCCTGCAAGACGCCGTCAACAAGCGCGCCATCAACGCCGACGACAAGCTCAAGGCCATCTTCAACAAGGCCCAGGTCACCATGTTCGAAATGGCCGGCCTGATCGGCAAGCACCTGAAGTGATGCTTTGACCGCCCAACAAAAAACCCGCCTCGGCGGGTTTTTTGTTGCCTGCTGCAAACGCCTCAGCGTTTGAGCGCCGCCTGCCGGATGGACTGCAGCGTGGCGCGTGTGGTGATGACCTCGGGGTCGAGCATGATCTCGATCAGCGTACCTTCGGGCCGCTGCAGGGCCTGCAGCAGTGCCGGCTCGAACTCGGCGCTGCTGGTGATGCGCGTGCCCGCATAGCCATAGGCACGCGCCAGCGCCGCAAAGTCGGGGTTGGTCAGACTGGAACCCGACACATGCGTGGGGTACTCGCGCTCCTGGTGCATGCGGATGGTGCCGTACATGCCGTTGTTGAGCAGCACGATGATGCTCTTGCCGCCATGTTGCATGGCCGTGGCCAGCTCCTGCCCCGTCATCAGGAAGTCGCCGTCACCGGCAATCGTGAAAGCCACCCGCCCGGTCAGCAGGTTGGCGGCAATGCCGGCCGGCACACCGTAGCCCATGGAGCCCGCAGTGGGCGCCAGCTGCACCTTGTGGCCCTGCGCCAGCCCGGGGTGCTGGTAGAAGCGGTGCACCCAGCTGGCAAAGTTGCCGGCCCCATTGGTCAGCACCGCGTCTTCAGGCAGGTGTTTTTGCAGGCATTGCACCACAGCATGCATGTCGATGTTACCGGGCAAGGCCTGCGGCTGCAGGTTGCCCAGGTAGTCGACATGCGCCTGCTGCGTCCAGTTCGTCCACGGCAGCTGCGCGGGCGCTGTCAGCACCTCCAGGCTGCGGGCGGCGGCGTTCATGGTGGCGCAGATCCCCAGGTCGGCCTGGTAGACGCGGTTGAGCTCTTCGGCACTTGAATGGATGTGCACCAGCTTTTGGGTCGGTCTGGGCACCTGCAGCAGCGTATAGCCGCTGGTGGTCATCTCGCCCAGACGCGGTCCAATGGCCAGGATCAGGTCCGCGTCCCTCACGCGCTGCGCCAGCCTGGGGTTGATGGCGATACCCACGTCACCCGCGTAGAGCGGGTGGCGGTTGTCAAAAGTGTCCTGGAAGCGGAAGGCGTTGGCCACCGGCAGCTGCCAGTTCTCGGCAAAACGCTGCAACGCCTGCGCGGCCTGTGGCGTCCAGCCGCCGCCGCCGGCGATCACCAGCGGGCGCTGGCTTTGCAGCAGCAGTTCGCGCAGCTCACGCAGCGCTCCCGGATCGCTCCAGGCCTGCACCGGCTCCACCCGCGGCAGCGGGCGCACATCGGGTACCGGCTGCGTCAGCATGTCTTCGGGCAAGACCAGCACCACCGGGCCGGGGCGGCCATTCATGGCGGTGGCAAAGGCGCGGGCAATGTATTCGGGGATGCGCGCCGGGTCATCGATGCGCTCCACCCGCTTGGCCATGCCCTTGGTGGACGGACCAAAAAAATGGGTGTAGTCCAGCTCCTGAAAGGCCTCGCGGTCACGCGTGTCGCTGGCCACATCACCGACGAACAACACCATCGGGGTCGAGTCCTGAAAGGCTGTGTGCACCCCGATCGAGGCGTTGGTGGCGCCCGGGCCGCGGGTCACGAAACACACGCCCGGCCGACCCGTCAGGCGGCCCTGTGCATCGGCCATGAAGGCTGCGCCCCCCTCCTGCCGGCAGGTGATGAAACGGATGCGATCGCGGTGAAGGTGAAAGCCGTCCAGCACGGCCAGATAGCTTTCGCCTGGGAC
>JAYRQF010000048.1:0-16274 GCA_041910735.1 Limnohabitans sp.
CGGCGTAGGTGGTGAACAGCTTCATCACCGAGGCCGGATTCATGGCCTCGTTTTCGCGGTGGCTCAGGCGCAGGCCTTGGCTGTCGCCGTCCAGCGGCTGCACCAGCACGCTGATGGCGCCGGGCGGGACTTGTGCCTGTCGCAGGGACTGGCGCACAGCCGTCGGCAGTTCGGCCTGCACCGGCAAAAGGGCGCTCCACAGCACAGTGGCAATCAACAGTCTCGACAGCATGACGCCAAGTCTAGCGGTCTGGCGGGGGCGGGTAACATCGGTGCATGCGTTTTTCTCCCCGCTCCGTCGGTCTGGTGGCGGCCGCCGTCACGGTGCTGATCTGGACTTCCTTCATCGTCATTGCCCGGGCTTCGGCCTCGCACACCCTGCTGCCGCTGGACATCGCCCTCATGCGCGTTCTGGGCGCCAGCTGCGTGCTGCTGCCCTGGGCCTGGTGGCGCATGCGCCAAGAGCGTGCGCGTGGCGAACGTGTGGGTTCGCTGCTGGGCCTGTCGCCCCTGCCTCTGCGCGCTACTGTGCAGGCGGGGTTCTTTGGTGGCCTGATGTATGCCGTGCTGGCCTACACAGGCTTTTTCTTTGCACCGGCCGCCCATGCCTCGGTGTTGATGCCGGGCAGCCTGCCTTTGTGGACGGCCCTGCTGGCCATGTGGATGCTGAACGAAAAACTCCCTGCGGCGCGCGCGCTGGGCCTGGTCTGCATCGTGTTGGGTGATCTGTTGGTGGGTGGCATGAGCCTGCTCAAGGCTTTTGAGGGGGGCGAGGTCTGGAAAGGCGATCTGCTCTTCATGAGTACGGCCAGCTGCTGGGCGGCCTACACCGTCATCGCACGGCGCCTGGGCCTGGATGCGGTGCGGGCCACCATGGCCATCACGGCTTTTGCCTTTGTGGGGTTTGTGCCCTTGTTTGCACTGGCCACCGGCACGGGCTGGTGGCCCACGCATATTCCTCAGGCGTCCTGGGCCGAGTTGCTGTTTCAGGCCGCATTCCAGGGGGGCGGCTCCGTGGTGATCGCCGGCATCACCTTCACGCAGATGGTTCGCCACTTTGGCCCGGTGCGCACCACCATGATCACGGCGCTGGTGCCCGGTCTGTCGGCGCTGGGTGCGGTGGCGCTGCTGGGGGAGCCGATGCACTGGAACCTGCTGGCCGGGCTGGCGCTGGTCACCGGCGGCATTTTGCTGGGGGTGCGGGCCGCACGGCCGACGCCCACGGCTGCGCCACAAGGAGCCGCCCGATGAGCGCTGCGCAATGGCTGGCGTTTGACACCAGCACCGAGGTCCTGTCGATCGGCGTGGTCGCGAACGGGCGCACCGATGTGCGCACGCTGGCCGGCGGTGCGCAGTCCTCGGCCACCCTGATTCCCACCGCGATGGAGATGCTGGCGCAGGCGGGTGTGAACCTGTCGCAGCTGGATGCCATCGTGTTCGGACGCGGTCCCGGTTCCTTCACCGGTTTGCGGACGGCCTGTGCGGTGGCGCAGGGTCTGGCCTTTGGTGCGGACATCCCGGTGTTGCCGGTGGATACGCTGCTGGCAGTGGCCGAAGAGGCGCGTGTACAGGCTGGCGCGGGTGAGCGGCCCCTGACCGTGCTGGCCCTGCTCGATGCCCGCATGGACGAGGTCTACAGCGCCACTTACGACTGGGACGGCCAGCGCTGGACGTCGCGCAGCCCCCTGCTGGTGTGCGCGCCGCAGCAGGTGGTGCTGCCCGATGCGCCCCGCGTGCTGCTGGCCGGCAATGCTTTTGAGGCGTATGGCGAGCGCCTGCCCACGGGCGAGCGGGTGCCGGCCCTGCCCACTGCAGCTGCCCTGTTGCGGCTTGCGCCGGCCTTGTGGGCCGCTGGCCAGGCCGTGCCGGCCGAGCAGGCCATGCCGCTGTACATCCGCGACAAAGTGGCCCAAACCACTGCCGAGCGCGAGGCCGCGAAGGCGCAAGGGGCCGCATGACGCCCGCGCCGGAAGCCGAACGTCAGGCCGCCGAACTGCAGTCCATGCAGGTCGATGATCTGGAAGCGGTCATCGCCATCGAGCAGACGGCCTACAGCCACCCCTGGACGCGCGGCAACTTTCGCGATGCCCTGGCCAGCGGTTACTGGGCGCAATGCCTGCGTGTGCAGGACGAACTGCTGGGTTATGTGGTCGCGATGGAAGGCGTGCAGGAAACCCACCTGCTCAACATCACCGTGGCGCCAGCGCGGCAAGGCCAAGGCTGGGCGCACATGATGCTGGACGCCCTGTGCCTGTGGTCACGCCGCCAGGGCGCCGAATGGCTCTGGCTGGAGGTGCGCGAGGGCAACCGGCGCGCGCTGCAGGTGTACGAGCATTACGGTTTTCGCCGCGTCGGCCTGCGCAAGGATTACTATCCTGCCGACCGTCAGCAGCGCGAACACGCGGTGGTGATGAGCCTGAACCTGAAACTGCAGCCATGACCGACCCGACCCGCTTTGACCTGGATGAACGCCAGCGCGCCATGCTCGCCGAAATGGGCGTCCGCGTCTGGTGGCCCGAGGCTGCCGCACCTGCCGTGGCCGACAGTCCCGTGGCTGCACCAGCCGATGTGGTGGTGCATGAACCCGTTCAGCCGCAGACAGCGCCGGCAGCTGTGGTCCAGGGTCCCTCCGCGCCGGTGCGTCCGGCCGCGCCCGTGGCCGCCTCCATGCCACCTGCCGCATTGCCTGCCGACGCTGTGCCTCTGCCGCCCGGTGTGGACCAGATGGACTGGGACACCCTGCAGGCCACGGTGGCGCAGTGCCAGGCCTGCGGCCTGTGCAAGGGCCGCAAGAACACCGTGTTTGGCGTGGGCGACCGCAGCGCGAAGTGGATGGTGATCGGCGAAGCCCCCGGCGAAAACGAAGACCTGCAGGGCGAGCCGTTTGTGGGCCAGGCCGGCAAGCTGCTCGACAACATGCTCAAGGCCATTGGCCTGAACCGCGCCGTCGAAGGCACACAAGAGGGCCAGGCCGGCGTCTACATTGCCAACACGCTCAAGTGCCGCCCGCCTGGCAACCGCAACCCGGAGCCGGTGGAGCTGCAGACCTGCGCGCCTTATCTGGTGCGGCAGGTGGCGCTGGTGCAGCCCCAGATCATTCTGGCCATGGGACGTTTTGCGGTGCAATCACTGCTGCAGACGACCGAGCCGATCGGCAGGCTGCGCGGTCGTGTGCACCAGTACCAGGGTGTGCCGGTGGTGGTGACTTACCACCCGGCCTATCTGCTGCGCAACCCGCCCGACAAGGCCAAGGCCTGGGCCGACCTCTGCCTGGCACTGCAGACGGTGCAGCAGGCCTGAGCCTGCGTCAGATCCGAACCACGGTGTTCGGCAATTCGTTGTGCACGGTGCCGTCACCGGTCCGCGGGAAATGCGTGGCCAGGAGGGCAGACACTTCCTTCAGCGCCTGAGTCAGGCCGGTTTCAAAATCACCGGCCTGCAGGTGCACTCCCAGCCGATCGACCATCGCCTGCCAGTCCTGCACGCTGGCGCAACGTTGCAGCCCCCGGTCGGCCACGATGTCGATGCGGCGCTCGGCCAGCAGCAGGTAGATCAGCACGCCGTTGTTGTGTTCGGTGTCCCACACCTGCAGGCGTCCGAACCAGGCCAGCGCACGTTGGCGCACCACGGTCGGCAGCGGCGCCTGCCGCCCGGCACGCCAGGCATAACTCAGCGGCAGCGCACCTTCGACGCACAGGCGCACCTGTCCGGTGTGGCGCTGTTCACTGGCGCCCACGCGCCGGGCCAGCTGCGCCGCCAGCGCGTCGGGCACGGCCCGGTGTGCGGCACGTTCGGATTGCCACTGGTGGCGCCACAGCCGCAGCAGCCAGCGGTGCCAGGGCTCCGGTGTGAAGGTTGTGTGCCTGTCCATTCACCAGCTCCCCGAGGCGCCACCGCCTCCGCCATCACCTCCGCCGCCGGAAGAGGCGCCGCCGCCTCCACCGCCGAAACCACCACCATCGCCAAAGCCGCCGCCCCCGCCGGGGCCGCCCCAGCCGCCATGGTGGCCGTGCGGCAGACCCCGCGTCACCAGCGGCACCCGCGTGAACATGCCCACAAAAAAACCGATCAGGCCGGCCAGCAGGGCCATCCAGACGCGCGCGGTGATCTGCCAGACCAGCAGGCCAGCTGCCGCAGCGCCGATGACGCTGCCCAGCCTTTGCCCCAGCACCTGGCGCAACACGTTGGTGACCAGCGGCACGGCCACCAGCAAAAGCATGGCAGCCTCGACAAAGTCAAACTCGTCCATCTGCGCGCGCGGCGCAGAGGGCTCGGGCAAGGCCTCTCCTGTGATGTGGGCCTGCAGTTGCACCAGCGCGTCGCGCAGGCCGCCCGCATAGTCGCCACGCCGGAAGGCGGGCACCATTTGCTGGTCGATGATGCGCTTGGCCAGCACATCGGGAATGGCGCCTTCAAGCGCCCTGAAGGGCGCGATGCGCACGCGCCGCTCCTGCACCGCCACCACAATCAGCAGGCCGTCGCCCACGCCGGGGCGCCCGAGCTTCCAGGCGTCGGCCACGCGCTGGCTGTAGTCGGCAATGTCTTCGGGGGCGGTGGCGGGCACGATCAGCACCCCGATCTGGGTGCCGCGTTGCGCCTCGAAATTGGCGAGCTGGCGCTCCAGCGCGGCGCGGTCCGCTTCGGTCAGCGCGCCGGCGGTGTCCGTCACATGTGCGCGGTAGGCCGGCACGGGCACCAGCGTGGCTTGCGCCTGCGCTGCGGGTTGCCACAGTCCGAGGCACAGCAGACACCACAGCATCCAGAAGGTGCGCAGGCCCCGGGCGTGCATCACTTGCCAAAGTCCACTTTGGGCGGAGCGCTGATGGCGGCCTCGTTGGCCACGCTGAAGTTCGCCTTGGGTTTGTAGCCAAACGCCATGGCGGTGAGGTTGCTGGGGAAGCTGCGAGAGAGCACGTTGTATTCCTGCACCGCCTTGATGTAGCGGTTGCGCGCCACGGTGATGCGGTTTTCGGTGCCTTCGAGCTGCACGCGCAGATCGGCAAAACCCTGGTTGGTCTTGAGGCTGGGGTAGTTTTCGGACACCACCAACAGCCGCGAGAGCGCGCTGCCCAATTCGCCTTGTGCTGCCTGGAATTTTTGCAGGGCCTCGGGGTTGTTCAAGGTGTCGGGCGTGATCTGGATGCTGGTGGCCCTGGCGCGGGCTTCGATCACGCGGGTCAGGGTTTCCTGCTCGAAGTTCGCCTCGCCCTTGACGGTGGCGACCAGGTTGGGCACCAGGTCGGCGCGGCGCTGGTACTGGTTGAGCACTTCGGACCAGGCCGAACTGGTCTGCTCGTCCAGCCGCTGGAAATCGTTGTAGCCGCAGCCCGTCAGGTTCATGCTGGTGACGAGCACCGCCGCGGCCAGCACGACGCGTGTCAGGGTGGATCGCATGGTGTGTTCCTTGTGAATGTTGGACTGGAAAAATATACCTTCAGCTGGTGTCAAAAGGGCGCGCTTCAAGCGGCCTTGCGCGTCGGCCACAGCACAGCTGCGATGGAGACCACCATGAGCACCACGGCGCTCCAGTCCTGCCAGTGGATCACCTCACCGAGCCAGAGTGCCCCACTGAACACACCCACCACCGGGATCAGCATCACACTGAGTGTGGAGGCCACAGGAGGCAGGCTGCGTGCGAGGTAAAACCAGGCCGTCTGTGCAAAGCCGAACACCAGCACCGCGTTGAACAGGATCGAACCCCAGGTGGTGCTGGAGGGGGCGACCCAACGGTCCTGTTCAAACACCACCGCCAGCACCGTCATCACCACCGTGGTCAGAACGGTCATCCAGAAGGAAATGGCCAGCGTGGGTACCGGCATCTTCGTGCGCCGCAGCAGCTGGGTGCCCAGAGCCCAGGTGCTGGCCGCGCCCAGGGCCAGCAGCACACCCAGCGGGCGCCCACTCAGATTGGTGATTTCGTGCCAGAGCAGCAACACCACGCCCAGGGTGGCCGCGCCCACGCCAGCCCAGGCCCGGCCCGCCAGCCGGTTGCCAAAGAACAGCGCACCCAGCACCGCCGAAAACATGGGCATGGTGTAACCCAGGATGGCGGCTCGCCCGCTGGAGAGCGACTGCACCGCGATGATGATCAGCCCGTGCCAGATGAACATGTTGAACACCGCCAGCACCAGCAGCTCGGGCCAGTGTTCGCGTTCGATGCGCAACGGAACCCGCATGGCCAGCAGAGCCACGCCCAGCACCGGTGTACCCAGCCACATGCACAGTGTGCGGAAGGTCAGTGGTGGGAACCCTGTCACGCCGAGTTTCATGATGGGCCAGTTGATGCCCCAGACGATGGTCAGCAGGACCAGGACCGTCCACTGGCGGGAGGAAAGCTTGTGCATGGGGGCATCTTAGGCCAAACCTTAAAATCCCGGACCATGACCTTCCTCGACATGCTGCGCGCCGCCGAGCGCCAAAACCGCTCCATGCTGTGCGTGGGCCTGGACCCCGAACCGACCAGGTTTCCTGCAGGCATGAAAGGCGATGCCAACAAGATCTACGACTTTTGTGCCCGCATCGTCGACGCCACGGCCGATCTGGTCAGCAGCTTCAAGCCGCAGATCGCCTACTTTGCCGCGCATCGCGCCGAGGGCCAGCTCGAGCGCCTGATGGAGCACATGCGCCGCGTGGCGCCGCAGGTGCCCATCATTCTGGATGCCAAGCGCGGCGACATCGGTTCGACCGCCGAGCAATACGCAAAAGAGGCCTTCGAGCGCTACGGGGCCGATGCCGTGACGCTCTCGCCCTTCATGGGTTGGGATTCGGTGGCGCCCTACCTCAAATACGAAGGCAAGGGTGCCTTTTTGTTGTGCCGCACGTCCAACCCTGGCGGTGACGATCTGCAAAACCAGCGCCTGGCGTCGGTCGATGGTCAGCCACGCGTGTACGAGCATGTGGCCGGCCTGGCGCAGGGGCCGTGGAACCTGAATGGCCAGCTGGGTCTGGTGGTCGGCGCCACCTATCCGGCCGAGATCGAGCGTGTGCGCGAACTGGCCCCCACCGTGCCGCTGCTGATCCCGGGGGTGGGCGCGCAGGGCGGCGATGCGGTGGCCACCGTGAAGGCCGGCTGGCGCGCCAACGCCGATGGCAGCAGTGCCGGTCCGATCATCGTGAACTCGTCGCGCGCCGTGCTGTACGCCAGCAGTGGCGAGGATTTTGCCGAAGCCGCCCGCAAGGTGGCGATGGCCACGCGCGACACCCTCGAAGCGGCCAAGGGCGGCTGACCGGTCGGACTCAGGCCATCGCCATGGCCTTGCGCTTCCACATCTGCCAGGGGCGGTCCAGGTGCATGTCGTTCATGTCTGACGTCGCCTGAGCCTCGCCATCCGTGAGAAATTCAATCGGCCCCAGCTGTGCGGCCTGCATCTGCAGGCGGGCATTGCTTTCGGTGTAAATGCCGCGAAACACCGCCTGCCGGATCGAGGTGCCCACGGTCACGCTGCCGTGACCGCGCATGAGCGCCACATTGGACGCGCCCAGCACTTTGGCCAGCGCCTCGCCCAAGGCCTGGTTGCGTACCAGCAGGTCGGTGCTTTCACCGGCGCTGTGCCGAATCTCGAACACCGGTGTGACCGCACCGAGAAAACCGCTCATGTGACAGATGGGGCGCAACCGCGCGCCCGTGACGCCAAAGGGGATCACTGCGGGTGAATGGCTGTGAATGACGGACATGATCTCGGGTCGGGCCTTGTAAATGGCGCTGTGGATGAAGCGCTCCACATAGGTGCGGCGACCTTGTGCATCGTGGACGTTGCCCTCCAGATCCACTTCGAGGATGTCATCGACCGTCACCAGGGCTGGTGCCATGCTGCGGGCGATGTAGAAACGGTCAGTGCGGTCGGGGTTGCGCACGCTGATGTGGCCGAAGCCGTCGAGCACGCCCTCGTTGACGAGGATGCGGTTGGCGATCGCCAGGTCTTCCAGAAGTTCTTGGTGCATGGGTGTTCTCCGGTTCATTCGGCCTTGATGCCGGCATGTGCGGCCACTCGGGCCCAGCGCACCAGCTCGGCGCGCATGAAGTCGGTACCTTCTTCGGGTGTAGTGAAGAATGGATCGAAACCAAGCTTCTCGAACTTTTCCAGCATTTCGGGGGACTTGCCTACCTTGACGAAGGCGGCGTTGAGTTTTTTCACAATGGCGGTCGGTGTGCCTGCCGGGGCGTACAGCGCAAACCAGTTGGTCAGCTCAACGCCCCTGTAGCCGGCCTCTGCCAGCGTGGGCACATTGGGCAGGGCCGGGTGACGCTGCGCCGAGGCCACGGCCAGCGCACGGATGCGCTCCTGCCGGATGAAGGGCAGGGCATTCTGGATGGGGCTGAACATGTAGTTCAACTGGCCGCCCACCAGATCGTTCATCGCCTGCGACTGGCCCTTGTAGGGAATGTGGTTGGTCTTGAGTGAGGCGAGCTGGTTGAAGAACTCGCTTTGCAGGTGCTGCGGGCTGCCCAGCCCGGCCGAGCCGTAGTTCAGCTCACCCGGTTTTTCTTTGGCCAGTTCGACGAGTTCAGAAACCTGACGAGGCTTGAGCGAGGGGTGCGTCACCAGCACCACGCCGGTCTGGCCGACCAGGGTGATGGTTTGCAGTTCCTTGAGCAGGTCGTAAGGCAGCTTGCGGTAGACCGCCACGTTCAGCGCGATGGTTGCCGGAGACAGCAACAGGGTGTAGCCATCGGGTTTGGCCTTGGCCACGGCCTGCACGCCGATGTTGCCGCCGGCGCCCAGCCGGTTTTCGACGACAACGGTTTGCCCCAGCAGCTCGCCCACTTTCTGGCCGAGCGTGCGGGCCAGCAGGTCGGTGCCACCGCCGGCAGCGACCGGAACGACGATCTGGATGGGTTTGTCGGGGAAGTTCTGTCCGAAAGCCTGAGTGGTCCAGGCTGCGGCCATCAAGGCCAGTGTCCACAGGGCCTGTCTTGTTTTCATGTTTTGTCTCCAGAACCGGCCAGTGTCTGAATCTTTGCGCCTGCCGGTCTCAGGCCGCTGAACGATAGCAGCTGCCGGCCCTCAGGCTGTCACACACGTTGCCACAAGGCCATGCCGCGCTGGGCTTTGCTGGTGTCCGAGGGGATGAGCTGTACCTCACCTTGAGGGGTTTGGCGCAAGGTGCTGGCCAGAGCGCTCAGGGCGGCATCCGGGCCGTCCAGCAACTCCAGTTCCAGTTCCAGCAACGGTTCGGTCTGCGCCGTGCCCGGCACATGGATGCGCCCCTGGTCGAGTGCAACTTCGATGCGGGTGCCGGCATGCCCGATGACCCAGCGTTGGCGTTCAAAGTCGGTGGCAAACAGGGGCTGGAGTTTTGGGCGCAGGGCCATGAGTTCTGCGGCCAGTGCCGCGTCGTCGACGAGCGCGACAAAGTCGAGCGCACCCGGCAGGGTCGGGCCTTCCCATTCCTGCCGGCGCGAGAGGCCACCCGTGCTGATGCCCGCCGTCTTGACCGTCAGCAGCCATTGCCCGCCCGCCAGCCGCTCGCGCACCGCCATGCGGCGGGCCTTGAGCGCAAGGTCAGGCGTGTCGAAATAGGTGTTGAGCAGGCGCTGCGGCGCGGCAGGGGCCGTCAGCAGGGGGTGGCTGAGCAGACGCGGCAGGTCTTGCGCCTGCAGGCTGAGCTTGAGTTCGGTTTCCTGGGCCATGCCCGGAATGTTAAGTCCCGGGCATGGGGTTCATTGGTCCGAAAACACGCCGCCGTATTTTTGCCGCAACTCGTTCTTCTGCACCTTGCCCGTGCCGCCCACGGGCAAGGAGTCGAGGAAGACCACGTCTTCGGGCACCCACCACTTGGCCACTCGGCTGGCGAGAAAGTCGAGGATTTCGGCTTTTTCCAGTGCCTGCCCCGGCTTGCGCACGATGAAGAGCAGGGGCCGCTCGTCCCACTTGGGGTGCTTGACGCCGATGACCGCGGCCATGGCCACAGCCGGGTGGCCGATGGCGGCGTTTTCGAGGTCGATGGAGCTGATCCACTCGCCGCCGCTCTTGATCACGTCCTTGGTGCGGTCGCGGATGGTCATCACGCCGTCGGCATCAATGGTCGCAATGTCGCCGGTCGGGAACCAGCCGTCCACCAGCGCTGTGCGGTCGGTCTTGAAATAGCGCTCGACGATCCACTGGCCCCGCACCATCAGCTCGCCCTGCGAAGTGCCGTCGCGCGGCAACGTGGCACCGTTTTCGTCGACCACCTTGATCTGGATGCCCGAGACCACCTTGCCCTGGCGGGCCACGATGGCGTGGCGCTCTTCGGCCGGCAGGGCCGCTTCGCGCGGACCCAGATTGCTCATGGTGGCCACGGCGGTGGTTTCGGTCATGCCCCAGCCGTGACGCACTTCCACGCCGTACACATCATTGAATTTGGCAATCAGCGCGCGCGGCATGGCCGAGCCACCCACGCAGGTGCGCTTCATGGATGAGAAGCGCAGGCCGTTGGCTTCGACGTGCTGGATCAGGCCCATCCAGATGGTGGGCACGCCCGCGCTGATGGTGACCTGCTCGGCTTCCATCAGCTCGTACAGGCTGGGGCCGTCGAGTTTGGGGCCGGGCAGCACCAGCTTTGCGCCGGCCACCATGGCCGCATACGGGATGCACCAGGCGTTGATGTGGAACATGGGCACCACCGGCAGCGCCGCCTCGCGTGCCGAGAGGCTGAGCACATCGGGCAGGCAGGCGGTGGTGGCGTTGAGCACGATGGCGCGGTGCGAATACAGCACGCCCTTGGGGTTGCCCGTGGTGCCCGAGGTGTAGCAAAGCACGGCGCCGGTGCGTTCGTCGAACTCGGGCCACTCGAACCGGTCGCTGTACGGCGCGATCAGGTCTTCGTAGTTCAGCACCTGCACGCCTTCAATCTTTGGCGTGTTGGCCGCATCGCTCAGGCAGACCCAAGCCTGCACTTTGGGGCACTGTGCTGCGATCGCCTGCACGATGGGGGCGAAGGTGCTGTCGAACAGCACCACGCGGTCTTCGGCATGGTTGAGGATGTAGACCAGCTGCTGCGGATGCAGGCGCGGGTTGCAGGTGTGCATGACCATGCCGCTGCCCGAGACACCGTAATACGCCTCAAGGTGCCGGTGGTTGTTCCAGGCGATCGAGGCCACCGCATGGCCACTCTCAAGCCCGAGGGCCTGGAGTGCGTTGGCCAGCTGTCTGGCGCGACGCGCCACGTCGGCGTAGGTGCTGCGGTGCAGCGGGCCGTGCGTCTCACGCGAGACGACTTGCTGGTGGCCATGCTGGGCAGCGCCGTGTTCGAGCACGGCAGAGATCAGCAGCGGGCGGTCCATCATCAGGCCGGGTTGCAGGGGCATGGTCTTGTCTCCAGAGTCGGTCTTGTCAGGGCATCAGCTTGACACAAAAAACCGCCATCAGCTGTCCACCGTGAACCCGATGGATTTGACAATCGGCCCCCAGACCTTCAGGTCGCGCTGCAGCGCGGTGGCCAGTTCTTCGGGTGTGCCAGGCGCCGGGTCCATGCCGAATCCGGCCAGAGACTCCGCGATGTCGGGTGCCTTCAGAGCCTGATGCAGCGCAGCATTGAGCCTGCGCACCACCTCGGCCGGTGCCCTGGCTGGCAGGTAAAAGCCGTACCACTCGCTGAACACCAGATCTTTGTAGCCCTGCTCGGCCAGCGTGGCGACGCCCGGGGTGAAGCGGCTGCGGCGTGCGCCGGAGGTGGCCAGCACCCGGAGCTTGCTGCCCGGGCCCATGTAGTTCAGGAAAGAGCCCAGCGGTGAGACCAGTGCCGGCAGTGTGCCGCCCAGCATGTCCTGGATGGCCGGTGGTGAGCCTTTGTAGCCCACATGGGTCAGCTCGATGCCGGCGGCGCGGCCCAGCATGACCCCGGTGAAGTGCAGGGTGGAGCCGGGCGCGGGGGAGGCGATGCTGGCCTTGTCCGGGTTGGCTTTGAACCAGGCCATCAGACCGGGGATGTCCCGGACGCTGTCGGGCACCATGGGGCCAACCGCGATGCCGTAGTCAAAGCTCACGCCCATGCTGACCGGTGTGAGGTCGGCAACCGGGTCGTACGGCAGCTTTTTGTAGGTGAAGGGGTAAACGCCCAGCATGGACATGGGGGTCAGCAGGATGTGGTTGCCGTCGGCTGGCATGCCCTTGACGCCGACCACGCCCAGCTGCCCACCGGCGCCCGCACGGTTTTCGACGATCAGGGCGCGGGCGTAGCCGCCCTGCACCAGTTTTTCGCCGACCTTGCGGGCCAGGATGTCCGGCGTGGTGCCGGCCGGAAAGCCGACGTAGATGCGGCCGGTCTCTGCCGGCTGGGCGGATGCACCGCCATGCAGGCCGGCCAGCAGCGCTGCGCCTGAGGCGTGGATGAAGTCGCGTCGGTTCAGGGTCATGCGGGCTCCTTGGAATTACGTCAACAATGGTTGACGTAATTCTCGGAGTGGCCCTTGGGCGCTGTCAACGTGCCGGGCGGCTGGATGCCTCAGGAGTTTCCCTGGCCGGGGAGCGTCTCAGGCCAGGGCAGGGCCAGGATACGTTTGAGCGATTCGAGCTCCTGTGTGCCGATGTGAGTGGCCAGCTCCTGCTCGATTTCTGCGAACGATGCGGCGGCTTTTTCGGACATGCGCCAGCCTTTCTGGGTGAAGCGCAGCAGCTTCACGCGGCCATCCTCATCGCTGGGGATGAATTCCACCAGACCCAGTTTTTCAGCCTCCTGGGCGAGCTTGTGCACGGCCTGCCGACTCACCGACAGGCGTCTTGCCAGTTCCGACAGGCCCAGCGGTCGGCCACCGAGGTGGGCGAACAGCCGGTTCATGGCGGTGGTCACATGCGGATAGCCGTTGTGTTCGGCCAGGTCCATGACGCGCTGCTCCATCCAGTCGGAGCGGGCCATGAGCAGATGTCGGAGCAGGTGTTTGTGCACGGTCATGGTCGAAGTATCGCCGAGTCCCCGGCGGTGCAGGGAGTGTGTCGCCTGTGCATTGATATTGTCAACAATGAATGACAAAATGGTTGGCAACGAAATGATCCCAGGAGTTTTGCCCATGCGTTCCATGCCCCGCCCGCTGTTCTCGGCCGACCACGAAGCTTTTCGCGATCAGGTGCGCCGGTTTTGCGAAAAAGAAATCGCACCCCACCACGCGCAGTGGGAGGCAGAGCACGGCGTCCCGCGCGAGGTGTGGCAACGTGCGGGTGAACAGGGCCTGCTGTGCTGCTGGCTGCCCGAAGAAGACGGTGGTCCGGGTGGCGACCTGCTGTTTGATGTGATCGTCTGCGAGGAGCTGGGCCGGGTTGGCGCCACCGGCCCGGGGTTTCCGCTGCACTCGGTCATCGTCACGCCCTACATCGCACACCACGGCACGCCCGCCCTCAAGCGAAAAGTGCTGCCGCGCATGGCCAGCGGCGAATGGGTGGGGGCAGTGGCCATGACCGAGCCGGGCACCGGCAGCGATCTGGCCGCCATCCGCACCCGCGCCGTGCGTGATGGCGACCACTGGGTCATCAACGGCCAGAAAACCTTCATCACCAACGGCCACAACGCCGACGTGATCGTGCTGGCCTGCAAGACCGATGCGGACCAGGGTGCCAAAGGGATCTCGCTGTTCGTTGTGACTGCCGACATGCCCGGTTTCTCGCGCGGCCGCAACCTGCACAAGATCGGCCAGCACGCCCAGGACACGGCCGAACTCTTTTTTGAAGACGTGCGCGTGCCCGCCGACCACCTGCTGGGCGAAGAGGGTAAGGGCTTTCGCTACCTGATGCAGGAGCTGGCGCAGGAGCGCCTGCTGGTGTCGGTGCAGTGCCAGTCGCGCGCCGAGGCCGCGCTGGAGTGGACAGTGAAATACGTGCAGGAGCGCAAGGCCTTTGGCCAGCGCGTGGCCGACTTCCAGAACACCCGATTCAAGCTCGCCGGCCTGTGGGCCGAGTTGCAGGCCGGGCGTGCCTACTGCGACCAATTGCTGGGTCTGCACATGGCCGGCCAGCTCGATGCGGTTGGCGCTTCGGCCGGCAAGCTCTGGCATTCCGAACTGCTGGGCCGCGTGACCGACGAATGCCTGCAGCTGCATGGTGGCTACGGCTACATGCACGAATACCCGATCGCGCGTGCCTTTGTGGACGCCCGCATCGAGCGCATCTATGCCGGCACATCCGAAATCATGAAGGAAATCATTGCGCGTGCCGTGTGCGACGAGGGGCGACCATGAACAAGCCGGTTTTCGGCAACCCGGACCAGGCCCTGATCTACCGGTTTGTGCAGGATGGGTGTGCGGCCATGCCCATCGATTCCAACCCTATGGCACAGGCTCTGCAGTCGACGTTGCTCAGGGTGGACCGCGAGCAGGGCGAGGTGGAGATCGCCTTCGAGCCTGCCGGCCTGTTCATTCAGGGCACCGGGGTGCTGCAGGGCGGTGCGGTGACGGCCATGCTGGACTTCGCCATGGCGTTCGCGGTGCTGGCCAAACTGCCGCCACAGGGCTCGTGTGCCACGACCAACCTCAACACCTCGTTCCTGCGGGCGGCACCCCAGGGCCGCTACAGGGCCATCGGCGTGGTGGACCGCTGTGGCCGGACCATGGCATTTGCCCGCGCGCAGCTGCTGGAAGAAAAAACCGGCAATCTGGTGGCCACTGCTTCGTCCTCGCTGGTTGTGGATGACTGATATTGATTTGCTGGATGTCTTCTGATCCGCGGGCGGACCGTATGGCTGATCAGCTCAGCGCTGCGTAAACCAGATTGCGAAACAGCTGGCGGTAATGGTCCCTCTGGTTCGGAGCCTGCGTGAGCAGCATGGCGTAAAGGTCCTGTGCGGGATCGACGAAGAACGAGGTGCCGCCAATGCCGCTCCAGTGGTACGTGCCCACCGAGCCGGGCACGGGCGATTCGCCTGCCGCGCGGCGCACCGCAAAGCCCAGACCGAAACCGTGGCCTGGTGGCAGCAGCGTGCCGTCGATCGGGATGTCGCCCAGGTGGTCGGCCGTCATGAAGGCCAGGGTGTGGCGACTGAGCAGCCGGTGGCCGTCCAGTTCGCCACCGCTCAGCAGGCATTGCAGAAAGCGGGCGTAGTCCATCGCGGTGGACATCAGGCCGCCGCCACCGCTTTCCATGACGGGCACTTCGCGCGGGTCGAACAGCTTCATCGGCACACCGCCGTCAGGGTCGTGGCCGAAGGGCTCGACGATGCGGTGCTGGTGCGCGGGCGGCACGGCAAAGCCGGTGTCCACCATGCCCAGCGGATCAAAAATTTCGCGCTGCAAAAATTGCCCCAGCGTCTGGCCACTGATTACTTCCACCAGCCGTCCCAGCACATCGGTGGCGCGGCTGTAGGCCCAACAACTGCGCGGCTGGAACTGCAGGGGAATACTGGCCAGCGTGCGTGAAAAATCCTCGTTGCTGCGCCCGCGCGAAGCGATCTGTACTTTGGCGTATTCGCGCTGCACCGGCGAATCGCCGAGGAATTCGTAGGTCAGCCCTGCGGTGTGGCGCAGCAGGTCCTGCACCGTGGCCGGCTGCCAGGCCGGGATCAGGCCGCTGGCACCCAGCACCGACTGCTTGTTGTACTCGGGCAGCCAGCGGCTGACCGGGTCGCTGATCAGCAGCCGCCCGCGTTCCACCAGCATCATGATGGCCACAGACACTAGCGGCTTGGTCATCGAATAGATGCGGAAGATGCTGTCGTTGCGCATGGGCGTGCCGGTGGCCGGGTCCTGCTGACCCATGGCTTCGAACAGGCCGATGCGGCCCTGGCGGGCGATCAGCACCACCGCGCCAGGAATGTGCTGCCGGTCCACGCGCTCGCGCAGCACGTTCACCAGCTGTTGTGTGCGCTGCGGGTTCAGGCCGATGTCGACGGGGACGGCGGTGTCCAGCGGGGTGGCCTGGGCCATGGTGTCTCCTCTTGTTCAGAGGTGATTTTTTACACCAGGCTCTGGCGCCGGGGTATCGCTTAAAGCAACCGCGCCAGGTACTTGCCCGTATGGCTGTCCGGGTGCGCCGCGATCTGCTCGGGTGTGCCCTCGGCCACCACGGTGCCGCCGCCCGCACCGCCTTCGGGGCCCATGTCGATCAGCCAGTCGGCGGTTTTGATGACGTCGAGGTTGTGCTCGATGACGACGATGGTGTTGCCCGCGTCGCGCAGCTGGTGCAGCACTTTCAGCAGCAGGTCGATGTCGGCGAAGTGCAGGCCGGTGGTGGGTTCGTCCAGGATGTAGAGCGTGCGGCCGGTGTCGCGCTTGGAGAGTTCCTGCGCGAGCTTGACGCGCTGCGCCTCGCCACCCGAGAGCGTGGTGGCGCTCTGGCCCAGGCGGATGTAGCTCAGGCCCACGTCCAGCA
>JAYRQF010000049.1:0-3054 GCA_041910735.1 Limnohabitans sp.
GACTGCAGCTGCTGCACCACCAGCGGCAGGGCTTGCGACTGCTGCTGCAGGGCGCGGAAGGTTTCCTGGCGCTGGTGCGCAAGCGAGAAATGGCGCAGGCCGGTGCCCATCAGCCCGTCGAGTGCCTGCGCAGCCTGTGCACGTTCGCGTCGCGACAGGCTGGACATCAGGCCCAGCATGGCCGAGGTGGCCACACCCGCCACCGAGGTGCCGAAGGCCAGCCCGAGGCCCTTGATGGGCTCGGAAAACGCAGCGCGCATGCCCTGCACGCTGCTGGTGCCTTCCAGCGCGAACACCGCACCGTTGAGCGTGACCACCATGCCCAAAAAGGTGCCCAGCATGCCCAGCATGACCAGCAGGCCCACCAGATAGGGCGTGAGTGCCGGGCCGGGCAGGGCGGTGCGCTCGCCCTCGATGCGCTGGCGCACGGCGTTTTGCAGTGGGGCCGGCACGCGAACGAGCCAGTCCCCCAGCTGCTGCAATTCGGACGGCACTTCGGTCAGGGCCTGTTGCAGGCGGGCCGTGTCACCGCGGTAGCGGTGCAGTTCCAGTGCGCCAAAGACGTAGACGGCGCCGATCACGGCGGTCATGACCAGCACCAGCAGGTGGGTGCTGGCCACGGCTGCGGCCACCCAGAAGGCGGCCAGGGCACCGAGGACAAAGGCGGTGTGGAAAGCGTGGTTCTTCATTGTTCTTGTGGGGTGTCTTGGGTCAGGGCCTCGATCAGGCCGAGCACGGGTTGCAGACGCAGGTCCAGTTCGGCCAGCAGGGCGGTGCGCAGGTCGTCGAGCAGCGGGCCCAGCCAGGGGGCTGTGCGAGGCGCAGGTTCGTCGGCCTCGGCGGCCTCAAGGAGCAGCTTCATGTGCTGCTTGAGGGCTTTGGCAAAACGCTTTTCAAAGCCCGGCGCAATGTGCCCGAGCAGCCGGG
The DNA here is from genome assembly GCA_041910735.1 of Limnohabitans sp. GTDB lineage: Bacteria > Pseudomonadota > Gammaproteobacteria > Burkholderiales > Burkholderiaceae_C > Limnohabitans_A. The sequence continues at coordinate 928 of JAYRQF010000049.1, forward strand.
TTCCGCGCTCCAGCAGCACGTTTTCGAAAATGGCATCCAGCGTGGCCAGTTGCCTGTGGGGCGTGCTGCCCTTGTCGAGCATGCCGCGCAGCTGCAGACGCAGCGAGCGGATGATGTTTTCCATCTGCCGCTGGTGCCCGGTGCAGTAGCGCCGCAAGGGGTCAAAGGCCGTTTTGGGGTCGATCGGGTGCTCCAGCTCGGAGGTGGGCGGCTCGATGCGCGGCATGCCGGGCGCGGGTGCGCTGCCTTCGGTGATGGACTGTTCCAGCGCGCTGCGCACCTGGGCGAAACGCTGGCGCAGCACGGAGGCATCCACACGGGCAGTGGGTGTGGCGGGCACGGCCGCCGGATCGTCCACTTCGCCGATGAATGCCTGCAGGGCGATGGCGTGGCGGAAATGCAACCAGTCACCCAGGCGCTGGCCGACGTCGCCAGCATCCACGGCCACGTCCACCATGCCTTGGCTGGTGAGAAAGCGCAGCAGTTCGGAACTGTGCAGGCGTGTACGCGGTGACACTCGCGTCATGGAAATGGCGGACTCGAAAAATGAAAGGCCGGGACGGCTCACGGTGCGGCCAGGGGCTGGCGGCGGGGCGGTCTCCGGCGGGAGGAAGGTTCCAGATTTTATCCGCGCGCCACACCGCGTCTGGCACCCTTTGGAGTGCCAAAGGATTCAAAAACGGGCGTGGCTGTGACCGGTTTCAGGCGGTTTTGGGCTGGAAGTCGCAATAGCGGGAGACCGCGCATTGTCCGCACAAGGGTTTGCGCGCCTGGCAGATGTAGCGCCCGTGCAGGATCAGCCAGTGGTGGGCATCCACCAGATATGCGGCAGGCACCCGCTTGAGCAGCTGCATTTCCACTTCGTACGGCGTCTTGCCCGGCGCCAGGCCGGTGCGGTTGCCGACGCGAAAGATGTGCGTGTCCACCGCCATGGTGGGCACGCCAAAGGCGACGTTGAGCACCACATTGGCCGTTTTGCGGCCCACGCCGGGCAGGGCTTCGAGCGCTTCGCGGGTGCGGGGCACCTCGCCGCCGTGCTGCGCCACCAGAATGCGGCAGGTCTCCATCAGGTGTTTCGCCTTGCTGCGGTACAGGCCGATGGTCTTGATGTAACCCTCCAGCCCATCGAGCCCCAGCGCCAGGATTTTCTGTGGCGTGTTGGCCACCGGAAACAGCCTGCGCGTGGCCTTGTTGACCCCCACATCGGTGGCCTGCGCCGAGAGCAGAACGGCCGCGAGCAGCTCGAACACGCTCGTATACTCCAGCTCGGTATTGGGCTGCGGATTGGCCGCCTTGAGGGTGGCAAAGAACGGCTCGATGAATTCCTTTTTCATGCCCGGGATTTTGCTTCATGGCCATTCCTTTTGCCGACCGTCTGAACAACGTTGAAACCTCTGCCATCCGTGAGCTGTTCAAGCTGCTGGGCAAGCCCGGCATCATCAGTTTTGCCGGCGGCTTTCCGGACAGCGCAATGTTCGACGTGGACGGCATCCGCGAGGCCAGCAACGCAGCTTTGGCCAAAGACCCGGGCGCCGCACTGCAGTATGGCGCGACCGAAGGCTTCAACCCGCTGCGCGAGCAACTGGCGCAGTTCATGGCCCAAAAGGGCGCCAGGGACGTGGCCCCGGACCAGCTGATCGTCACCACCGGCAGCCAGCAGGCGCTGGACCTGCTGGGCAAGACCTTGATCAGCCCCGGTGACAAGGTGATCGTCGAAGGCCCGACCTTCCTGGCCACCATCCAGTGCTTTCGCCTGTACGGCGCCGAGCTCGTCAGCGCCCCGATCGACGGCGACGGCGTGCAGACCGACCGGCTGGAGCAGTTGATCGCCGAGCACAAGCCCAAGTTTGTTTACCTGATTCCGACCTTTGGCAACCCCAGCGGCGCCATGCTGAGCGCAGAGCGCCGCAAACGTGTGCTCGAACTGGCCGTGAAGTACAACACCCTCATCGTGGAAGACGACCCCTACGGTGATCTGTACTTCGGCGAGGCGCCGCCGCCGCGTGCTGGAGCTGGCGGTGCAGTACCAGACGCTCATCATCGAGGACGACCCGTATGGCGACCTGTACTTCGACGCGCCGCCGCCGCCCAGCCTGCTGGCGCTGTCGTTGCAGGTGCCCGGCAGCC
>JAYRQF010000050.1:0-2014 GCA_041910735.1 Limnohabitans sp.
CCAGCCGGCCGGCGGCGTCGTCGGCCCATTGCAGGGCTTCGGGGCGGCTGGCGTAGCTGTCGGCGGGGGTGGCGCGTGCTGCATGGGCTTGCCCGCGGTGGGCCTTGCGGCTTTTGGCTGAGCCTTTGGCGCCCTTGGGGGCGCTGGCGTGATGGCCCGACGACCTGGCGTGTGGGGTGGCTGGTTTGGTTTTTTGTGTGGCCGTGACCGGCAGGGCACACGTCAGGACGATCCACAGGGGCGTCAGGCAGGCAAGGCGAAAAACAGCGGACATGCGGGCAGTTTAAACGGCGGTGTAGCAGGCCGATGCCTTGCGTGGCCTTGATCTGGATTCAGGGAAAGGCCAGTCGGGCGTGCTAAGCTGAATTCAACAAAAATGAGGATGACTTCATGGGCGCCACTGGCTATTTCACCCACCCCGACTGTCTGAAGCACGAAATGGGTGCCGGACACCCGGAATGCCCCGAGCGCCTGAGCGCGATCGAGGACCGGCTGCTGATCACCGGGCTGGACATGGCGCTCACCCGCCGTGAGGCGGCGCCCGCAGCGCTGGCCGACATTGAGCTGGCGCACGGGCGCATGCATGTGGCGGCGCTGCGCGGTCTGACCGATGTGCTGCGCGAGGACATGGCCGCAGGTGGACCTGCGCACACGCCGCTGGACCCGGACACCCTCATCAATGCCCACACCTGGGACGCCGCGCTGCGCTCGGCCGGTGCCGCCATCGAGGCCACCGATGCGGTCATCGAAGGCGAGCTGGAGAACGCCTTTTGCGCCATCCGGCCGCCCGGGCACCATGCCTGCCGCGACAAGGCCATGGGTTTCTGCTTTTTCAACAATGTGGCGATCGCGGCCAAGCATGCGGTGGAGCGCCACGGCCTCCAGCGCGTGGCCATCGTGGACTTTGACGTGCACCACGGCAACGGCACCGAGGACATCGTGGCCGGTGACGAGCGCATCCTGATGGTGAGCTTCTACCAGCACCCCTTCTACCCTGACGGGGGATCGCAATCGCATGCGTCCAATCTGGTGAATGTGCCGGTGCCAGCCTACACCAAAGGCATGGACATTCGCGAAATCATCGAGATGATGTGGATTCCGCGTCTCGAGGCCTTCCAGCCCGAGCTGATCTTCATCAGCGCAGGCTTTGACGCCCACCGTGAGGACGACATGGGCCAGCTCGGACTGGTGGAGCAGGACTACGCGTGGATCACCATGCGCATCAAAGACATTGCCAAACGCTACGCCAAAGGCCGCATCGTGAGCTGTCTGGAAGGCGGCTATAACCTGAGTTCACTGGCGCGCAGCGTCGAGGCGCACCTGCGCGCACTGGCCGACGTGTGAGCTTGGGCCACAATGGCCCCATGAACACCACCACCGAACTCCTGCAGGACGGCGAGTTGCGCCACAGCCGTGATGCGCGCGGCCTGCACGTCCTCACGCTCAACAGCCCCGTCACCTTCAATGCCTTGGGCGAGTCCATGCTCGAAGCCTTGCAGCAGGCCATTGCCCGCGTGGCGGCCGATGACACTGCCCGCGTCGTGGTGCTGGGCGCCGAGGGCAAGGCCTTTTGCGCCGGTCACAACCTCAAGGAAATGAAGGCCTACCCTGAGCTGGCGTATTACCAGCAGCTGTTTGCGCAGTGCACCCGCATGATGATGGCGCTGCGCAAGCTGCCGGTGCCGGTCATTGCCCGCGTGCAGGGCATCGCCACCGCGGCGGGCTGCCAGCTGGTGGCCCAGTGCGATCTGGCGGTGGCGGCCGAAGGGGTGAAGTTCGGCGTCAACGGCATCGACGTGGGCCTGTTCTGCGGCACCCCCAGCGTGCCCCTGGTGCGCAACATGCAGCCCAAGCAGGCGATGGAGATGCTGCTGACGGGCGGCTTCATCACCGCGGCCGAGGCGCGCGCGCGCGGCCTGGTCAACCGCGTGGTGGTGCCCGATCAGCTGGACGCCGCCGTCGAGGACATGGTGCAGGCCATCCTGTCCAAGCCGCGCGAGGCGATCGCCATCGG
>JAYRQF010000051.1:0-9565 GCA_041910735.1 Limnohabitans sp.
CGAAGTGAAGAAGGAATACGCCGACCTGCTGCGCCGTGCCGACGCCATCTTCATCGAAGAACTGCGCAACACCATCGACAGCCACAGCGGCAAGACCTGGTACGACCTGACCAGCCAGGCCTTCACCGTCTTCCTGCCGGTGAAAAGCGTGGGCGTGATGGGCGACGGCCGCACCTACGACTACGTCGTGGCCCTGCGCGCCGTGCAGACCAGCGACTTCATGACCGCCGACTGGGCCGAGCTACCGTATGCCCTGCTCAAAAAGGTGTCCGGTCGCATCATCAACGAGGTGCGAGGCATCAACCGCGTGACTTACGACGTCAGCTCCAAGCCTCCGGCGACGATCGAGTGGGAATAACGAACCGTCTCTTGTGACCGAATGGAGGGCCTTTTCAAAAGGCCCTCAGCACATTCAGGGGTCTTGTCGGCTCAAATTTGAATTTGACGTCAATGTCTTCAGATCCAGATTACAAAAAGACCAGCACGTATCGGCCTGAAATCGATGGGCTTCGCGCGATCGCTGTGCTTTCCGTACTGGTCTTTCACGCCTTTCCATCTGCATTGCCCGGTGGTTTTGTTGGCGTAGACATTTTTTTTGTCATCTCGGGTTTTCTGATCACCGATATTGTCTGGCGTGAGCTGCATACAGGGCGTTTTTCGTTCTCAAATTTCTACGCACGCAGGGTGCGACGCATTTTCCCTGCGTTGATCACGGTCCTGTTGGCATGCATTGGATTCGGCTGGTGGGTGCTTTTTGAGGACGAGTACAAACAGTTGGGCAACCATACCCTGAGTGCATCGGTTTTTCTGTCGAATTTCATCCTGCGACGCGAGTCGGGCTACTTCGATACGGCCGCTGAGCTGAAGCCTTTGCTGCACCTCTGGTCTCTGGCAGTTGAAGAGCAGTTTTATATTTTTTGGCCCGCCATTTTGTTGGGCATATGCCGTTTCTTCAAACGTCCAGCAGTGTGGCTTCTGGCGCTGGGTTCCTTGTCTTTGGGCTGGAACATCTATTTGGGATTGACCAATCCGGTTCATGATTTTTATTCGCCATTCAGTCGCTTTTGGGAGCCGATGGCTGGGGGCTTGGTGGCCATTTACTGGCCAAAATTCCTCGAAAAGACAAATCCGCAAATTCAGCGACATCTTGGGCGCATCGGCATCGCTTTGTTGCTGGCCAGTCTGGTCATTTGCCAATGGGCCGCGGTTTATCCGAGCGGCTGGGCTTTGCTGCCGGTCATGGGTGCCTTGTGTTTCATCGCATCCAGGGGACAACTGGCAGGCTTGCAGCGCGCCGTCACCCATCGGAGTGTGCTTTGGGTTGGCGAGATCAGTTACGCGCTTTACCTCTGGCATTGGCCGATTCTGTCGTTCGCCCACATCATTGAAGGTCAGAAGCCCGGTGCGAACTGGCGGTTGGCAGGGCTTGCACTCTCCTTTGTCCTGGCTGGTTTGACCACACACTTGATAGAACGCCAATTCAGGCACCGTGCACCGACGCGACGCATGGTCGTCTCCCTGTTGTTACTGATGACATTCACTGGCACCGCAGGTCTTGCCATCAAGAACAGCGATGGTGTTCCGGGTCGCTCCCTTTCCGGACCAGACTACATCCTGCATGACGGAAGCATTGGGCACGACGAGTTCCTGCAGGACTCTGCAAAACAGGAAGCGATATCGCGAGCCAAAGGACCCGCTGACATGGCTCTCTTCGGAGACAGCCATGCCCAACACCTTTTTTTAGGCCTGTCCGAAGCCATGCCTGAACGCAACCTGACCGTCTTTGGCGTGGGTGGCTTGCCCATTCCCGCCAACCCGCAAGCCAAAGAGGCACTGCAACAACTGGTCAAGGACTCTGCGATACGCACGGTCCTGATGGTGGCGGTGTGGAATTCACGAATCGAAAAGTTGCCAGCAGGCGTGGATTTCACTGCCGAACTGGCCGAATCAGTGCGTACCTTGCAGGCGGCCGGCAAGCAGGTGGTACTTCTGGACGATGTATTCGAGTTCGATTTTGAGCCGCAGCGCTGCAAGTTCGCACGGCCGCTCAGTGGCGGCACGCTTTGCGGTGTGACGCGTGAAGCGTATGAGCGACAGACAGAAAAATACCTGCCGCAGCTCTTGAACGTTCACAAACAGTTCCCATCGGTTTCCATGATCCGTTATGGAGATGTTTTTTGCGATACACAAACTTGCTCCATGCTGTCGGATGACAGGATGGCCTACCGCGACAAGAACCACCTCAACACTCTGGGCTCTCGGGTTGCAGGAAAAAGGGTTGCCACCTTGCTGACCGGCAAGTTTTAATCGGCATAGCCATCTCATCCAGAAAGCGCTTGACGTGTACCTGCCCCAACAGTTCAACCATCCCAGGCATGCCGCCACCATCATGCGCGAACACCCGTTCGCGAGTCTGGTGACGACGGATGACACGGGCTTTCCGTTCATCACCCACCTGCCGCTCAAACTTCAGGAGCAGGGCGGTCAGCCTGCCTTGCTGCAGGGACATTGCGCCCGCGGCAACCCGCTGGGCGGCTACCTGCAGCAGCGCCCGTTGGCCCTGGCCAGCTTCATGGGACCACAGGCCTACATGTCGCCCAAGGTCTATGCCGACCTGCAGAGGGTGCCGACCTGGACTTATCTGGCCGTGCAGGCCCGTGTGGAGGCCCGATTGCTGGAGGGTGAAGAGGCCAAAGACGCCTTGCTCAAGCAGCTGATTGCCGAGCACGAGCCTGCTTACGCCGCGCAGTGGCGAGCCTTGCCGGAGGACTACACCGGCAAGATGCTCAACGCGATCACGGCGTTCGAGCTGCGCATCGTGGATCTGCAATGCGCCGTCAAGCTCAACCAGCACCGGCCCGAGGCCCATGCGGCCATGCATGCGACTTATGCCGCGGGCAATGCGCAGGAACAGGCGCTGGCTGGCTGGATGAAAAAACTGGGCCTCGTGTGAGCCTGAACGACAACACCCGGGACGAACACTGGATGGGCCTGGCGCTGGAGCAGGCCCGCCAGGCCGCTGCCACGGGTGAAGTGCCTGTCGGTGCGGTGCTGGTGAAGGACAACCAGCTGGTCGCCACCGGCCGCAATGCCCCTATTGCGGGGCACGACCCCACCGCCCACGCCGAAATCATCGCCATGCGCGAGGCGGCGCGTGTGCTGGGCAATTACCGGCTCGACGGATGCACGCTGTACGTCACACTGGAGCCCTGCGCCATGTGCAGCGGCGCCATGCTGCATGCGCGCCTTGCACGCGTGGTGTACGGCGCAGCCGATCCGCGCACCGGCGCGGCCGGTTCGGTGCTCAACCTGTTCGACCTGGCCCAGCTCAACCACCAGACCGACGTGCGCGGGGGCGTGCAGGCGCAGGCCTGCGGGCAGTTGCTGCAGGATTTTTTCAGGCCGAGACGCATCAACCCCGAACCGCTGCGCGAAGACGCCTTGCGCACCCCGCCAGCCGCTTTTGACGGCTGGCCGCCCCTTGCCGGTGAAGCAGGACGCGCCAGCGACTGGCCCGAGCTGGCCGGCCTGCACTTGTGCTGGCACGACACCGGCCCCAGGGACCTGCGCCAGGCCACGCTGTATGTGCACGGGCCTGAGGGGGCCGCCATCGTCTGGGCCGACGCCTTGGCGCAAGCGGCCCACCAAGGGCAGCGGGCGCTGGCGGTCGACCTGATCGGTTTTGGCCGCAGCGACAAGCCCAAGAAAGAAACCTTTCACACGCCGCAAGTGCATGCCCGCATCCTGCACGCCTTGTGCACGCATGCCGGTTTGCAGCGCGTGCAACTGGTGGCGCCGCCCCGCATGGCGGGCTTGCTGGCCCAAGTGCAGGCGATGGCGCCAGACCGATACACCATCGCGCCCGCCCAGCCGGGCAGGCACATTGAGCGCCACCTGCTCGATGCGGCCTACTCCGACAAGGGCTACCGCGCCGGTCCGCGCGCACTGTCGCGCTGGGCGTAAGTGGTACGTCCTGCAACGGGGCGGCTTGCCGTGCATGCGACACTCGCCTGATCTGCTGAAAGTTTTCTCATGGCCCACATTTACGTTTTTTCCCCCTCCAGCGCGGTGCGCGACAAGGCCGCTTTCCGGCGCGGCGTCAAGCGCCTGCAGGCCCTGGGCCACGAGGTCGAAATCGACGAAGCCGCGCTGACCAGCCACATGCGCTTTGCCGGCGACGATGCCACCCGCACCGCGGCCATTGGCCGTGCCGCCGCCAGCGGCGCCGACATCGCGCTGATCTCGCGCGGGGGCTATGGCCTCACACGCATCCTGCCCGGCTTGCCGTACAAGGCGATTGCCAAGGCCATCGACGGCGGCATGCAGTTCGTGGGTCTGAGCGACTTCACCGCCTTCAACCAGGCGGTGCTGGCCAAAACCGGCCGCATCAGCTGGCAAGGCCCGGCGCTGGGCGAGGATTTCGGCCCCGAAGGGGAGCCCGACGACATCCTGCTGGCCTGCTTTGACGACCTGGTGGCCGAACAAGGGGAGGGGACCGGCTGGCAACGCCCCACCGCCGAGGCTGCGTTGCAGGCGCGGGTGAAAGACGGCGTTCTCTGGGGCGGCAACCTGTCGGTCTTGTGCAGCCTGCTGGGCTCGCCGTACTTTCCGCAGATCGACAAAGGCGTGCTTTTTCTCGAAGACGTGGGCGAGCACCCCTACCGCATCGAGCGCCTGCTCACGCAGCTGCTGCACGCGGGCGTGCTGGCCCGCCAAAAAGCCATCGTGCTGGGTCAGTTCACGAATTTCAAGCCGGTGCCTGCGCACGACAAGGGCTTCAAGCTCGCCACCGTGGTCGACTGGCTGCGCGGCCAACTCAAGGTGCCGGTGCTGACCGGGTTGCCTTTCGGCCATGTGCCGACCAAGGTGCTGCTGCCTGTGGGCGCCCGGGTGGACCTTGTCACTGAAGGGCGTGACGCGCTCATCGTCTGGGGCCATGTTTGAGCCGTTGTCGTCATAGTTGGCCCATTCCCTGGCGTTGACTGCGTACCTGGTGTTCGTCTTTCAGTCTGCAGGCAGCCTGAAAGATATCCATGGAGCCTGCGTCAAGATCTTTAACTTAACATAATATACATCGTATCAATCAATACACCCAAAAAAGCCCGGCCTTGAAGCCGCAAAAAGTTGATGTCAACGCTGCAAAACCTGACGAATCAAACGCAAAGAATCTTCGCGACCGGCTTTGACCGCGAAGTCTTCGGCGCTCAGGCCCAGATCGTTGCGCGGATAGGCTTCGGCGCCAGATTCGAGCAGCAACTTCACCAGACGGTCATTGCCGTACATGGCGGCCATCATCAGCGGCGTCGTGCCATTGGGCGATTCGGCATTCACGTCCGCATGCGCACCGATCAGGAACGCGGCAATGCGCACATGCCCGCCGGTGGCGGCGTAATGCAGCGGCGTCCAGCCGGCCTTGTTGACGGCAGCGCCTGTGGAGACCAGTTTGACAACCAGGGCCTCCTGACCGCGCAGCGCCGCAAGCATCAGCGGTGATTCATCACGCTGGCTGCGCACCTCGGCACGGATCTGCGGGTGATTGGCCAAAACTTCGGCAGCCCTGTAAGACTGCTCCTGCAAGGCCCGGATCAGTGCGGGTGTGCCTTGCTGGTCGACGGTGTTGGGATCGAAACCACGCTGCAGCAGAGCTTGCAGGGTGTTCGGATTGTCCAGCCGTATGGCATTGAAAAAGTCGTCCCACGACCCGGCCCAAGAAAAGCCCCAGAAGGCCAAAAAACCAATACCGACAAGGAGTTTTTTGAATTTCTTCATGAAGAGTGTGAAATCACTTGAAGTTTGAGAAAAGTCCATACAGAACAATGCTCCAGAAACTTTTCTTAAGAATCAGGATGAAATTTGATCAGCGGTGGTTCTGGCAAACAGCTGGTGAAAATTCGCGCTCGTGAGCACACCAATCTGCTCGGCCGTACAGCCCCTCAGCTCGGCCAACTGTTTGGCCACAAAGGGGACATAGGAGGGGTTGTTGGTCTTGCCGCGGTAAGGCACAGGCGCCAGATAGGGGCTGTCGGTCTCGATGAGGAAGCGGTCATCGGGCACAAATCTGGCCACTTCACGCAGATCGGCTGCGCTCTTGAAAGTCAGAATGCCCGAAAACGAGATGTAAAAACCCAGGTCGAGCGCGGCACGGGCCACTTCCATGCTTTCGGTAAAGCAGTGGAACACACCACTCGCCGAGCCCGGTCCGCCCTGCTCACCCTCTTCTTTCAGAATGGCGATCGTGTCGTCGGACGCAGAGCGGGTGTGGATCACCAGCGGCAGCTGCACCTGCCTTGCGGCGCGGATGTGGGTGCGAAAACGCTCGCGTTGCCATTCCAGATCGGCCACGGTGCGGCCGCCCTTGCGCTCGTCCATCTGGTAGTAGTCCAGCCCGGTCTCGCCAATGGCAATCACTTTGGGGTTAGCCGCGCCATCGACCAGTTCCTGCAGGCTGGGCTCGTGCACGCCTTCGTTGTCGGGGTGCACGCCCACCGTGGCCCAAAGGTGCGGGTATTTCGCGGCCAGCCCCTTGACGGCGCCAAACTCTTCCATGGTGGTGCAAATGACCACGGCCTGATGCACCTGCGCGGCCTGCATGGCGCTCAGGATTTCGGGCAGCTGGCTGGCCAGTTCGGGAAAGTTCAGGTGACAGTGGGAATCGATGTACATGAAAGGTCAAGCCTTGGCGGTCAGGGCCTGCTGGGCGTCGTTGGCCAGGGCTTCCAGCATGAGCCCGGTGTTGAAGGGGTGTTCGGCTGTGCGCGCCGACTGCATCAGGCGCTTGAACCAGTCGGTCAATGTCATCACCGACGCCTGGCAGGCGGGCAGCTGGCTGGCCATGAAAAACCTCGGCTCGGCGCCGCTGCCGCGCAGCACCAGGTCGTGGCAGAGCTTTTGCAGCGCGTCGATGGCTTGTGCGGGCGTCAAATCGGACAGGTGCGAGGCATCGCCCTGCTGCATGGCCTTGGGCAGGGCGGCCCACCAGGCGGGCGACAGGCCGGCACCGTTCTGGCGCAGCGCGTCGCTCGGGCGGCCACCGGCGCTGCGCAACAGGGCCTCGGCCACGGGCGCTTCAACGCCCTGCCCGGCCAGCCAGTCCAGCGCCTCGGCGCCTTCGGGCCAGGCCAGCGTGTGGGTCTGGCAGCGGCTGCGGATGGTGGGCAGCAGCTGGTGCGCCGCCTCGGTGGCGAGCACAAAACGCACGTCGCCGGGCGGTTCTTCCAGCGTCTTGAGCAGGGCGTTGGCCGTGACGGCGTTCATGCGTTCGGCCGGGAACACCAGCACCGCCTTGCCGCGCCCGCGGGCGTCGGTGCGCTGGGCAAACTCCACCAGGTCGCGCATGGCCTCCACGCGGATTTCCTTGCTGGGCTTGCGTTTCTTGTCGTCGATGTCGGCCTGCGCCTTTTCGGACAGCGGCCAGCCCAGTTCAAGCATCTGCGTCTCGGGCATCAGCACCGCCAGGTCGGCATGGGTGCGCACCTCGATGGCGTGGCAGCTGGGGCAATGGCCGCAGGCGCCCTGCGCCGTGGGCTGTTCGCAGAGCCAGGCCGAGACGAGCGCCAGCGCCAGCTCGTACTGGCCCAGGCCGGACGGGCCTTGCAGCAGCCAGGCGTGGCCGCGCTGGGCCAGCAGGGCCTCGGTCTGGCGGGCAATCCAGGGCGCCGTCATGTCGCGTCCTTGCCCAGCCACGGCGTCACCACGCGGGCCACATCGGCCCAAACGGCCTCGCGGGTCTGCGCGGCATTGATGCGGGCAAAGCGCTGCGGCATCTCGGCCTCGCGGCGGGCATAGCCGGCGCGCACGGCGGCAAAAAAGTCGGCGGGTTGCGACTCGAACTTGTCCGGCACACGGGCCGAAGCCAGCCGCTCGGCGGCAATGGCCGGGTCCAGATCAAACCAGACCGTCAGGTCGGGCTGGCGCAAACCGCCTTCCGGCAATTGCTGAACCATGCTTTCAAGCTGACCGAGCACGGCCCAGTCAAAGCCCCGGCCACCGCCCTGGTAGGCAAAGGTGGCGTCGGTGAAACGGTCGCACAGCACCACCTCACCGCGGGCCAGCGCCGGCTCGATCACCTGCACCAGGTGTTCGCGGCGTGCTGCAAACATCAAAAGCGCCTCGGTCAGCGCGTCCATCGGCTCGTGCAGCACCAGCGCGCGCAACTTTTCGGACAGCGGCGTGCCGCCCGGCTCGCGGGTCAGCACCACTGCCCTGCCCGCCTCGCGAAAACGCGCCGCCACCCCTTCGATGTGGGTGGACTTGCCGGCACCGTCGATGCCCTCGAAGCTGATGAAAAGACCGCGTGTCATGGAGTGCGATTGTCGCAGGAGTGGATCCTCGGGTCAGGCCCGAGGATGACAGAGAAACTGACTCATGGCCTACCCTCAGGATCTGTCGTCGATCCCACACAGGAACCGTCACTCCGCAGCCTTGGGATCTGTCATTCCCCGGCTTGACCGGGGAATCCATGGCTCATTACTGCCCCCGCTGGTAGCGATTGACCGCGCGGTTGTGCTCGTCAAGAGAGGCACTGAAATGGCTGCTGCCATCGCCCCTGGCCACAAAGTACAAAGCCTGACTGCTGGCCGGCTGCACCGCGGCCATGAGGGCAGCCTTGCCGGGCATGGCGATCGGCGTGGGCGGCAGGCCGGCGCGGGTGTAGGTGTTCCAGGGTGTATCGGTGCGCAGGTGGCCCTTGCGCAGGTTGCCATCAAAGGCTTCGCCCAGGCCGTAGATCACCGTCGGGTCGGTCTGCAACATCATGCCGATGCGCAGGCGGTTGTGAAAAACGCTGGCAATCATGGCCCGGTCCGAGCCCTTGCCGGTTTCCTTTTCCACAATGCTGGCCAAAGTCAGCGCTTCATCGGGCGACTTGAGCGCCAAGCCGGGCGAGCGGGCCGCCCAAGCCTTGCCCAGCTGTTTGTCCATGGCCTTGAGGGCGCGCTCCAGCACCTTGAGGTCGCTGCTGTTTTTGGCATAACTGTAGGTGTCGGGGTAAAAACGGCCCTCGGGTGCCACGCCGGGCCGGCCCAGGCGGGCCATCAGGGCTTCGTCACTGAGCGACTGGCTCTCGGGCTTGAGCAGCTCGGCCTTGGCCAATGCATGACGTACCTGACGCCAGTTCCAGCCCTCCACCAGCGTGACGCTGCGCAGGCTTTCCTCGCCGCGCACCAGCATGGCCAGCAGTCGGCGCGGCGTGGTGCCGGGGGCGATTTCATAGCTGCCGGCGCGGATCTGGCGGTCCTGACCGGACAGGCGAAACCAGGCGTACAGCGCAAGTGGCGAGGTTTGGGCGCCCGCATCGACCACGGCCTGCGCCACCGCGCGTGGCGAGGTGCCGGGCTCGATCGACAGGTCCAGCGTGGGCTGGCCGGCGCCGGTGTCCAGCGGCTGGTGCAGCCACCACAGGCCGCCCAGACCAGCCAGCAGGGCCAGCGTCAGCAGGCCGGCCAGCCATTTCATCCCGAATTTGAGCAAGGCCAAACCCTCAAAAATGTCATGTTCACGTGTCGGGGATGATAATTCAGCCCCATTGCCAGACGCCTTGACGCCACACCATGTCCCCTGCCCTCCC
>JAYRQF010000052.1:0-5395 GCA_041910735.1 Limnohabitans sp.
GCCCGCTTTGCGCAGTCGGATGACTTGCACGCGCCGCTCATGCCGCGCATCGCGCGACAGCTTTCTCATGTCGGTTGCTTCCATCACCGCTATATGATGGCGCATTCAGATATTTCAAGTTAAATAATGCCGAATCAATAGAATACCTGGGTTCATTTTCGGAGATAAACACATGTCCAATCAAAACGACAACCAACCCGTGGTCTGGGCCGTTCTGGTCGCCGTCATCATCCTGGCCGTGGGTCTGGCTGTGGGTTTTGGCATAGCCAAGAGCAAGAAGCCCGCGGCCGCCCCCGCCCCTGCCGCCGCAGCTGTTGCACCTGCCGAAGCAGCCTCTGCTGCGGCCTCTGAAGCTGTGGCTGCCGCTTCCGAGGCTTCTGCCGCCAAGTGAGGGATTGATCCCCCGTGCAAAACCCGCTTCGGCGGGTTTTTTTGCGTCCATGGCCGTGGCGATCCATGCAATTCGTACCCTGTCTGTAACCCCGGATCCTCCTCTGTCGCAGAAACGCGGTTACCATCCGTTTTGTAATTTTGTTACATGACGGGTCCAGCCCATGATTCTCCATCCCACCGTTGCCGCCGTGACGGCCCGCATCATTGAACGCAGCCGCCCCAGCCGCGAGGCTTACCTCCGGCAGGTGGCTGCTTATGCCAGCCGCACGCCCGGCGCCCAGCGTCTGGGTTGCGCCAACGTGGCCCATGCCTTTGCCGCCATGCCCGCCGATGACAAAAGCAGGGCCAGTGGTCTGGCAGGCATCGCGGTGGTCAGCCCGCGGCCGCTGAACATCGGCATCGTCAACGCCTACAACGACCTGCTGTCGGCCCATGCGCCGCTGCAGCACTACCCCGACATCGTCAAGGACGAAGCCCGCCTGCACGGCGCCACCGCGCAGGTGGCCGGTGGCGTGCCAGCCATGTGCGACGGCGTCACCCAAGGCACGCCCGGCATGGAGCTGAGCCTGTTCTCCCGCGATGTGATCGCCATGGCCACCGCCGTGTCGCTGAGTCACGACGTGTTCGATGTGGCGCTGATGCTGGGCGTGTGCGACAAGATCGTGCCGGGCCTCCTGATCGGCGCGCTGCAGTTCGGGCATTTGCCCACGGTGTTCGTGCCGGCCGGCCCCATGACCAGTGGCCTGTCCAACAGCGAAAAATCCAGGGTGCGCGAAAAAGCCGCGCTCGGTCAGGTGGGCCGCGAAGAATTGCTGGCCGCCGAGTCGGCCGCCTACCACGGCGAAGGCACCTGCACCTTCTACGGCACCGCCAACAGCAACCAGATGCTGCTCGAAGCCATGGGCCTGCATGTGCCGGGCACGGCCTTCATCAACCCCGGCGAGGGTGCGCGCACCCAGCTCACGCGTGAAGCGGTGCGTACGGTGCTGGCCAAACCTGCGCCGATTGGCCATGTGGTGGACGAGCGCTGCATCGTCAACGCCATGGTGGCGCTGCTGGCCACCGGCGGCTCGACCAACCACCTGATCCACTGGGTGGCGGTGGCGCGCGCAGCCGGCATCCTGATCGATTGGGACGACTTCTCGGCGCTGTCCGATGTGGTGCCGCTGCTCACCCGCGTCTACCCCAACGGCAACGCCGATGTGAACCAGTTCCAGACCGCAGGGGGCCCGGGCTTCGTGATCCGCGAACTGCTCGATGCCGGCCTGATGCACGAAGACGTGCTGACGGTGCGCAGCGGTGGCATCCGCGAATTCACCCGCATCCCCGTGCTGCTGGGCGGCCAGCTGGTCTGGCAGGACCCGGGCGCAAGCAAGGACGAATCGGTGGTGCGCCCCGCGTCCAGTCCGTTCAGCGCCACCGGGGGGCTGAAACTGTTGCAGGGCAATCTGGGGCGCAGCGTGATCAAGGTTTCGGCCGTGCCCGAGGCGTTGCACGTCATCGAGGCTCCAGCCATGGTGTTCGATTCGCAGGAAGAACTGCAGGCCGCCTTCAAGGCGGGCGAGCTCGATCGCGATGTGGTGTGTGTGGTGCGCTGGCAAGGCCCGCAGGCCAACGGCATGCCCGAGCTGCACAAGCTCACGCCACCGCTGGCGGTCTTGCAGGGCAAGGGCTTCAAGGTGGCGCTGGTGACTGACGGTCGCATGAGCGGCGCCTCGGGCAAGGTGCCTGCGGCCATCCACGTTTCACCCGAAGCTGCCGACGGCGGGCCATTGGCCAAAGTGCAGAGCGGCGACCTGGTCCGGCTGGACGCCGTGGCCGGCACCCTGCAGGTGCTGGTGAGCGAAGCCGAGTGGGCCGCGCGTCCGCTGGCCCCAATGCCTGAGGCCCAGCGCGCCGCCAACGGCGTGGGCATGGGCCGTGAACTGTTTGCCAACATGCGCCGCAACGCGCGCCAAGCCGAAGAAGGAGCCTGCACATGGCTGTGAACCTGACTGCCCTGCAGGTGATGCAGGATGCCCCCGTGATCCCCGTGATCGTTCTCAATGACGTGGCCCACGCCGTGCCCATGGCCCGCGCGCTGGTGGCCGGCGGCATCCGCATGCTCGAAGTCACGCTGCGGACCCCGCAGGCGCTGGCCTGCATGCAGGCGATTGCCCAGGAGGTGCCCGGTGCCGTGGTGGGCGCCGGCACCGTGCGCAGCGCGGCAGACGCCGCCGCTGCCGCCAAAGCCGGCGCGCAGTTTGCTGTGAGCCCCGGCTACACCCGCACGGTGGGTCAGGCCTGCCGCGACAACGGCTTGTCCCTGCTGCCAGGCGTGGCCACGGGCAGCGAAATCATGATGGCGCAGGAAGACGGCTACACCGAACTCAAGTTCTTCCCCGCCATGCAGGCCGGCGGCCCGGCCATGCTCAAAGCCTGGGCCGGTCCGTTCTTTGACGTGAAGTTCTGCCCCACGGGCGGCGTCACGCCGGGCAATGCGGGCGAACTGCTGGCCCTGCCCAACGTGGCCTGCGTGGGCGGTTCGTGGCTGGTGCCTGCGGATGCGCTGGCCCAGGGCGACTGGGCCCGCATCGAGGCGCTGGCGCGCGAGGCTTGTCAGCTGCCACGCTGAAAGCAAAAAAGCCGGGAAGACCCGGCCCTCGCTGTCCAAAGGGTGAGCCAAAGGCCCACCCTTTGTCCTTACATCCGCTCGAAGATGGCGGCAATGCCCTGACCACCGCCGATGCACATGGTCACCAGCGCGTAGCGGCCATTGATGCGCTGCAGCTCGTGCAGGGCTTTCACGGTGATCAGCGCACCGGTGGCGCCGATCGGGTGGCCCAGCGAAATGCCCGAGCCGTTGGGGTTGACCTTGGCCGGGTCCAGCCCCAGCTCTTTGGTCACGGCGCAGGCCTGGGCAGCAAAGGCTTCGTTTGCCTCGATCACATCCAGGTCCGACACTTTCAGGCCGGTGCGCTTGAGCACGGCCTGCGTGGCGCTGATCGGGCCCACGCCCATGATCTTCGGGTCCAGACCGGTGTGGGCGTAACCCACCAGGCGGGCCAGCGGTTTGGCGCCCCGGGCCTTTGCGGCGCCAGCTTCCATCAGCACCACGGCAGCAGCCGCGTCGTTGATGCCCGAGGCGTTGCCAGCCGTGACGGTGCCGTTTTCCTTGAGGAAGACCGGCTTGAGCTTGGCGAAGTCGGCCAGCGTGGCGCCCGCGCGGAAGTGCTCATCGGTGGCCCAGGCCACGTCACCCTTCTTGCTTTTGAGCATGACGGGCACGATCTGGTCCTTGAACAGACCGGCGGCGGTGGCTTTTTCGGCGCGGTTGTGGCTCTCCACCGCCAGCGCGTCCTGCATTTCGCGGGTGATGCCGTATTTGGCGGCCACGTTCTCGGCGGTCACGCCCATGTGGATGTTGTGGAAGGGGTCGTGCAGGGCGCCAACCATCATGTCCACCATCTTGGCGTCGCCCATGCGGGCACCCCAGCGCGATACCAGGCTGGCGTAGGGGGCACGGCTCATGTTTTCGGCGCCGCCGCCAATGGCGATGTCGCAGTCGCCCAGGGCAATGGCCTGGCTGGCGCTGACGATGGCCTGCAGGCCCGAACCGCACAGGCGGTTGACGTTGAATGCCGGGGTGGCTTCGGCGCAGCCGCCGTTGATCGCCGCCACACGGGACAGGTACATGTCCCTGGGTTCGGTGTTGACCACATGGCCGAACACCACATGACCGACGTCCTTGCCTTCGGTGTTGGCACGGGCCAGGGCTTCGCGCACGACCAGTGCGGCCAGCTCGGTGGGTGGAATGTCTTTCAGGCTGCCACCGTAGGTACCAATGGCGGTACGGACTCCGCTGACAACAACAACTTCACGGCTCATGGGAGGGTCTCCTCAGGGTTGATATGGAAAAAAGAAACTTGTTCAGTGTCGACCGGCAAGGCTACAGCCGGCTGACAGCCAGATCGGACGGGTTCGGGGCTGGTTCAGGCCGGGTCCCGCACGTCGGCCACGGGGTTGGCGCCGAAATCGGGACGCTGCAGGTAGGCCAGCACTTTGGCTGCTGCGTCCTCGGGCGAGCTGAGCATGCCGGTCTCCTTGAGCTGCCTGAAGTTGGCCTGGTCCGGGAAGTCTTCGCCCTTGGCACCGCGCAGCTGCACCTGCATGTCGGTGTCGATCACGCCGGGGGCCAGCGAGCAGACCCGGGCACCCTGGGGCTTGAGGGCTTCGTCCAGCGCCAGGCAGCGGGTGAAATGGTCCATGCCCGCCTTGGCGGCGCAGTAACCGGCTTGCGAGGCCATGGCGCGCCTGCCCAAACCGGACGAGATGTTGAGCACCTTGCGTGGCATGGCCCAGCTTTCGGTGGCGGCCAGAAAAGCGGCTGACAGCTGCATCGGGGCTTCAAGTCCCACGCGCAGGGCACGGGCCAGGTCATCGGCTTCGGCCTGGCTGAGTGGTCCGATGCGCGGGATCACGCCCGCGTTGTTGATCAGGGTGGCGCTGGCCAGTTCGGCCGGCGTTTGGGCAGCCAGCCAGTCCTGCAGGCGGCGGGCCACGCTGGCACCCTCGGCAAGGTCGCCCTGCCACTGCAGCAGGCTGGCACCGCGTGCCTGGGCCTGCGCGGCCAGCGTCTCGTTGGCGTGGCGCGAGATGCACAGCAACAGGTGGTCGGGTTGCAGCAGTTGCCCGGCCATGGCCAGGCCCATGCCGCGCGAGGCGCCAGTGAGGATGTAGAGGTGTTTGCCCATGCCCAAATCTTAGGAGCAAGGGCGTATTCAGAATGGCACGGGCGCGACAAAGTGGCAGGCCCGGCCGGTGACCGGGTGTTCAAAGCCCAGTTCGCAGGCGTGCAGCAGCAGGCGAGGGGTCCGCGCTGGCACTTCCACTGGCGCATACAGCGGGTCGCCCACGATGGGGTGACCGATGGCCAGCAGGTGCACCCGCAGCTGGTGGGTGCGGCCGGTCATGGGTTCGAGCAGCAGCCGTGTGGTGCCAGGCCAGGGGCCGGCGCCCAGGC
>JAYRQF010000053.1:0-5478 GCA_041910735.1 Limnohabitans sp.
CGAACAGGCCGTGCGGCGCGCCCTCGACGTGCTCAAGGCCGATCGCACCACCATCGTGATCGCCCACCGCCTTTCGACCGTGCGTGACGCCGATCTGATCGTGGTGCTGGACGAAGGCCGCGTAGCGGAAAGCGGAACACACGCTTCGCTTCTCTCGCGTGGCGGACTCTATGCTCGCCTGGTGTCCCGCCAGCTTGCCGCCGTCTACGCGCCCGCGGCACAGTGAGGGGATGAAGCGACAGCTCCACCTCAATCTGTTCATCCAGAGCCGCGGCCATCACGAAGCCTCGTGGCGTCATCCCGACTCTTCGCCGCTGGCGTTGACCGACGTCGAGTATTTTCGCGATCTCGCGCGTCGCGCCGAAGCCGGTCTGTTCGACTCGATCTTCCTCGCCGACACCCTGGCGTTGATGGACACGGTGGCGCACGCCGCCAGCACCTGGCTCGAACCGATCACGACGCTTGGCGCCATCGCCGGCTCGACCAGCCATATCGGCCTGATCGCGACGGCGTCGACGACCTATTCAGAGCCTTTCAACCTCGCCCGCCAGTTCGGCTCGCTCGACCATATCAGCGGCGGCCGGGTCGGCTGGAACATCGTGACGTCCTGGCTGGCCGCCGCGGCGCGCAACTATGGCGGCGAGAGCCTCGTCAGCCACGACGAGCGCTACGAACACGCCCGCGAATTCCTGCATGTCTGGACACGCCTGCTGCAGGGTGAAGAAGTCACCTATGAAGGCAAGCATGTCAAGGTCAAAGGCGCCAGACAGTTATTCCCCGCCGTGCAAAAACCGTATCCGCCGCTGTACTTTGGTGGTTCGTCCGATGCCGCACACGATCTGGCGGCCGAGCAGGTCGAGCTGTACCTGACCTGGGGCGAGCCCCCGGCCGAGGTGGAAAAGAAGTTCAACGATGTGCGCCGCCGCGCCGAAAAGCTCGGCCGCAAGGTCAAGTTTGGCGTGCGTCTGCACGTCATCCCGCGTGAGACCAACGACGAAGCCTGGGCCGCAGCCGACCGCCTGATCTCGCATCTGGACGACGCGACCATCGCCAAGGCGCAGGCCAATATTGCCACCATGGACTCTGAAGGCCAAAAGCGTATGGCCGCTCTGCACGGCGGCAACCGCGCCCGGCTGGAGATCAGCCCCAACCTGTGGGCGGGCGTGGGGCTGGTGCGTGGCGGTGCGGGCACCGCGTTGGTGGGCGACGGCGAAACCATCGCCCGCCGCTTGAAGGAGTACCAGGACATTGGCGCGGAGACCTTTGTGCTCTCGGGCTACCCGCACCTCGAAGAAGCCTACCGCTTTGCCGAACTGGTGTTTCCCCATGTGGGCATCCAGGCGCCAGGCCAGATCAAGGTCGCGCCCGTGGGCGAGATCATGGGCAACGCCGTGGTGCCCCCTGTGGCCAAAGTGGCGTAAAGCTGAAGGAGCATCGCATGACAACGGTGAACACCACAGCCGATGCCCTGGTTGAAAAGGGCGATCTGTTTCTGGATGTCTTCCCTCCAGAGACGGACCAGGACCGCGCCTTGGCGCTCAAGAATCTGGCCTTGGCAGAACAGTCCTGGGCCTTGAACGTGGCGGCGTCTGACATCGACTGGCGTCCCTTGCTGAATTTTCTGGGCGCTGTGCTCAAACGCCTCTTGCCCTGGCTGGTGCCGCTGGCACTGGTGGTGGTCTGGCAGCTGTCGTCCACTCTGGGCTGGCTGTCAACCCGCGTGCTGCCCTCGCCCCTGAGTGTGGTTGATGCCGCCTGGGCATTGGCGGAATCGGGCGAACTGTGGACCCATGTGCGCATCAGCGCGGGCAGGGCGCTGCTCGGTCTGGCCGTGGGCGGTGGTCTCGGTCTGGTGTTGGGCCTGCTGACGGGTTCGGTGCGCTGGCTCGAAACCCTGCTGGACTCCACCATCCAGATGGTGCGCAACATCCCGGCGCTGGCGCTGATCCCGCTGGTCATCCTCTGGTTTGGTATTGAAGAAAGCGCCAAGCTGTTTTTGATTTCGGTGGCGGTGTTCTTCCCGATCTACATCAACACCTTCCACGGCATCCGCAATGTGGACCCGGGCCTGATCGAGATGGGGCGCACCTATGGCCTCTCGCGCTGGGGTCTGTACCGCCAGATCATCCTGCCCGGTGCCATGTCATCCATTCTGGTGGGTCTGCGCTTTTCGCTGGGCCTGATGTGGGTGATCCTGATCGTGGCCGAAACGATTTCGGCGCAAGCGGGCATCGGCTACCTGACCATGAACGCCCGCGAGTTTTTGCAGACCGATGTGGTGCTGGTGGGCATCCTGCTCTACGCCGTTTTGGGAAAGTTGGCCGACGTGTTTGCCAAAGGCCTCGAAAAGTACTGGCTGCGCTGGCACCCCGGCTACCAATGAACAAGGCACAACCATGACTGAACACAACACATTTAAAGGGCAGGGCGGCGTGCGCGTGCAGGCGCGGGCCCTGGGCAAAAGCTATGGCCAGCGCCAGGTCCTGCAAGGGACCGAGTTGCTGATCGAACCGGGCGAATTCGTCGCGATTGTTGGCCGCAGCGGCTGCGGCAAAAGCACCTTGCTGCGCCTGGTGGCCGGACTCGAACCTGCCACGCAAGGCGAGCTTCTGCTGGACGGCCAGGCCGTGAAGGGCCTGAATGACCACACCCGCATCATGTTCCAGGAGGCGCGTTTGCTGCCCTGGCGTCGCGTCCTCGACAACGTGGCCCTGGGCCTGCCTGAATCGGGCAAAGCCGCTGCCGCCCAGGTGCTCGAACAGGTCGGTCTGGGTGACCGCCAGAAGGAATGGCCCGCACGCCTGTCGGGCGGCCAGCGTCAGCGCGTGGCCCTGGCCCGCGCCCTGGTGCACAACCCCCGGCTGTTGCTGCTGGACGAACCGCTGGGCGCGCTCGATGCGCTCACACGCATCGAAATGCACGAGCTGATCGAGAACCTCTGGAAAGCCAAGGGCTTCACGGCCCTGCTGGTCACCCACGACGTGCAAGAGGCGGTCGCGCTGGCCGACCGCGTGATCTTGGTCGAAGACGGCGCGATTGCGCTCGATGAACGCATCGATCTGGCCCGGCCCCGCTCACGCGGCGACGCCAGCTTTGCCGCGATTGAAAAACGCATTCTGGACCGTGTGCTGCAACGTGAAGACGTACAGACCCCGGTCGATACCACCTGGTTGCCCCTGCCGGTTTCCGGTCTGCGCTGGGCGGTCTGAACTCTTTTCAACAACGGACTTTTCAAGGAGAAAACCATGTCCATTCAAGCCATCAACGTTCGCAACCAGTTCAAAGGCAAGGTCCGCGAGATCATCCGCGGTGATGTCGTTTCCGAGGTGGATGTCGAGACGCCGTGGGGCATCGTGACCTCGGTCATCACCACCCGTTCGGTCGACGAGCTTCAGCTCAAGCCCGGCTCCGAAGTCGTGGCCCTGGTCAAGTCGACCGAAGTGTCGATAGCCAAGCTTTGAAACCCAAGGCCTCTGGAGAAACGACATGAGCACACCACAACGGCAACTGCATCTGGGGGCCTTCCTTTTTGGTGCGGGCCACCATCTGGCGGCCTGGCGCCACCCGGATGTCGATCCTGCTGCCTACACACAGCTGCAGACGCTGCAGTCGTACGCCCGTCTGGCTGAAGCAGCCAAGTTCGATGCCATCTTTTTTGCGGACAATGTTGGCCTGAGCGACGCCCCGGCGCAGTCACTGTCTCAAAGCGCCTTGCCCCACGTCTTTGACCCTTTGCTGGTGCAGTCCGCACTGGCGGGCGTGACCGAGCGCATCGGTCTGGTGGCGACCGTGTCCACCACCTACCTGCCGCCTTACCATCTGGCGCGCAAGTTCGCCACGCTCGACCACTTGAGTGGCGGGCGCAGCGGCTGGAACCTGGTGACTTCGGGCTCCGAATTCGAGGCCAAAGCGTTTGGCCTGCCGCACCAGCTCGAACACGCCGAGCGCTACAGGATCGCTCATGAGTATGTGAAGGTCGTTAAAGGTTTGTGGGACACCTGGGAAGACGATGCCTTTGTCCGTGACCAGCAGACCAGTCGTTTTTTTGACCCGGGCAAGCTGCACCGCGTCCATCACCAAGGGCTGAAATTCCAGGTGCAGGGGGGCTTGCAGGCCCCGCGCCCGCCTCAGGGCTACCCGGTGCTGGTGCAGGCCGGCTCGTCCAGCGACGGGCAGGACCTGGCCGCAGCCACCGCTGAGCTGGTCTTCACCGCCCAGCAGACGGTGGAGGATGCGCGAACGTTCTACAGTGCCCTCAAGTCACGCCTGTCGGCATGGGGTCGTGGCGAGGACGAGCTGAAGATCCTGCCCGGCGTCTCACCTTTCGTAGGGCGCACCGAAGAAGAAGCCCGCGAGAAATTCGAACAGTTGCAGGACCTGATCGATCCCGCAGTGGGGCTGGGCCTGTTGTCGGCCTTTCTGGGCGGCATTGATTTGTCCCGCTACCCGATCGACGGTCCGTTCCCCGCCGACCTGCCAGTAGGCGAGGGCTGGAAGAGCCGCCATGAGTTGTTCAACAAGCTGGCCCAGCGGGAAAACCTCAGCCTCCGCGAGCTCTACAAGCGGGTGGCTACGGGACGGGGTCACTGGACGCTGGTGGGGACGCCCGAATCGATCGCCGATCAGCTGGAGCACTGGTTCACCACCGGTGCTGCGGACGGATTCAACATCCTGGCGCCGACTTTGCCCCACGGGCTCAGGGACTTCGCGGAACTGGTGATCCCGGAGCTGCAACGGCGCGGTCTGTTCCGCACCGAGTACACAGGTCGCACTTTGCGCGAGCATCTGGGGCTGCGACGGCCTGCTCACCCAGCCCTGACGAAGGCTTTGGCTGCGGCTTGATGTGTCGCAAGGCCGGACGCAAGGGTATTTGCAAGAATCGGGACAGTTCAATTTCAGGGTGAGAAAAACCATGCGAACCATCGAGCGCGCCCGCTGGCTGCTGTCCCGCGATCCCCACGGTCCTTCGGTGCGTGTGCTGCAAAAGCTGCTGCATGCGCTGGAGACCGGGGGCGATTTCAACATCGCCGAACTCTCGATCCTGCCGCACGACCGCTACCAGCTGGCGGTCGATGTGCTGCGCGACTGGCGTGCCGACCAGTACCACCTGCCGACGTTGGCGGTGGCTGGGCGAGGGCAGGCGACTGGCAGCCGCGCCTGCCTCAGTGATTTGGAGCAGCAGGCGGAGCCATCGGCGGCCTGACTGGCCAAGCCGACTCCATCTCCCTCGGTCACACGCCATTCGCACCAGCTGGCTATAGTGTCGCCACAGGTCGGCGCCAGCCGGCCTGCGCTGTTATCAACAACCACAAGGTTTTTCTCCATGACTTTCAATGCCCTGAGCGACGCCGCGCTCGACCAGCTTTTCAAGGATCGCGTGATAGTATTCCGACATAATCTTCGGCGCGCGGACGACGCGGCGCGAGTTGCGCGCCATGATGTCGTTCGACTTGGCGAAGTGACTGCGGGCCTGCTTGA
>JAYRQF010000054.1:0-2145 GCA_041910735.1 Limnohabitans sp.
GGGGCGGCTACTGGAGCTGGGATCCCAAGGAAACCTGGGCCCTGATCGTCTGGCTCAACTACGCGTCCTGGTTGCACATGCGCCTGATGAAAGGCCTGCGTGGCACCGTGGCGGCCTGGTGGGCGCTGGTGGGTCTGGGCGTGACCACCTTCGCCTTTCTGGGCGTGAACATGTTCCTGAGCGGCCTGCACAGCTACGGCACGCTCTGAGTGGTTTTCGCGAGCAGGGGCTCGCTCCTGCAAAGGCGAAATCGATGCAGGAGGCCGCCCCGCGGCCGAAGCTGTTGTTGTGATGGAGGCTTACCATGCTGATCCGTTCTTCCGATGCCGGTTTTGACCATCCCGTCCCCGGCGAGATCACGCCGCGGGCGTTGTTCGAGTCCCGTCGCACGCTGCTGCAGCAGATGGCGCTGGGTACGGCCGGCCTGACGTTGGCCGCTTGGGCGGCGCGCGACGCGCGTGCGCAGATGGCTCGCCCCGGCATCCTGCCTGCGCTGGCTTCGGTGCCTTCGGCCGTGTCCGGCGCACAAACGATGGACAAGCCCAGTGCTTACAAGGACGCCACCACTTACAACAACTTCTACGAGTTCGGCACCGACAAGTCCGATCCGGCGCGCCATGCGCACACCCTCAAGACCCAGCCGTGGACGGTGGAGGTGGAGGGCCTGGTCAAGAAGCCCGGCCGTTACGGACTGGAAGACCTGATGAAGTGGGCCGCGATGGAAGAGCGCATCTACCGCCTGCGCTGCGTCGAAGGCTGGTCCATGGTCATTCCCTGGGTGGGCTATTCGCTGGCCGAACTGATCCGCCGCGTGGAACCGCAGCCCGGCGCCAAATTCGTTGAATTCGTCACCCTGGCCGACCGCGCCACCATGCCTGGCATCCGCTCCAGCGTGCTCGACTGGCCGTACGTGGAAGGTCTGCGCATGGACGAGGCCATGCACCCGCTCACCTTGCTGGCCTTCGGCATGTACGGCGAGGTGTTGCCCAAACAGAATGGCGCCCCGCTGCGTCTGGTGGTGCCCTGGAAATACGGCTTCAAGAGCGCCAAGAGCCTGGTCAAGATCCGCTTTGTGGACAAACAGCCGGTGTCGTCCTGGGAAAAGGCCGCCCCGCAGGAATACGGCTTCTATTCCAACGTCAACCCCAGCGTAGACCACCCGCGCTGGAGCCAGGCCACCGAGCGTCGCATCGGTGAAGACGGTCTGCTGGCCAAAAAGCGCAAGACGCTGATGTTCAACGGCTACGAGCCGCAGGTCGGGCAGCTGTATGCCGGCATGGACCTGAAGAAATACTTCTGAGCATGCGCGGCTGGCTGCGCACCCGCACGGCCTGGTGGGCCCTGCTGGCCCTGGGCCTGCTGCCGTTGGCCTGGCTGGTGTGGCGCACGCTGACCGACCAGCTCGGCGCCAACCCGGCCGAAACCCTGATCCGCGCCACCGGCGACTGGACCCTGCGCGGCCTGTGCCTGACGCTCGCCATCACCCCTTTGCGCGTGCTGCTGGGCTGGCCCGAACTGCTGCGCTTTCGCCGCCTGCTGGGCCTGCTGACCTTCGGCTGGGCCTGCCTGCACCTGCTGGGTTACACCGGCTTCGACATGGGCTTTGAATGGGCAGACATCGCGCACGACATACCCAAACGACCCTTTGTGCTGGTGGGCGCGCTGGCTTTTGCGCTGCTGCTGCCGCTGGCCGCGACCTCCTGGAATGGTGCCATCCGCCGCATGGGCGCCCACCGCTGGCAGGCCCTGCACCGCAGCGTCTATGCCGTGGCCGTGCTCGCCATCCTGCATTTCTGGTGGATGCGCGCAGGCAAGCGCAACTTCACCGAGGTGTGGGTGTATGGGCTGATTCTGGCCGGTTTGCTCGGTTGGCGGATCTGGCGGCGCATGCACCGCCAACGAGCCTGAAGATCAGCCGACCAGCTGCTCCAGCGCAAAGGTGTCAAACGCCGATTCGCGCTGACGGATCAGGTGGGCTTTACCGCCATCAACCAGCACCTCGGCCGCCCGGCCGCGGGTGTTGTAGTTGCTCGACATGCTCATGCAGTACGCCCCGGTGGACAGCACGGCCAGCAAGTCGCCGGCCTGCACCACCAGCGAACGGTCCCGGCCGAGCCAGTCGCCGCTCTCGCACACCGGGCCGAC
>JAYRQF010000055.1:0-18499 GCA_041910735.1 Limnohabitans sp.
GCTGCGCAGGAACTGGTCGATCAGGTAGCCGTTGGCGGCATGCACCTCGACGCCGTCAAAGCCCGCAGCGATGGCGTTGGCCGCGGCGCGACGGTAGTCCTGCACGATGCCGGGCAGTTCACTGGCTTCGAGCGCGCGCGGCGCCGAGGTGTCCACAAACTGCGCCTGGCCGTCGACCAGCAGCACGGTTTTGGTTTTGGCGGTGATGGC
This sequence comes from Limnohabitans sp., assembly GCA_041910735.1. Lineage (GTDB taxonomy): Bacteria > Pseudomonadota > Gammaproteobacteria > Burkholderiales > Burkholderiaceae_C > Limnohabitans_A. The sequence goes on from JAYRQF010000055.1 coordinate 211, forward strand.
AGACGGTGCCACGGGCGCGGCGCCGCCAGGCTGCAGGCTGGTGTGCGAGACGCGGCCCACATGCCACAGCTGCACCACGATCTTGCCGCCCTCGGCGCGCACCGCGTCGGTCACCTGCTTCCAGGCCGCCACCTGTTCGGCGCTCCAGATGCCGGGCACATCGGCATAGCCCTGGCCCTGGTGGCTGATGGCGGTGGCCTCGGTGATGATGAGACCGGCTCCCGTGGCGGGGTTGGCGCGCTGGCGGTAATACTGGGCTGTACGCGCGTTGGCCAGGGCGCCGGGCGCGCGGTTGCGGGTCAGGGGCGCCATGGCGATGCGGGTGGCCAGGTGCAGGCTGCCGGCCTGGACGGGATCGAAAAGCGTGGTCATGTTCAGGTGGGTGTTCAGAAAATCAAACGTCAAAACCTGGATTGTCGCGCTGCAGCTTGCGCAGCAGCGAAGGCCAGACAAAAGCCCCCCCGATGCCGCCGGTTTGCACCTTCATGGCGTGCGCCACACCGCCCAGAATCTGCGGGTTGACGGCCGTCAGGCTGTCGGCGCCCGACTGGCCGGCCAGCGCATCGACCTGGATGCGGCAGGTGTTCTCGAAGGTGTACATCGACAAAAACGCATCGGCAATCGTCTTGCCCACCGTGAGCAGCCCGTGGTTGCGCAGCATCAGGTAGTTGGCGCTGCCCAGGTCGGCCTGCAGTCGCAGCTTCTCGTCGTCGCGGATCGCCACGCCTTCGTAGTCGTGGTAAGCCAGCGAGGCCAGCACAAAAGTGCTTTGCTGGCTGATCGGCAGCACGCCGTGCTTTTGCGCGCTCACGGCCACGCCGGCGCGGGTGTGGGTGTGCAGCACGCAGCCGGCATCGGGTCGCACCGCATGCACCGCGCTGTGGATGACAAAGCCGGCGGGATTGACCGGGTGCGGGCTGTCATCGAGCTTGTTGCAGGCCATGTCCACCTTGACCAGGCTCGACGCCGTGATCTCGTCGAACATCAGCCCGTAGGGGTTGATGAGGAATTGCTCTTCACCGCCCGTGACCGGGGTGGGCAGTTTGGCGCTGATGTGGGTGAAGACCAGATCGCTCCAGCCGTACAGCGCGACAAGCCGGTAGCAGGCGGCCAGGTCGACGCGCAGCTGCCACTCGTCCGGGTGCATGGTGTCGGGTTTGTTGTTCATGGCCTCAGCTTAGCCCGGGCGGGTCAGCTCTTCCAGTCGCGCAAGGTACACGCGGGCGTGCCGGCCACCGTCGTCGTGTGCGCCGCACATTTCCAGCGAGGGCATGAGCTGGCCGCACACCGCCGGGCGTTCGGGCCGACCGAAGATGCGGCAGCGCAAGTCAGCGTCCAGTTGCACGCAGGACACGCCTGCCGGTTTGCCCTGGGGCATGCCGGGGATGGGTGAGGAGATGGAGGGCGCGGTGCAGCAGGCGCCGCAACCCGGTCGGCAGCTGACCAGACTCATTTGGGCCAGAGCACCCACAGGCGCAGCGATTGCTTGAGGCGTCCGGCCAGTTCGCCCGCCTCGGTGCCGGAGCCGGCGTACCAGTCGGCGCGCACCGCGCCGGTGATGGCGGTGCCGGTGTCCTGGGCCAGCACCAGCCGCTGCAGTTGGGTCGTGGGGCCGCTGCTGGCCAGCCACACCGGTGTGCCGTAGGGGATGCTGAGCGGGTCCACCGCGATCGAGCGGCCCGCCGTGAGCGGCACACCTTGCGCACCCTTCGGACCGGGCAGGTCTTCACCCGGCGGCAAAGGTTCCTCGCGGAAGAACACGTAGCGCGGGTTTTGCCAGAGCAGCTCCTGCACGCGCGAGGGGTTGCGCGCGATCCAGGCCTTGATGCCCGGCCAGCTCGCGTCGCGCGTGTAGCCCTGGTCCAGCAGCCAGCGACCGATGCTCTTGTAGGGCTGTTCGTTGGTGCCCGCAAAAGCCAGTCGCACGGTGCGCACCCGGCCATCTGGCTCGTTCACCCGCACCAGACCCGAGCCCTGGATGTGCAGCACCATCGCGTCCACCGGGTCGTTCAGGTACACGAGTTCCCTGCCGCGCAGCGCGGCTTTGGCCTGGGCGCTGGTGTCGATTTCCTGCCGCGTGAACCACGGCTTGCGCGCGGCCAGGCCGGCCGGCGCGGCGTGCAGGGGCACGGTGAAGCGGCCTTGCGGTTTGCGGCTGGCTTCGAGCAGGGGTTCGTAATAGGCGGTCAGCAGGCCATCGGTCTGGGCCTGGTGCGATTCGACGCGGTAGGGCTGCAACCGTTCGCGCAGCCAGTTGCGGCGGGTGGCCGGGCTGGCGTCGCTCAGTTGCCGCAGTTGCGGGCACAGCGCTCGCCAGGCGGGGGCCGGTTTGTCGCAGCTGCGCAGCCAGGCGGGCCAGGCTTCGTGCAGGGCGTCCTGCTCGAAAGCAGGCAGCTCGGACCAGCGCACCGGCACCCAGCGGCTCCGGGCGCGCTCGATGGGGGGCGGCAGCGGGCCGGCGGAGGACTCGGGTGGCGCAGGTGGCGTGCTGGAGCAGCCCGACAGGCTGCCTACAATGCCGAGCGACAACGCGGTCAGCACAAACCACAGGGCGAGGTGCGGTGTTGTCCAGCCCGTTGTTTTGTGGAGGATTCGGGACATGACGTTGTTGTTGCTGGAAGCGCTGTTGGCACTGGTCATCCTGATCGCCATTGTCTGGTGGACCATGTTTGCCGGGCGGCACAAGGGCGAACTCAAAGGGCCCGAAACGCGTGATCCGAAAGACACCGACCGGCCTTAATCGAGCAGCGAACCCGCACCCTCGTAGCGCTGGGCGTAATAGCGGTTGCTGAGCTGGTCCATGCGCACGCCGGTGCGCGGGTTGCTGGCGTGCACAAAGCGGCCCTCACCCACATACACGCCCACATGCGAGTGGCGCGCGCCCAGGGTGTTGAAAAACACCAGATCGCCGGGCAGCAGCTGTTCGGTGCTCACCGGCCGCACCTTTTGCCCCAGTTCGGCCGAGCTGCCCGTGACGCGCAGGCCGGCCGCTTCCAGAAACACATGGCTGACCAGCCCCGAGCAGTCAAAGCCCGTGGCCGGGCCGCGGCCGCCCCAGCGGTAGCGGGTGTCGAGCAGGCCCATGGCATACAGCGCGATGTCGTTGCGCCGGGGCTGCGGCGGGCGCGGGGCTTCGGCGGTGGGCGGGCCCGGCGGGGCCGAGGCGCAGCCGGCCAGTACAGCGGCCAGGGCCAGCAGGCCGTGGCGGCGCAAGGCATCGGGGGCGCGCTTCATGCCACCTCCCGCAACAGGTTGGCCAGTTCGACGGCGGACTTGACCTCCATCTTGTCGAACACGCGGGCGCGGTGCACTTCCACTGTGCGCACGCTGATGTCGAGTTCGTCGGCGATCAGCTTGTTGGGCAGGCCTTCCACCACCAGCCGCATCACGTCACGCTCGCGTTCGGTCAGCTCGGACAGGCGCTGTTCGAGCTGCTGGCGCACGGTGCGCTCGTGCAGGCGTTGCCGGGACAGGGCCAGTGCCTGTTCCACGCGGTCGACCAGGGCGTTGTCTGAAAAAGGCTTCTCGCAGAAATCGAAAGCGCCACGCTTGACGCTGTCCACCGCGGTGGGCACGTCGGCGTGGCCCGTCAGGAAGATCACCGGCCATGTCTGTGCGATACCGCGTTCGAGCAACTGCTCAAACAGGGCCAGGCCGCTCATGCCGGGCATGCGCACATCCAGCAGGATGCAGCCCGCCTGCGGTGGCAGGTTACGGGGTGCCCAGGCACTTTGCCGGGCATCGAGTTCGGTCAGGAAGTGCTCGGCGCTGTCGAACGATGTGCTGAGCAGCCGGCGCGTGCGCAGCAGCCAGGCCATGCCTTCGCGCACGCTGGCATCGTCGTCAACGATGTAGACGGTGGCATCCGGAGAGGTGAGCATGGCGCGATTTTAGGCCGCTGACGCCGTCATCTGGCGTGCCGAGGGGGTGGGCAGGGTGAAACGGAAGACGGTGCCTGCCGGCCGGTTGGGGGCGTGGTCGAGGTGCCCGCCGTGCTGCTCGATCACGGTGCGGCACAGGCTCAGGCCCAGGCCCATGCCTTCGGCCTTGGTGGTGAAAAACGGCGTGAACAGCTGCTCGGCCACGGCGTCGTCGATGCCGCTGCCCTGGTCGGCCACGCTGAACTCCAGCCAGCCTTGGCGGGCATTCGAGGCGGCGCGACGCACCTGCAGCACCAGCAGGCGCTCGCCGCATTCGGGCCGGTCCATGGCCTGCATGCCGTTGCGCGCCAGGTTCAGCAGCACCTGCTCGACCATGGTGCGGTCACACACCACGGGCGGCAGCTCGGGGTCGACCTCGGTGCGCACCTGCACCGCGAGCTTGCGCGCCTGCAGGCTGACCAGTGGCGCGATCGCATCCAGCAGCGCCTGCGCGGCCACCGGCTCGCGCGCCTGGTCGCGCCGGCGCACGAAGTCGTGCACGCTGTTGATGACGCGCCCTGCCCGCCCGGCCTGTTCGGCAATGCGCTGCAGGGCCATGTGCACATCGCCCAGGGTGTCGCCGCCCGGGCCGGGGGTGTCGAGCAGGTTGAGCGAGCCGTTGGCGTAGCTGGCAATCGCGGCCAGCGGCTGGTTGAGTTCGTGGCTGAGCAGCGAGGCCATCTCGCCCACGGTGGCCAGGCGGGCGGTGGCCTGCAGGCGCTCCTGGCTGGCGCGTGAGAGTTCTTCCACGCGGCGCTGCTCGCTGATGTCGAGGATGGCGCTCATCCAGCCGGTCTGCTCGCCCTGCGTGCTGACCAGCGGCGCCTCGATGATGAGCACCGGAAAGCGCGAACCGTCCTTGCGCATGAAGACCGATTCGTAGCCTTCGCGCGGTGGCACGTTGCCGGCCAGCCGGACCGCCTGGCGCTGCTGGTATTCGCCCGCCATTTCGGGTGGCCAGTAGGGCATGGGGGCGCTTTGGCCGATCAGCTCGTCGGCGCTGAAACCGACCATCTCGCAAAACGCCGGATTCACGTAGGTGATGCGTCCTTCGTGGTCGCGCGCGCGCAGGCCGGTGACCAGGGAGTTTTCCATCGCCTTGCGAAAGGCCAGCGCTTCGGCCAGCTCATGCTCGGCTTTCAGGCGTCGGCGTGAGTCGCGCACCAGCAGCACCACCACGGTGATGAGCGCGATCGACATGGCCGTGACCAGGGCGGTGAGCACATTGGGGAACAGGTCGGGCGCAGCGCGTCGGCCGTCCATGCGCAGCACCAGCGTGTTGCCCGGCAGGTCCAGCAGTTGCTGCGCGGTAAAAAGGCGCTGGCCGCGTCGGTCGGTGCCGGCCATGGCCAGCCGGGTACCGTCGGCTTCGGTGAACGATACCAGGTTGCGCCGGGCGAAGGTGTGGCCCAGACGTTCGACCAGCAGCTCCTGCAGGCTGTAGACCAGCACCATATAGCCGGCCATTTGGCCGCTCTCCATCAGCGGCATGCACAACTCCATCACCTCCATGCCCAGCCCGTCGGCCAGCGGCAGGTAGTAGGTGCCGGAATAGGCGGGGCCGTTGAACTGGCGCGCGCGCAGGCACGAACGCATCATTTCATTGAGCGATTCGCTGCGCGGGGTGCGGCCGTAGGCGGGGGCGCGCAGCGGCGAGTCTTCGGCGTCCAGCAGCTGCCACTGGGGGCTGCGTCGTTCCACCCGCAGCCATTCGCGCTTGTCGCGCAGCAGGGCCAACAGCGCGTCCTGGCGGGCCCGGTCGTTGGTGGCTGTCGCCTGCAGACCCTGCAGGGCCTGCACGTCGCGGGCCAGTTCGGTGCGCAGGTCGCTGACAGCGTCCTGGGTGTCGCGCTCGAGTTCGGCCTGCACCTGGCTGGCCTCGTAGCGCCCGGCCAGCCACACCAGTGTCGCCAGCAGGGCCAGCACCAGTGCGATCAGGGCCAGCCACAATGACAGGCGCCCTGCGCGCCAGGGCAGCAGATCGTCCAGCGTGCGGCGCCAGCGCTGCAGACGCTTTTGCCAGCGTGCGGATCTGGTGGATAGCGAGGCCGTCATGGTCAACGGGTGGGGGCCGTGCTGTTGCCCGACAGGGGCAGTTCCACCCGGGTCACGCGTGGATCGCTCCAGCTGCCGTCGATGCTGAACTCCTGCACTGCCGCCCGCGACAGCGGCGAGGTGAGCAGCCACTGGGCCAGGTAAGAGGTCAGACCCACCAGCGGGTTGATGGCCAGACCCGCCACCACCGATGCGCCGCCGGCGTTGAGCTGCGGCAGGATCAGCACCTTGAGCTGCTGGGTTTCATGGGCGATGTCGGCCGAGCCTTCCATCTTGACCACGGCGGTGACGCCTTCGATATGCAGGTTGTGTGTCGAAGCGATGCCGTCGCGGATCTGCACATCGCCCTGCACCGTATCAAAAGCAAAGCCTTCGTAGAACACGTCGCGGAAGTCGAGCAGCAGGCGGCGCGGCAGGGCCTGCAGGCTGAGCACGCCCAGCAGCTTGGCGGCGCCCGGATCGGCCTTGAGGAACTGGCCGCGGCCCATCTTCACCTGGAACTGGCCCTGCATCGTGGGGTAGTGCAGCGCCAGTGGCGAGCCGTTCCAGCCGATCTGCCCCTCCACCTGGCCGGCACCTGCGCGCAATGCACCGGGGGTGCCCAGGCGTGTGAGCAGGGCGCCTGCATCCTGCACGTCGAGCCGGAAATTCATTTCGGTGCGGCGCGGCCGGTTGTCGACGGGCGCAGCCCAGCGGCCGGACGCGCGCAGGCTGGCTTCGGGCACAGTGACATTGAATTTCTGCAGCTGCCATTCACGGGCGCCGCTGCGCGGGGCTCGGGCATCCTGGTTGGTGGCCTCGATCTCGACCTTGCCCAGCGCCTTGCCACGCAGCACCAAGTCTTCGATCTGGATGTCCAGTGCCGGCATGCTGGTGGGTGGTGCTTCCATCATGGACTCGACCTCGCTCACGGCCGAGGGCGGCAGGTTCAGTCGCGCCAGCCGGGCAAACAGGCGACCGGCCTGTTGCCGTCCGGGCTGCACATACTGGGCATGGCCGCTGAGTTCGCGCGCGTCGATGTTGGCGCGCCATGTGCTGCCTTCGCGGGTGATGCCGGCCACCACGTCGTGCAGGGTGCGTCCGCCGGTGGTCAGTGTGCCGGCCTGCAGGCCCAGGCGGTTGGGCAGGTAGCTGCGCCAGGCGTCGTCATCGCCGTCGTCGGCATGGCCCGCAGTGGCAGCGGGCAGCACGGCTTCCCAGGCGTCGAGCGGCAGCTCGTCCAGGCGCACGACGGCCGCCACACCCTGTTCGGGCATCGAACTGGCACCGCCGGTGCGGCTGCCGATCGCCAGATTGCCGCGGATGGCGCGGGGTGTCGGGCCGGAAAGGTCGCGCACCCAGATGGCCGAGGCGGTCTGGCCGATGTCGATCTGCAGCTGGTCGCGCGGGTTGCTGGCCGAAGTGGACAGCACCCGGGTGCTGACACTCAGCGGCAGGGCTTGCGCGGCCCGCTTGCCCAGCGGCGCCGGCAGGATGAGCTCCAGTCCTTCCAGGCTGCTGCGCACGCCCAGCTCGGGGTGATCGCCGCGCCAGCCCAGCGTGGCGCTGTAGCTCGTCTGCCCTCTTGCATGCCGCGCCAGCGTGTCCAACGGCTGCAGGTTGCGCGCGGCGCGCAGGCCGTCGGCGGTGATCTGGCCCTGGGCGCGGATCAGCAGGCGGGGCTCGCCGGCCGGCACAGCGCCTGCGCGCAGGCCGCCGTCGAGCCGGCTGGTGCCGCCCAGCAACTGGGTTTGCACGCCCTGCAGGCTGAAGCCCGCATCGGTGAACTGCACCGTGCCCTGGGCCTTGCCCAGCAGCGGCACCTGGGGGGTGATCTGCACATCGTTGCCGGCCAGCGACACGCTGCCCTGCACTTTGGTGTCCTGGCTGTGCAGCAGGGGAATGGTCAGGCGCAGTTTGCCCTGCAGGTTGCCGCTGGCCGTGGCTTGCGCCAGCGCACCCGAGAGCATGGCGTCCACCGGCGACTGCTGCAGGGTGCGCAGCAGCTGCTGCGCCGGTCCCCTGAGTTCGGCCTGCACTTCCAGTTGCGGGTCGCGCCCCAGGTCGGGAATGCCCGCGCGCAGCTGGCTGATCTGCAGGGCCTGTTTGCCTTCGCCAAAGCGGGCGCTGGCGCCGCTCAGCTTCATGCCCTGGCGCTCGAACACCAGATCGCCCTGCACCTCCTGCAGCACCGGCCAGGGCAGGCTGCCTGCTGGCAGCAGTGCGGGCGGTACATAGGCCATCTCCACCCCCTGCAGGTGCCCGGAGAAACGGAATTCGCCGTCGCGCGGGTGGGCCATCGGCACTTTGGCCAGGTCGCCCTTGATGCGTATCTGCAGCTTGTTCACGCTGCCCTTGCGCACGCTGTCGCGCACATAGTGACGCACTTCGGCGGGCAGCTCCAAAGGCAGGTAGCGGTGGATCTGGCGGGCTTCGGCATGGGCCACCTGCGCCTGAAGGTCAAGCAGGCCGGGGCCGTCACCGCCGGGTTGCCACTGGCCCTGCACCTGGCCCTGCAGGTCTTCGTTGGCCAGGCGGGCTTTCCATTGCGCCGAGCTGATCTGGCGTTCGCGCAGTTGCCAGCGCAGCTCACCCTGCAGCTGTTGCATGGCGAGGGTGTCTTCTTCGAGCAGGCCCGGCCAAGTCAGACTGCCACCCTCGGGCAGGCCCAGCTGCAGCTGGCCACCCTGCTGGCTGAACTGCGCGCTCAGTTGCGCTCCCTGAACGCCGGGGCCGCGCGCACCGGTGCCCGGCACGGTCTGGACATGCAGGGCGTCCACCTCGATCTGGCCCTGGTACTGCGGCATGTCTTCGGGGGGGCCTTCCCACTGCAGGCTCAGCTGGCGCACCTGCCCGGCCACCGCATGGCGCGCCAGCTGCGCATGCCAGCGCTCGGGCAGGGGCAGGCGCAGGGCGACATCGCGCAGGGCCTGCAGGTCCAGCTGTTCGCCCTGCACCTGGCCTTTGGCACTCTGTCGACCCTGCGCATGGCTGTACCGGGCCGAGACATTGCCACCCGGCCAGGTCAGTCCCTGGTCGCTGACAAAGGCGAGCTGCTGCGTGGCCACCGACCAGCCGTCTTCCCCGTGGCGACCCGACACCCGCCCGGAAATCTGGTGAAAGCCCAGCGGCTCCAGCTCGGGTGCCAGGCGCAGGCGGACATCGCGCAGGTCCATGTCGGCCGTGCCGCTGGCCCATTCGCCGCGCGCAATGTCCGACCACAGCCGCAGCCGCCCCTGACCCGACAGCAGGTCGGCGCCAAGGCGCACATGCTGGCGCAGCTGCGAGACATCCACCTGCGGGAACCAGGCAAAAGCCTGGCCGTTCCAGTCCCTGAAATGCCCCGGGTGGGTGGACAGCAGGCCGCGGTGGAAGTGCCCCATCAGCACAAAGCGCTCGCCCCATGCGGCCGGCGGGGTGGCGTCGATGCGCAGGGTGTGCTGGCGCAGCGGGTTGCGCAGCACGATGTCCACATCGGTCAGCGTCAGGGCCGGCGCGCTCTGCGGGTCGTGGCTGGCGTCCTGTTCCGCGCTCTGGAAGGCGCGCTCCGAAGTCCAGCGCACGGTGCCGCCGCGCACCACCACCTCGCGCTGGCCAAACAGCCAGTCGGCAGCGGCACTGTTTTCGCTGCCGGGGGTGCCCAGTGCAAGGCCGGCCACCAGCCACTGGCCGCTGGCGGTGTGGCGCACGTCCAGCTCGGGGCGCTCCAGCACCAGCTGCTCCAGGCCCAGGTGCAGTACCGAGCGCACGCTGATGGCCACCACCACGCGTGGCAGGCTCAGTGCGGGGCGGCCTTGCGCGTCCAGCAGCCGGATCTCGCGCAGCTCAAACGATGGTGCCCATCCGGTGGATTCGGCCTGCAGCGCACCGATGCGGACGGGCATGCCCATGGTGCGTGTGGCCAGCCGCTCCAGTGCAGGACGGAAATCACCGATTCGCGGCACAATCCACAAATGAAGGGCGGCCCATCCCAGGCCAATGCACAGGCCCATGGCCAGTGCCAGCCAGGCCACCGCGCGCGACAGCCGCGTCAGCCAATATACGGGTTGGGGAGAAGTGGGCACCGACAGGCCTGTGTTTGAATCAGAAAACCAGCGGAATTATGACCGGCAGCGAGCAGCGTAACGTGCAGGATTTGACAGTTTCCCCTTCCAATCCGGACCTTGCATCACATTCGCGATTTGTACAACGGCTGCGGCGCCGTTATGCGGATCTCCTGCCCTTGCTGCCTGCCGGCGGACCGACCCGTGAAACGCTGACCGAAGCCCTGACCGCCTTGCGCGCGCGCGGGCTGGCGATCGACGCCGCCTTGCGCGTATTGCGCCAGCTGACGCTGGAGCGCCTGGTGCATCTGGACACCGAACAACAGGCGCCACTGGACACCGTCACCCGGGCCATGACCTGGCTGGCTGAAGTGACGCTGGATGCCGCCTGGCAGCAGGTGCAGATGGATCTGGACGCGCTGCACGGCATGCCGACCACCCCGGGTGGTCAGCGCGCCGAGCTGTGGATCATCGGCATGGGCAAGCTGGGGGCGCGCGAGCTCAATGTGTCCAGCGACATCGATCTGATCTATGTGTACGACGAGGACGGTGAAACGGCGGGCAATGCCGAGGGCCGTGGCCGCATTTCCAACCAGGAATACTTTGCCCGCGGCGTCAAGCGCATGTACGCGCTGATAGGGGACACCACCGAACACGGCTTTGTGTTCCGCGTCGATCTGGCCCTGCGGCCCAACGGCAACTCTGGCCCCAGCGTGGTCTCGCTGGGTGCTTTGGAGGAGTACCTGCTGGTGCAGGGCCGCGAATGGGAACGCTTTGCCTGGATGAAGAGCCGTGTGGTGGCCCCGCGCAGCGCAGTCCTCAATGGCTCGGCCCAGCAGCTGCGCGGCGTGGTGCTGCCTTTTGTGTTTCGCCGTTATCTGGACTACAACGTGTTCGAGTCGCTGCGGGTGTTGCACCAGCAGATCCGCGACCACGCCAGCAAGCGCAGCGCCGGCCACCCCGAGCGGGCCAATGACGTCAAGCTCTCGCGCGGCGGTATCCGCGAAATCGAATTCACCGTGCAGCTGCTGCAGGTGGTGCGCGGCGGCCAGTTTCCGGAGTTGCGCACCCGTCCCACGCTGGACGCGCTGCAGCGCGTGGCCAGGGCCGGCCTGATGCCGCAGGCCACGGCCGATGCGCTCGCTGCGGCGTATGTGTTTTTGCGCCGCGTCGAACACCGCATCCAGTACCTGGATGACCAGCAGACCCATGTGCTGCCCACCCACGACGGCGATCTGGACTGGATTGCGCAGACGCTGGGGCATGCGGACGTGTGCAGCTTCCTGACCACGCTGGACACGCACCGTGAACTGGTTGCGCAGGAGTTCGACACCCTGCTCGGCGGTGACCGCGAATGCAAGGGCTGCAACGGCAAGAACGGTGGCAGGAATGGCCGCGAGCACGCCGAACTCGAGGCCGTGCTGGCCGAGTTTCCGCAGGCGGTGCGCCAACGCCTGATGGAGTGGAACGACAACCCGCGCGTGCATGCCCTGCGCGAAGACGCGCGCGGGCGCCTGCTGCGCCTGTTGCAGCGCACCGCGCAATGGCTGTCCGAAGAGCGCTTCAACGAAGACGCCGTGTTGCGCATGGCCGACTGGATCGAGCCGCTGCTGCGCCGCGAGATTTACCTGTCGCTGCTTTTGGAGCGCCCCGCCATCCATGAGCGCCTGTTGCGCCTGCTGGGGGCGGCGCGTTGGCCGGCCCGTTACCTGGTCAAACACCCGGGTGTGATCGACGAGCTGGCCGGCGGCAACCTCTTCAACAGCCGCTTCGACCCCGCCGAATTCGAGGCCGAACTCGAAGCACGCCGCGCCTCGCTGCAGCGCACCGGTGAAGACGACGAGGAAAGCCTGCTGGACCTGCTGCGCCGCGCCCACCACGCCGAGCAGTTCCGCACGCTGGCGCGCGATGTGGAGGGCGTGCTCACGGTGGAGCAGGTGGCCGACGACCTGAGCGCGCTGGCCGATGCCGTGCTGCGCGTGACCGCCCGCTGGTGCTGGGACCGCCTGAAAAACCGCCACCGCGACGAACCGCGTTTTGCCGTCATCGGCTACGGCAAGCTGGGCGGCAAGGAGCTGGGCTACGGCAGCGACCTGGACATCGTGTTCGTCTACGACGACGAAGACGACCGCGCGCAGGAGGTCTATGCCGCCTATGTACGCAAGCTGATCAACTGGATGACCGTGAAGACCGGTGAAGGCGATCTGTACGAGATCGACACCGCGCTGCGGCCCAACGGCAATTCGGGCCTGCTGGTCACGCGTTTTGAGGCCTACGCCGACTACCAGCAGCAGCGTGGCAGCAACACCGCCTGGACCTGGGAACACCAGGCCATGACACGGGCGCGCTTCGTCATGGGGCTGGACAGCCTGCAGCCCGCGTTCGATGCGGTGCGCCATGCCGTCATCTGCGCGCCGCGCGACGCCGCCAGCCTGAAGGCCGAAATCGTCGCCATGCGGGGCAAAGTGCGCGAAGCCCACCCTGTGCCCGAAGGCCGTTTCGACCTCAAGCACAGCCCTGGCGGCATGGTTGACGTGGAATTTGTGGTGCAGTACCTGGTGCTCACCCACACCGCGGCGCACCCGGCGCTGGCCGACAACGTGGGCAACATCGCCCTGCTGCACCGCGCCGAAAGCGCGGGCCTGCTGCCACCCGGCATGGGCAGCGCCGCCGCCGACGCCTACCGCGAAATGCGCCGCCTGCAACACCGGGCGCGCCTGAACGAAGACCCGACCGCCCTGCCGGTGGCGCAGCTTCAGGCCCGGCGTGATGCGGTGCTGGCGCTGTGGCGGGCGGTGATGGATTGATGCCATGAATCCACCAATAGACCCCTTTCAGGTAATTCAAATAAAACAATAGTATTCTTGCCATATTCGTTGGTCACCATCTGCTGGTGGCCAGAAAGGCCAAGAATGCATCCTCTCCGATTGCCTTGTCTCCAGACGCTGCTGCCACGCGGCACGGTCTGTCTTGCCCTGTTGCAGGGATCGCTGGTCTGGGCGCAATCCGACAGGTCTGCCTTGCCGCCTGGCACAGAGAGCGCGGGTGCCGTCACTGTGACCGCCCCGGCCTTGCCTTACCGCCAGTTCGACAGGGTGGAGATCACCGGTTCGTCCATCATCCGCAAAGAGCAGACGCAGGCCTTGCCTGTGGTCTCCATGACCCGTGAAGAGTTGCGTCGGGCGGGGGTCAAAACCGTCACGGAGGCGATACAGAGTCTTCCGATGATGGCCAATTTTGCGGATTTGGCTCAAACGGAAATCGTGGGGAGTGGCTATACCAATGCGGTTTTACACGGGATCCCCAACGCCACGCTGGTGCTGATCAATGGTCGCCGTCTGTCCCCTTTTGGCCGACAAACCATTGCGGGGCCAGAGCGTTCGGGCTATGACCTCAACACCTTGCCTCTGGTGGACGTAGAGCGTATCGAAGTGCTCAGCGATGGTGCCTCATCCCTGTATGGAACAGATGCGATTGCCGGTGTTGTGAACATCATCATGCGCAGTGAGCGCAAGGGACTGGAGATCAGTGTTGACCACACACAGCCTCGGGGAAATGTGGGGCAAGGTCTGCTCACCAGCCTTGGCTGGGGCCGGGGCAATATGTCCAGAGATGGCTACAGCCTGCTGATGGCGGCAGAAATGTTCAGCCGGGAGGCTCTCCCGGGGGCGAGTCGTCCTGAGTACGCACAGGGCCAATACCAATTCACACACCAGGGGCAGCGCTATGCCACTGACGGCTCGTGGGTCACAGACAGCACCACGCCCGGGACCTTTTCCTCGCGCGCCAATGGCACCGCCAACGCCCTGTACCGGGGCGGGGTGTGCGCCGCAGGCAGCGTGCCGGTGTGGGGGCAGCCCGCGTGCAAATACAACCAATATGCACAAGCCGACCTGTATCCGGCCCAGGACAGCCGTCGTTTGCACGCCAGGGCCGAGTTTGCTGTTTTGGAGGATGCAAGCTTCTTCACGGACCTGGTGTTCGGTCAACACGCCGATCTGTCTGCCACCCGACAGTGGCCGACATGGAGCCCAGCGGTGTCGGCCAACCCGACTGACTTCGACCATGTGCAGGCCGTGACCCTTGGCTTTGACCCGGCCGGCACAAAAATCCTCTGGCGTCCCGATTTGCCTTTGTTGCAGGCGAAGCGGACACAGCAAAACTGGAGCTTGGTCGCCGGCTTCAAGGGCGTGTGGCAAGACTGGGATTACCGCCTGCAGGCTTACCGGTCCCAGGCGCAAGCCTCCAGGTCGTTTGAGACGGTGAGTTACGCTGGCCTGGGCAGCATTCCCGTTGAACAGTTGCTGTCGCCCCTGAATGCGACCAATCCGCTGACCCCGGCACTTCAGACGCTGCGAGGCCAGTTTGTCGAAATGGACAGGGGCACCACACAACTCGATGCTCTGGAATGGCGTGCATCACGGCCCCTGCTGGAAAGGGAAGGCAAAGATGTGTCCTTGGGCCTGGGGCTGGATGCCCGACGCGAATCGACAGATTTTTCAAAAACCGTCAACACATCCACGGGGCAACCCAGCTTCCAGGCCAGCCGGTCGGTGGCGGCGGGCTACGCCGAACTGCAAATGCCGTTGACATCCACCTGGGATGTCAACACAGGTGTACGCCATGACCGCTACAGCGATGTGGGCGAAACGACCAACGGCAAGGTCAGCACCCGTTGGGCAGTCACCCCGCAATGGGCCTTGCGCGGCGCCATCGGCACCGGTTTTCGCGCGCCCACTGTCGGCCAGACGCAGGTGATGGGCAACGGCTTTGCGTTTGCGCAAACCGGTTTGCCGAAAGGATGCACTTCTGAGCTGATCGCTATGGCGCAATCCCTGAAAACATCCGGCGGAGCCAGTGGCACCTGCGATGCCTTCAGCCCGGTGGTGGCTTACGGCAACGGCGACCCCAACCTGAAACCCGAAAAGTCGCACCAAACGACATTGGGCATGGCATTTACACCGCATGCCAACTTGCGCCTGAGCCTGGATTACTGGCGGGTGAAAGTCTCTGACCAGATCCGCTATGTCTCTGAGACTGGCGTCGTTCAAGGCGCGCTCAATGCCTCCTATTTCAGGTTGGACCCCAGTGGCAAGCTCGCGCTGTATTTGCCCATGGTCAACCAAGGCGATCTGGAGAAAAGCGGACTGGATGTGGAGGTCCAGTGGCGTGTACCGACCGACTGGGGCCGGATCCAGGTGTCGGGTCAGGGCACTTACATGCTGCAGTCGCGGCAACGCATGCTCAACAGCGATCCGTTCACCTCTGACCTGGGGCAGTACAGCAGCAGCACCGACACGGTCGTTCCAAGGTTTCGGGGGCGTCTGGTGCTGAGCCTGACCAGAAGCGACTGGGACAGCCATCTGGTCTTCAACCACACCTCGGGCTACACGGATGCGCCGGTGCAGGCCCTGAATCTGGACTCCCTGAAGTCTGAAACGATCGCAGATCGCCGGGTGTCCGCCTTCACCACGGTGGACTGGACGTTGCGCCACCAGTTCAACTCCAGGGTGGACGGGCGCCTGGGCGTCTCCAACCTGTTCAATGCCAAAGCACCCCTGTCGTTCGCGCAGACGGCCTTTCAGGTGTACGGTGCCAATACCGTTTATAGCCAGTTGTGGGGGCGAGCCTTGCAACTCGGCATGACGGCCCGGTTCTGACCCGGCGTGCTGCCTGCTGCACACTGTTTCAACGACAATCCGGGGTTTGTTTCTCACACTGAACCATGACCGACACCACCCGCCCCGAACTGCCCGATCACCTGTCGATTGACCCCTGCAGCCCGTATTTTGTCGCGGCGATCTTCGAGCATGACATCGGCATCCGCTTCAACGGCAAAGAGCGTGCCGATGTCGAGGAGTACTGCGTCAGCGAGGGCTGGATCAAGGTGCCGGCCGGCAAGACGGTGGACCGCAAGGGCAACCCCCTGATGCTCAAGCTCAAGGGCAAGGTCGAAGCCTTCTACAAATGAAAAAGGCCCCGCAGGGGCCTTTTTACCGGGTGCCGTTCAGGCCCGCGGCATGCAGTCGATGAAGCTCTGGCGCTGCATCAGTTTGTCAAAAAGCCTGTGCAGGTTGGGGTGGGGCGTGCGCCAGTCGATCTGCGGGAAGCGGAAATCCAGATAACCCAGGGCGCAGCCCACGGCGATGTCCGACAGGCTCATGTGGATGCCCGAGCAAAAGGGCTTGTCGGCCAGGCCCCGGTCCATGGCCTGCAGCGCGTGCCCGATCTTGGCCAGCTGACGGTCGATCCAGGCCTGGCTGCGCTCGCCCTCGGCGCGGCCGGTCCAGATGCTTTCCATGCGTGCCAGCAGCGCGGCGTCCAGCACGCCATCGGCCAGCGCTTCCCAGGTCTTGACTTCGGCGCGCTCGCGCCCACCGGTGGGGATCAGCTTGCCCACGGGCGAGAGCGTGTCCAGATACTCCACGATCACACGCGAGTCGAACACCGCCTCATGGCCTTCCATGATCAGGCAGGGCACCTTGCCCAGCGGGTTGGACTCTGCAATGCGCGTCTCGGCAGACCAGACATCTTCGGTGACGAACTGGTAATCCAGTTTTTTCTCGGCCAGCACGATGCGGACTTTGCAGACGTAAGGGCTGGTGAGGGAACCGATGAGTTTCATGGATGAACCGTCTATTGCTACAACTGGCGGCGATTTTAGAGGCAGGCTTCCTGCGATCGCAGGGGCAGGCTGCCGGCGAACGCTGGACGGGTCCGGGAAAACCCGCCCCGCCTACAATCGGGGGATGAACTTCAGCCCGATTTCCGCCCTCTCGCCGCTGGACGGCCGTTACGCCAGCAAACTCAACGCCCTGCGCCCTCTGGTCAGTGAACTGGGTTACATGCACCGCCGTGTGCAGGTCGAAATCGCCTGGTTCATCGCCCTGTCGGACGCCGGTTTTGACGAGTTCAAGCCTTTGTCGCCCGGCGCCCGCGCTTACCTGACCGGTCTGGTCAAGAACTTCAGTGAGGCCGACGGCGTGGCCATCAAGGAGTTCGAGAAAACCACCAACCACGACGTCAAGGCCGTCGAATACTGGATCAAGTCCAAGTTCAAGGACCGTCCCGAGCTGGAAAAGAACGCCGAGTTCGTCCACTTTGCCTGCACCAGCGAAGACATCAACAACACCAGCCACGCCCTGCAGATCAAGCATGCGCGTGCCGAGGTCATGCTGCCCGGCCTGGACGGCATCATCGCCAGGCTGCGCGAGATGGCCCACACTTTTGCCGACGTGCCCATGCTCAGCCGCACCCACGGCCAGACCGCCAGCCCCACCACCGTGGGCAAGGAGCTGGCCAACGTGGTGGTGCGCCTGTCGGGCTGCCGCGACAAGATCGCTCAAGTGAAGCTCATGGGCAAGATGAACGGCGCCGTGGGCAACTACAACGCCCACCTGTCGGCCTGGCCCGACTTCGACTGGGAAGCTTTTGCCCGCAAGGTCGTGGAAACACCCGAACTGGGTGAAACCCAGAGCACCGCTTGGGGCCTGGGCCTGACCTTCCAGCCCTTCAGCATCCAGATCGAGCCACACGACTACATGGCCGAACTGTTCGATGCCACCGCCCGCGCCAACACCATCCTGATCGATCTGGCGCGCGACATCTGGGGCTATGTGAGCTTGGGTTACTTCAAGCAAAAGCTCAAGGCTGGCGAGATCGGCTCGTCGACCATGCCGCACAAAGTCAACCCGATCGACTTCGAGAATGCCGAAGGCAATCTGGGCCTGGCCAATGCGGTGCTCAAGCACCTGAGCGAAAAGCTGCCGATCTCCCGCTGGCAGCGCGACCTGACCGATTCGACCGTGCTGCGCAACATCGGCGTGGGCCTGGGCTACACCGCGCTGGCCTACGCTTCGCTCATGACCGGCCTGAACAAGCTCGAACTCAACGAAGAAGCACTGGCCGCCGACCTCGATGCTTCGTGGGAAGTGCTGGCCGAGCCCATCCAGACCGTGATGCGCCGCTACGGCGTGCAGGGCGCCTACGAGAAGCTCAAGGAAGTCACGCGTGGCAAGACCGTGACCGCGGCCGACCTGCACCAGCTGATCCGCAGCCTGGAGATCCCGCAGGCCGACAAGGACCGCCTGCTGGCCATGACGCCCGCCACCTACGTGGGCAAGGCCGCCGAGCTGGCGCGCCGCGTCTGAGCGCGCTTGCCCTCGCCTTTTGTCTGTCACCCCGGACCTGATCCGGGGTCCATCTTTTTTGCCATGGATGCCGGATCAAGTCCGGCATGACAGAAGCAAAAGACCGAAGAAACTCCACATGGCCCTCAAGTCCACCATCTAC
>JAYRQF010000056.1:0-3292 GCA_041910735.1 Limnohabitans sp.
CAGGCTGGCGCTGCCGCTGGCGTTCATCGTCTGGTTGATGAACACGTCGCGCTCGGCGCTGAGCGTCAGCTTGTTGGCGCTCCAACTCACCGTGTCGTTGACGAAGATGTCCCCGTTTCCGCCAGCCGTGCCCTGGGTGGCAGTGTTAATGGTCACGTCGGTGTTCGCCAGGTTGGCGCCCAGCGTGGTGCCACTGATGTTGCCGCCGCTGCCCGCAATGGTGTAGTCGTTGGGATCGATCAGCCAGGTACCCGTCTTGATGCCCGCATCGATCTGCCCGGCCGTGGTCACGCGTGCGCCGTCGGCCACGTTCACCTTCGCCGCACTGGTCTCCACGAAGCCTCCGCGCAGCGTGGGCGCTGTTGGCGCTGCGGCTGACACGCTCGTCGGCGCGGGCGCCGGGCTCGGCACAGGCGCCACCGCCGCCGCATTGATGCTGCCGCTCAAGTTCACGGTGCCGACCTTCATGTCCGCCAGCAGCTCCACCACACCGTTGCGGGTGGTGGTGGTCTGCGCTTCGATCACCCCGCTGTGGTTGACCGTGGCCTTGCTCAGTTCGTCCCGGCCTTTGGCCGTGAGGATGACCTGACCGCCGGGGGCCTTGATCAGGCCGCCGTTGTTGACCATCGCGTTGACCGCGCCTTTGTCGATCGTGAAAGCGATGTTGCTGCCGTCCTGCAGCCGCACGGTGAAGGCGTCGGCCGTGTTGCCGCCGCCGCTGGCGATCTGGGCAGGGGCCGGCGCCGGAGCAACCGCTACCGTGGCAACCGTGGTCGTGGGCGCGACAGGCGCGGACGTGGCGACCGGCGCCGGGCTGGCCGTGGGGGTTGGCGCTTGGGTTGGTGCCGAGGCCGCCGGGGCCGGGCTGGCCACGGCCACCGCGGGGGTTGGCGAGGGAACCGGCGCCGCTGCAGTGGTCGGCGCTGCTGGCGTCGTCGCCCCCTGCTTGAGGCTGCTGGTGCCTGCCAGCACCACGCTGCCCTGTGCCGCAGAGATCGTCCCGGAGTTGTTCACTTCCGGCGCCACCAGCACCACCGTGCCGCCTTCGGCCGCGTTGATCTCGCCCTCGTTGGTCACCGCCGCCGTGCTCTCGCCGTTGAGGTTGATCTTGCCGGACATGAAGTCGTCGTCGTTCATGTCCAGCGTCGAGGCAATGAAGCCCCCGACGTTGACCTGCGCCCCTGCGCCCACCAGCACCCCGTTGGGGTTGATCAGGAACACGTGGCCATTGGCGCTCATGCTGCCCAGGATCTCGCTGCGTTCGGCTCCGGTCACCCGGTTGAGCGTGGCAGAGGTGTTGCTGGGCTGGTTGAAGCGCACCGACTCGTCTTTGCCCACCGAGAAGCGGCTCCAGTTGATGACCGCCCGGTCGCTGCCCTGGTTGATCGTCGTGGCCGTGCCGCTCTGGCTGATGCTCGCATCGCCCCGCGCCACCGAGCCCCCTTCGGGGCCCGCCAGCGTGGGCTGGCTCAAGCCAAGCAGAACCAGGGCCACCGCCAGCGCAGCGGCACCCAGCCGTGGCTCGGCTGCATATCGGGCGCCGCCTTGCGAGGTCTTGCCACCCTGGCTCCTGCCGTCACCCTTGGCGATCTCCGAGACCACTTGAAATGTGGCGGTACAGGCATTCCAGACGACTCGGTAGACGTGGTTCACGGGGACAACTCCTTGGAAAAGTGGTGGCTGGCACCCGGTTCAATTCGGGTACTTTTGGTAACAAACACACTGATCGTGGAGGTCTTTGGTTCGAATGTCAGTCCGCCAAACAGATGACAAAGCGTCACCGCGTTGATTTGCCCGCGTTTTTTGGAGGCCTTGGGCCAATCAGGCGTTGGCTGCAGGCAACGTGATGACGAGCTCGCAGCCCTGCCCTGGTGCGGCGTGCAGCGTGAGCACGGCGCCCATGCTGTCGGCCCTGCGCCGCAGGCCGGGAAGACCCAGCCCGGGGACGACGGTCGTGGGGTCGAAGCCCTTGCCGTTGTCGCTCAATGCGATCACCACTTCCGCCCCCCGGACCCGGGCGGACAGCCGGATCCGGCTGGGTTGTGCATGGCGGAGGGCATTGCCCACCGCCTCGCTGAGCATGGCGCGCAGGTGCTGCGTGGCTTCCCGGCCTGTCGGCGCCGGCAGCGCGGGATCAACGTCCCATTCCAGCGCAATGCCGGCGTGCGCCAGCCGGTGCTGCACCCGCTGGCGCAACTCGGCCAGGATCTGATTGAGGCTGCGCACGGGCTCCTGCGCCCGGGAACGGGCGATGTGCCGCAGCTCTTCCGTCAGGTCCTGCAGCAGCAACACCGTCTCGTCGGAGGACAGCGCACCCGTGCGCGCCTGCAGCAGCGCGCTGGTCAGGTTGCTGCCCAGCCGGTCGTGCAGGTCCTGCATGATGGTCTCGTGCTGCGTCGCCAGCCGCCGGTCCACCTCCAGCTTCTGCAGCAGCGCGTGCTGTTCGGCCAGATGCTGCTCCTGTTCCTCCAGCCGCTCCCGCAGCACCTGCTCGTGGCGTTCCGAGGTTTCCAGTGCCATGACCGTGCGTCGCCCCATCACATAGGTGAACGTGAGGTACAGCACCAGGGTGCCCAGGGGGAAGGAGTAGAAGCTGTCGGGGTTGGTCTGGTTGGTCAGGTTCAACAGCGTGTGCAAACCCAGCGCGATCAGGATGCACAAGGCGACACTCAGGGCCACGCCCTCCCGCCTGGGGTGCTTGAGCACATGCCGCCCCAACAGAAAGATCCCGGACATGAAAACGACCACATTGAGGTACTGCTGGGCCAGCAAGGCATTTTTCTGCCAGTCCCAGATCGGCAGGGTGAACACCGTCGACACCGCCGCATAGCTCACCAGCAGCAGCTCAAAGCGCGGGGCGGATACCCGCTCGTATTTCAAGGCGAACAGGACCCCCAGCACCACGGTCCAGGTAATGGAAGAGTCCACGACCGAGCCGTACCAGACAGACAACTGGTCCTGCCCGGTGGTGTCGAAGGCAAACTGGATGCACGAGACTGTCCAGACCAGCGCGTTGGCCCCCAGCAACCGGAAGATCGGCTCCTGCGGCCGCGACCAGGCAAACTGGAACGACAGCAGCGCCAGCAGGAAAGCCACCACCGCCATGAACCGTGGCAACTCCAGGTGGACCAGGTTGCGCTCCAGCCAGGCGGAATCGACCATGTCCATCGACCCCAGGCGCGCGCTGCCCACCGAAAAACCCTGCGGTTCGGCATAGGGCACGGCCAGCATCACTTCGCTCGCGCCCAGCGGGATGGCCAGTCGCAATGGCACATTCCACTGGATGCGCCAA
>JAYRQF010000057.1:0-21011 GCA_041910735.1 Limnohabitans sp.
GCCAGAAAAGCCGCAGCAAAGGAGGTGCAGACCAGCGATTGAACTTATAGTTATCCACAGTCAGCGATCAGACCGCTGGCAAAAGCCCCTGGTCAAAATTCAATCGGCACAGGTGGTCAATATTGGATCGGCGCCAACACTTGACGTACATGTCATAGGCGGCAGACAGCACCATGGAACGGGCTACCAGCGGTTTGGGCGGCTGGGACAGGCTTGGGGCAGGCCTGCCCATGTTCATGGCCTCTTGAAGGCTTGGGGCTGTGCCGTGAAGTTCTTTGTAGGCCTTAATGGCCTCCATCATGCGGGCGTGATCTTCAGGGCCGTCCGCTTTCATGATGCCTTTGGACAAATCCAGCTCGAACTTGCGCAGCAGGTCGTCCAGTTTGGGCAAGGCGGGTCTATCGGTCATGGCGCGTTGTCGTTCAAAAGCCTCGTTGAACTGTAGCGCCAAAACCCGCGCAACCTTGGCGTTTTTAGTGCCAAGGCTGTACAGACCTTCTTTGAGTTGCTGGGTGGCGGCATCACGCCAGTAGATGCGGATGCAGTAAACGCCGTGGCGGTTGACTTTGAGTCGGGGAACTTTGATCACTCGGGACACCTGTTCGGGACACCGACAGGCCGTCAAGAGTAAAAGAACTACTTAAAAATCAACCACTTAGAAGTGGGTGGGGTGGCTAATGGGACTCGAACCCACGACAACCAGAATCACAATCACATGAAATAACCATTTGCCAGCATTGAGTTACCTTGATAGAATCCATGTAAATCAATGACTTGCGCTATTTTACCGGGTTCAAGCCATTGACCGAAATTGGTCAAATTTTCAGGATTTTGCTTACATCTGCCGTTACATCGGCCCGATGTAAGCACAGGGGCAGGCATGGGGAAGGTGGCTTTCACGGCGGCAAGGGTGGCGGGGTTCAAGTGCCCGGCAGACAAGGCGCAGGCCTTTCTGTGGGACTCGACCGCGCCCGGCCTGGGACTGCGCACGACACCAGCGGGCGCCCCGTCTTACATCTTTCAGGGCCGCTACCAAGACAAGACCATCCGCTTGACCATTGGCGGCCCGAGCGCCTGGAGCATCCCCGAGGCGCAGGCCAAGGCCCGCGAGTTTCAGCGCCTGATTGACGAAGGCAAGGACCCACGCGGACTCAAGCGCGAGGCGCTGGTCCAAGCCGAGGAACTGCGCCAGCGGGCAAAGGCCGAAGCCGAGGCCGCCAAGCTGGACTCCCTGACCGTGCAGGAAGTGTGGACCACCTACCTGGAAGAGCGCCGCCCGTTATGGGGCGATGCCCACTACCGCAGCCATCTGGAGAAAGCCGACCCGGGTGGCCGACCATCCAAGCGCCGCGGCATGACCGACAAACTGACCAAGCCCGGCCCGCTGGCCGCGCTGATGCCGCTGGCATTGAAGGACCTGGACAGCGCCCGAATCGAAGCATGGGCCGCCAAGGAAGGCAAGGACCGCCCATCATCGGCCCGCCTGTCGTGGCGCCTGCTGACCGTGTTCTTGAACTGGTGTGCCGAACGGCCTGAATATGCCGACCTGCTGCCCCCGCGAAACCCGGCCAAGACCAAGAAAACCCGCGAGGCGCTGGGTAAGCAGGGCGTGAAGGACGATGTTCTGACCCGCGAACAGTTGCCCGCATGGTTTGCCGCCGTGCGCCAGATTCAAAACCCGGTGATTGCCGCCGCGCTGCAGGTCATGCTGCTGACCGGCGCACGGCCCGGCGAAGTGCTGGACCTGCAATGGGACGATGTGAACACCCAATGGAAGGGCCTGACCATCCGTGACAAGGTGGAAGGCGAGCGCCTCATCCCCCTGACGCCCTACGTTGCGCAACTGCTGGCCACCCTGCCCCGCCGCAATCAGTGGGTGTTTTCCAGCACCCGCCTGCTGGCGCAGGACGACGCCAACGCCCGGCGCAGGGAGCGCAAAGCCGCCCGCCGCGGCACAGCCGCGCCGCTGGGTGACGTACTGGAGACCAGCGCCAGCGGCCGCATCACCAAGCCGAACACCCCACATGCCCGCGCCTGCGCTGTGGCGGGCATCGACGGCCTGACCCTGCACGGCCTGCGCCGGTCATTTGCCAGCCTGACCGAGTGGCTGGAAATCCCGGCAGGCGTGGTGGCGCAGATTCAGGGCCACAAGCCCAGCGCCACCGCCGAGAAGCACTACAAGCGCCGTCCCCTGGACCTGCTGCGCCTGCACCATGAGCGCATCGAGGCTTGGGTTCTGGAACAGGCCGGGGTGACATTTGAGACGAAGGCCGCACCCGTCAAGCTGGCGGCATCGCGGTAACTTGTAAAGCCATGATTTACAGAATATGATTACGTCATTCCGACACAAAGGGCTGGAAACGTTCTACCTGACCGGCAAAGCCAAAGGCATCCAGGCCATCCACGCCAACCGCCTGCGCGAACTGCTGACCGCACTGAACGTGGCCGCAGGCCCGCAAGACCTAAACCGCCCATCCTGGCGACTGCACCCCTTGGTCGGAGATCGAGCCGGCTTTCACGCTGTGACCGTGCAAGCCAACTGGCGACTGACGTTCCGCTTTGTCGGGCAGGACGTGGAGCTGCTGGATTACCTGGACTACCACTGAGGATGCACACCATGAAGATGCACAACCCAGCACACCCCGGCGAGATGCTCCGGGGTTGGCTTGACGACTTGAGCACCAGCGTCACCGATTTTGCTGCCCATCTGGGCATCAGCCGCGTCATGCTGTCCCGAGTGCTGAACGGCCATGCGGCCGTGTCTGCGGACATGGATTTGAGGCTGCACGAGGCGCTGGGCACCTCCCCCGGCCACTGGCTTGCCATGCAGGCTCAGCGTGACTTGTGGGAGGCCAGCCAGAATGCCAAGCAACGCCCCAGGGTCAAGCGCATGAAACTGGCGCAGGCTGCGGCATAAACGTCCGCATGAAGAACGCATGCCGTTTCAGCAGCCTATATCCGCCGTGAGATACCCGCCTAGCCCTGGCGCGGTATGACCAGTGTGCAACAGAAAACCGAAGGACCGAACATGAAGACGATGAACTTCCCGACCCGTGCGGATGAAGCCGCCGCAATCTGGACCCCTGTGGTGGGCCTGAAAATTGGCGAGACCGTAAAGCTGCCCGGTGGCCTGACCTACGCTGAAGCGAACAAGGCCGCCGACATTGAGGCCGACAAGCTGGCCGCCCAGGGTAAGGCGGTGGAATGGTCTGGTGCGCGCCGCGTCGCTTGATACTGGGCGCTGTAAAGATTTTGAAGAATTTGGTGCAGTGCTTTTCTTTTGGCCTGCGTCGGTACGGTCAACGAAAGTGATTGAATGAAACTCATCATTGCCTTATCTGCTGTGCTCCTTTTCTCAGGATGTGCGACCAACCCTAACCTTGTCGGACTTCAAGGCAACTCACTTGATACACGTTATGGGCTACAAGACAGACGAGCCGCAAAGATGCACATCACGGTATCGGCTGAGTTACCTGACCAAGCACAGGTGATGCGGGATTACACAGTAGAGCGTTGCCATCAATTTGCTCAACAACAGCCGCCATCAGACAAAGTGCTAATCGATGACCTCATCATGCTGGCCTACGCCGAGGGAGCCGATGGGCTATCTAACCTCCGATTTGAGCGTGAATCAGGCCTGCTGCGAAACTGCTGGTCCATTGCACGAGGTACGGCTACTTTCTTCCGGCTCCCGAAACGAGCACAGTAGACACTCGATCTGTGCTCGCAAAGAGTAGACCGAACCTGTTTCGCCCCATCTAGGCCCGCGAACCGAAAAGCGGAGCCCCTTCCTCCGCCTGCTGGGGCACCCCATGAAGGAAGCACTGGAGGGAGTGCAATGCGTGATGACCTGACCTGCTGGGACTACGTGCCCGAATTCACCGGGCAACAAGCCGCCCTGGCAATCGTGGGCGAAGCCCCGACCGACGACCCTGCAACGCTGCGCAAGGCCATGCCTGTGCTGGACCTGATGCGCCGCGCCTACGATGGCACACGCCGATGGTTTGCCGATGCACCAGAGGTTGGCGACACCGCGCCCAGGGGCCTGCTGGTCAGCGTGGAAATGCAGACCGCAAAGGCGCGAGTCGCTCAGATGGATGATGTAGTTGCCGACCACCCGTACTGCATATGGCCCAGAAAAACCGAGCATGTGTCTCTGTTATTTTCGGGTGAACTTCAACGCAAAGAGGGCCAAGACTCGAACTTGTCCGATGCCGATGCCGAAAACTGGCGGTACAACGAACAGAACTGGCGATTCCTGACCTGGCTGCGCACCCCAATGGCCGACTTTGACCGGCAGACGTTCGCCCGCGAGGTGCTGGCTCGCTGGGTGCAGGAGGTGGGGGCATCAAGCCTGTACCCCTTTATCGCCGAGGAAGTTCAAGCTGCAACCGCTGACGTGCAAACGCCGCAAAGCGCGGCGCAAGGGACTGGCGATGCGTCATGGAGAGTCACCCAGCCTCAGCGTTACCGTGGCTATGCGATTGCTCTACATCGTTTGTTGTTGGCTGCGCATCGTGAGGGAAAGGCGCGACCCACAGCACGCGAAGTCCTGGAAGCGTGGCGGAGCAATATGCCGCATGAAATTGCAATGGTGCTGCCCAATGGAATCGACTACTACGACAGCAATGGCAACACCAAGCCCGCCAACCTTGAGGCAATCAGACAAGCGATTAGCCGTATGACAAGCGTACGGTAGCGCCGTTAAGCGTACGGCATGGCCGATAACGTAGGAGGAA
Source organism: Limnohabitans sp. (assembly GCA_041910735.1). Lineage (GTDB taxonomy): Bacteria > Pseudomonadota > Gammaproteobacteria > Burkholderiales > Burkholderiaceae_C > Limnohabitans_A. Next base: position 4,740 of record JAYRQF010000057.1, read on the forward strand.
ACGACGCGCTGAAAAATCATCAAGCCATTGCAATAACCGAAAGGAAAAGCGATGGCAAACAAGTCCATTCAACTTACTCCGCTGGCGCAAGAGACCCGCGCCGCAATCCCGACCGCTGAAGCCGCTGCGCACCTGAACCGCGCACCGCAAACGCTGTGGCTGTGGGCCTGCAAGGAGAGCGGCCCGATTCGCCCCGTCCGAGTGATGGGCCGCCTGGCCTGGCCCGTTGCTGACATCAAGCGCGTGCTCGGGGTGGCGTGATGGACAAGAAAAAAGCCGCGCCCACCGAAGCGAACGCGACCCATGCACACCGCGTTGAGTGTAAGCCCGTAAAACTCTGCCCGCGACAAATGCGCGTTGCCCAGGCTCTGCTGCAGGCCGGCGAGCGCTGGACCTGGCGCGAGGACATTGACCGCATCGCCGGCGCATCCAACGGCCCGGCCGTCATCCAGGCGCTTCGCCGCAAGGGCATCGAGATTGACATGCGGACGGCCGAGCGCACCGACCGCGACGGCAAGCCCTGCAAGCCCGGACAGTACCGCCTGACACCGAAAGGCCTCGACGTACTGGCCGCCTATCCGTTCGCCGCCTGAAGGTCAGTCGCATGGCCAACGGGCGCAACGGAAGACGCAAAGGCGACACCGGCCGCGAAGGCGGGGGCTTTGTCGCGCTGCCGTGGTCCGTGCTTGATTGCCCGGCCTATGCCGGCCTGAGCCACCCAGCCCGTGCACTGCTGATGGAGTTCGCGCGCCAGTTCGTCCGAGACAACAACGGCCGATTGCTGGCAAGCCGCGCCTATCTGGCCGGCCGTGGATGGAAGTCTGCCGACGTGATTCAGCGAGCCAAGGACGAGCTGCTGGCCGCCGGGTTCATCTTCGAGACCGTGAAGGGCCAGCGGCCGAACAAGGCGAGCTGGTACGCCGTGACGTGGCGCATCCTCGACCCGCACCCAGGTTATGACCATGGCGTGGCGGCCAGCTTCGAGCGGGGCGCATACCGCCGCACGACACCGCTGAAAAACGCGGTCCTTTGTCCGTCTGGCGGAACAGGGAGCGCTCCCATAGTTCCGTCTCCCGGAACAGGTAAGCCCTCTGCTGTTCCGTCTCCCGGAACTATGCGGGCCACTTTTGGGGGTCTCTCTGTTCCGTCTGGCGGACACCATCTAGAGAAGCCATCTGCTGGCGCAGTCCAGCGTTACACCGAACCACTTGCAACACCATGAGCACCACCACCAAAGAAACCTTCCACGAAGTCACCGCCGAGCTTGTGACCGACGAACACGGGACCGCCGTGCTGCTGACCCAGCGTGACCCAGGCGCCGATGAGCCCTGCACTGTGCTGATGCACCCGCTGCAACTGCGCCACTTTGCCGAGCGCTTCGCCGGCATGGAGCCCGTGGGCTGGGTGACCAGCCAACCCGTTAAAACCCTGGCGCGCCGGCTGCGCACGCTCGCCTTTCATATCGACTTCCTCTACGACTACATCAAGCACTACTCCGACCACAAGCACGCGGACCTGAGTTTCGAGCTGGTGAAAGTCACGGCCCTGACGGAAATGGCCAACGAGTTTTGTGCGGACCTGCCTGACGAGGATGGCCAGCCTGCCGATGCGCCGACGCCAGCGCCAGCAACGAAGCCAGAACCGAAACAGGGTAAGGGCGCCGACAAGACCGACCAGGCGGCCTTGATTTAACAGGAAGGAAACAAATGACCCCGCCCGCCAAGAAGCGGCCCGGCCGCTGGAAAGCCGGTGAGAGCGGCAACCCGAAAGGGAGACCCGCTGGCACGGGCAAGGTGGCCGAAATGCGCGCCGCCATTGCCGAGCATGTACCAGGGCTGCTGCAAGCCCTTTTGACCCAAGCACTTGGAGGAGACGTAGGAGCGGCCCGGCTGCTGCTGGAGCGGACCGTCGCCCCGTTGCGGGCAGTCGAACCCGCCCAGGCGCTGACCCTGCCGGATGGAACCCTGACAGACCAGGGCCGCGCAGTGCTGAAGGCGGTGGCGACCGGTGAACTGGCACCGGGGCAAGGCGCTTCGCTGCTGAGCGCGATTGGAGCGCTGGCGCGCGTGGCCGAGATTGACGAGCTGACGGCCCGCATTGAGGCGCTGGAAACCGCGCACGCAAACAAAGGGGGATTGCATGAGTGACAACCTGAAAACGCGCCTGATGGCGCTGGAGAGTCGCCGCACGGCCAGCCGGCCGACTGGTGGAGTCGTGACATTCGGGCGGAACGAGACACCGGACGAAGCCCTGGAGCGCGCGCGCCGCGAAGGTGTGACCGGCCCTGTCCTGCTGGTGCCGGAGGTCATGAGCTACGAGGAGTGGACCGCGATGATGGCCAAGGAGGCGAACGATGCGGGAACTTGAGCGACGGTTGCGTGCAGTGGAAGGGGTGCGGAGAGTGCCTGTAGCGCAGTGCGCCACGGTATTGACGCGGCCGGGGACGCAAGCGACGGCTGCAGACCTAGACGCATTCAATGCTCAGCTTGCAACAGCCCGCGCACGCGGCGGCCCACTGGTCCTTCTGACTTTGCACCGCGATGAAAGTCCGGCGAGACGGGAACACCGCCAAACAATTTGAATGGCACTTTTTGAAAAGGAGAACACGCCATGCACACCGACCAAGAATCAACCAACTCACAAGCACGCCTTGCGAGTACCAAGACCGTCGCCATGCGATTGGCGACACCGGCAGACATTCCCGCAATCATTGAGCTGGGGCGAACGATGCACAACGAAAGCACGTTCGCAGGCATGAACTACGACCCGGCGCGAGTGAAAGCGACCCTCACGGAGCTGATTGACCGAAGCCAATACGTGGTGGTGGCCATTGATGAAAGCAGCCAAGTGATTGGCGGGCTCGTGGGCATGTGCACACAGAGCTGGTTTGGCAATGACATGGTGGCCAATGACCTGGCCCTGTTTGTTCATCCCGACTGGCGCAAGTCGATTGCAGCCGAGCAGCTGGTCCTGATGTTCGTGCACTGGGCCAAGCTGGCAGGCGCCAAGCAGATTCGCCCAGGCGTCACGACCGGCGATGACCGGGCTGAGAAGCTGTACCAACGAATGGGCTTCACGCGATGCGGAGCCAGCTTTGTGATGGAAGGGGTGTAACTATGTGTGGCGGAGGCGGGGGCGACCCAGGGGCAGAAGCCCGCAGGCAAGAGGAAGAACGTCAGGCGCGTATCAAGGCGGCAGAGGCGGAAATCAACGCGATCTTCAACAACCAGGTGAAGAAGACGCGCATGGTGGAGAAGATGGTGCCGCTTGGTGATGGCGAAGGAATGTTCGGCAACGTTCCTGTGCCTCGAATGGTGGAAGAAACCTACTGGGAAGCCGGCGACCCGGCTAACTCGCGACAGACCCTCTACAAGCAGCAACGCGATGCAGTCTATGACCTGAACAAGCGCGAAGTGGACCGCCAAGCGGCCGTGGCCGAGCGTCTGAACCGCTTTGGCCTGGCCCGCACCGGTTTGCTGGGCGGATCGGTCAACGTGGACAGCGTGGCGGAGCTGGACCGGCGCACCAACGAGGGATTGATGCGAGCCGGTGGTATTGCTCAGGCTGCTGCCGACGAGCTGGAAGCCAACGACGAAAAGACCCGAATCAATCTCATCAGCACCGCGCAATCTGGCATCGACACTGGTGCAGCTGCGCAACAAGCATTGAGCGGATTGAAGGCCAACGCAAACCAAGCATCTGGTGCAAGGGTGGGCGCAACAGTTGGAAGCCTTTTCAACGACCTGAGCCAAGCCTACCTGTTCAACCAACAGAACCAAGGCCGGCAGTCCGGCATGCAGTACGGCAACCAGTGGTTTGGCCCGACGCCGCCGAGCCGGACCTACCAGGGCAGTTGACGGTACGGTGTGGCCTGGCTTCGGCTGGGCTGCACTGCTGCTGGAGCAGTACGATGGTGCGACCGAAAGGACAGCACGACATGAACGAGCAAGCCCGCCGAATCTGGAAAACACCCGAGGGCGTGGGTCTGTTTCGCAAGATGCTGGCCGGTGGACCGCTGGACGTGCAGGACCGGCAGACCCTGGCCGAGCTGAAGCGAGCCGACCCGCCGAAGCAACACTCGGTGAGCGGAAACAAGATGCGCAGGCCGACGACATGACGCAACACCAGTCACTGGAGCGGCTATTGGCGGTGGCTGCAGGAAAACGGGCTTGAAAAAGCGCCTCCGGTGGCCTTGCTGGCGGATGGCGCCGCCCCCAGCAAGTTCTATGTGTTCTGTTGGCCATCGCCTTGTATTCACTGATGCTGGAACGCAGAGGCTACTTCGGGCACAATGCGCGCAACCCCGGCAACGGGGCCGGTGTGTGATGACACCAAATTCGTAGCGGTACAGGCCCCCGCCGAAAGCGGGGTTTTGTCTTGTCCAGATTCAGGGTGGGCGCGCTTCTCGCGTGCATGCTCCATGTGTTTTTGGGCGGGGTGGCCCTCACCGCAAGGCTGGGCGCGTGGCTACGGACACGTCATCAACACCCTGTCCACCCTATGCGTGTGATGACGCAAAAGGTGGGTTCTCTGTGTCTCTCGTAGGAGCCCGAAACCATGTCACCCATCGTCCAAAAGAACCCCAAGGCCAAGCGCAACGCCTGTGCATCCCAAGGCAATCGCACGAAGGCCGCCATTCATGCGGAGGCGCGCAGTCTTGGTCTGGAGGTGCACAGCACCTCTGGGGAAGTCCTACCCCGCGACTTGAGCAATGCCGAACCGATGGATTTTGTTTGGGGTTGCGCCTTCGGCCATGGCCTGGCCATTGATGCGGTGCACTCAATCCGGCTGAATGCCGAGCTGGGGTTTTCACCAGAAGAAGGAGTGCAGAACCTGCTGCGTGATGCATTCAAGCAGCTCGACAGCTCGCCATCACTCAACGGCAAAGACCGCCGGGGGCTTGCCGTTGGCGTCATCTACACCATGGCGGCACTCGCTGCGCATGTGATTCAGCGGGGGGACGCGCTGCACATCGCAGAGGGTCTTCGGTCAGAGGCGGCAGAGCTTGCGGCGGCGGCAGACATTGAGCACGCGCAGCGGCTGAAAGCGCGCGTGCTGGCCAAGCGAGCAGAGAAGGCCGCGCGGGAGGTCACAGCATGATTACGTCGCTCGCACTGATGGCCATCTACAAAACCCCGGTCATTCCGCTGACGGAGGTGTGCGAGCGCTTTTTCGGCCTGTCCTACGAAGAAGCGCTGAAGAAGGCCGCGCGCAACGAACTGCCCGTGCCGGCTTTCCGCCTGACCAACAGCCGCAAAGCACCGTTTGTGGTGAGTGCCGAGGCGCTGGGAGCTTGGATTGACAGCCAGGAAGCGGAGGCCAAGGCATTGTGGCAAAGAAGCCAAGTCTGAAACACCCACAGCATTTCTTGAAGACGCGCGGAGGGGATTGAGGACGCCATATAAAGCCCCCAGGCCACTCTGACTGCCCAGAATTTGACGTAGTACCATGGTGCTATTTTCAAAATTCAATAGTCAAGGAGACGGCAATCATGAATACCCGTTCCCGAGCAGCACTTTTTTCGCTCGTAGTGGTGATGGCGGCATGTGGTGGAGGTGGCTCCGCAGAGTCCGGCATTTCAGAGGCGGAGGCAGTGGCGGCCATCAGGACAAAACTTTCCGAGGAGTCAACCAAGCTCACGGAACGAATCACCGCAAAAGTCGAAGAGGCAACGGCATCAGTCGGCGGGCTCACGTGCACGTCCACACACATCGACCTGGCGCAGACCATGGTGAGCACTGAAATCATGCAAGGCCTGGATGAGTTCAATCGATGGGTTCTTGCATACCAAGGTGCAACCCAGAAGCTCAAGTACGAAATCGGGAAGGTGCTTGATGCATCCACACTCCCCGAACAATCGGAGATAGCCTACAAGGCCGCTTTCCCTTGCGCAGAGTCGCTACTTCTTGCCAGCGCGGCCACCATTTCGCAGTACGCTGTGTATGAAGTCGTGAGCGTCAAAGACTCGCTGCGACGGGCTGGGCTGCTGGCCCCTTGAGCGAACCAACGAGACCTTGCAAATGACCCGCTTAGGCGGGTTATTTTTTGGACGGCAAAGAGCGGCGCCGAGCTTTCAAGGGTGGGGTAACAGGGATGCCCGAGAAAAATCCGCTTACATCCGTCGTTACATCGGACAGACCCTAGAACGCAAAAAGCCCGGCGAACCGGGCTAAGTGCTTGATTTTCTTGGGGTGGCTAATGGGACTCGAACCCACGACAACCAGAATCACAATCTGGGACTCTACCAACTGAGCTATAGCCACCGCAGAGGCAAGATTATAGCCTGAAGCTCAGCGCTTTTCGCTGGCGGTTTCGCTTTTCGGCGCAGAGACCAACATTTCGACCTTGAGTTCTTTCTTGAGGGCAGCCATGTAGGCCTGCACCTCGGCCTGCCCCCAGAGCTGGGCAAACTGCTGGCGGGTCTGGCGGGCCTGTTCGGGGGCTTGCGCTTCGCGGGCCACGATCTTGTTCACGCGGACCACGGCATAGCCTTCAGCGCCCAGATCCACGCCCACAAGCGCAGGCAGTTTGGCCGGATCGGCGCGCAGCGCGGCATCCACCAGCGCCGGCGCTTGCGATTGCTGCTGGTCGCGCGAGACCACCACCGGCTGACCCAGCGCTGCGGCGTCGGGCTGGGCTTTCCATGCAGTCAGTCTGGCTTCGCCTTCGGCGCGGGCCAGTTCCAGCGACTTGCTCTGCACAAACTGCTTGCGCACATCGTCGCGCACCTCGGCCAGCGGGCGCACCACCGAGGGGTAGTGTTTGACCACGCGGGCCGACACCAGGGTGTTGGCCGCCGTCTCGATGGCTTCGGTGTTGCGGTGTTTGCTCACGGCGTCTTCCGAGAACAGGGCTTGCAGCACCTTGGCATTGGCCAGATCGGCCGGCACGGCACTGCCCGGGACGCGCGTGACACCCTTGGCCTGTTTGAGGCTGAGTTTGAGCTTGTCGGCCACCGGCTTGAGCGCGTCGGCCTGCTCATACACGCTGTTGCTGAAGGTCTCGGCCAGCTCGGCAAACTTGCGCTGGGCCTGTTGCTTGCGCAGATCGGCTTCAAGCTGCGGGCGCATGGCCTCGAAGCTGGGCACCTTGGGTGCCTTGATGCCGGTCAGCTGGATGATGTGGAAGCCGAACTCGGACTCGACCACATCGCTGATGTCGCCTTCCTTCATGCCAAAGACGGCATCTTCAAACGGCTTGACCATGGCACCACGCGCAAAGAAATCCAGATCGCCGCCTTTGGCTGCCGAACCGGGGTCCTGCGAGTTTTTGCGGGCCACATCGGCAAAAGTCTTGGGCGCCTTGCGCACCTGCGCCAGCAGCTCCTGGGCTTTGGCGCGGGCCTTGTCACGCTCGGCGGCCGGTGCGTCCTTGGCGGCATTGATGAGGATGTGGCTGGCGCGGCGTTGCTCCTGCCCGGCCAGACGCTGCAGGTTCTGCTCGTAGTAGGTTTTCAGGTCCTGTTCGGGCAAGGTGATCGACGACATCAGGCTGTTGAGGTCGAGCACGAGGTATTCGACATCGGCCATTTCGACCGAGCGGAAACGCTCTGCATTGGCTTTGTAGTAGTTTTCCAGATCGGCATCGCTGACCTGCACTTTGCCCGCAAAGTCCTTGGCCGCAAATTTCTGGATCTGCACCTCACGGCGCTGCAGGTACGCCTGCAGGGCTGCCTCCGTCTGTTTGGTCAGGGGCAATGCGGAGGCCTGCAGCGGGGTCAGCACCTGACGGCTGGACAGGTCCTGGCGCACACGGGCTTCAAAGCCCTCGGGGGTCAGACCCTGGCTGGCGGCCAGCTGGCGGTAGCGCTCCATGTCGAGCTTGCCGTCGGGACCGCGCAGGCTGGCAATGGCCGGGCTTTGCTGCAGCTCCCGCGCCAGACGCGCATCGCTGGTCAGCAGCAGCTGCTTTTGGGCCGCCGCAGCCAGCACGCGTTCGTTCACCATCTGCTCCAGTGTGCCCATGCGTGCAGCCTGCGAATCGAGCAGCTTGGGGTCCACATTGGGCATCTGGGCACGGATGCGGTCCACCTCGCGCTTGTGGGCGTCGTCCCATTCCTGCTGGGTGATCTTGTGGCCATCGACTTTCGCCACGGCGGCGGCCTTGTCGGTGAAGCGGCTGTAACCTTCAATGCCGAACATCACGAACGACGGGATGACCAGCAGGAACAACAGCCCCATCATGATCTTGGAGTTGTTGCGAACGGTATCGAACATGGCGAGCTCTCGATGAAAAAAAAGGCGAACAACTTTGTTCGCCTTACGTGGGGGTGGTGGGTGCTGAGGGGCTCGAACCCCCGACCTACGCCTTGTAAGGGCGCCGCTCTACCAACTGAGCTAAGCACCCCACCTGAAACACGAAACCAGTTCAGTGCATTCGTTGATTTTAGCCTCGAATCGACACGCTTCCCGGTTGCGGTGGTTTTCAGATCAGCGCGGCAATCGCTTTGCCCACATCGCTGGTCGAACCGGTGCCACCCAGATCGGGCGTGCGCGGTGCGCCGCTACCAGGCTGCAGCATTTTCTCAATGGCCGCCAGAATCGCGTCGTGCGCGTCCTTGTGGCCCAGAAACTCCAGCATCATTGCGCCGCACCAGATCTGGCCGATCGGGTTGGCAATGCCCTTGCCCGCAATGTCCGGGGCCGAGCCGTGCACCGGCTCGAACAGCGAGGGGAATTTACGGTCCGGATTGAGGTTGGCGCTGGGCGCGATGCCGATCGTGCCGGTGCAGGCCGGACCGAGGTCCGACAGGATGTCGCCGAACAGGTTGCTGGCCACCACCACGTCAAAAAAGTCCGGCCGCTGCACAAAGTGCGCGGTCAGGATGTCGATGTGAAATTTGTCCACGTGGATGCCCGGGTAGGCCTTGGCCATTTCGGCCACACGCTCGTCCCAGTAGGGCATGGTGATAGCGATGCCGTTGGACTTGGTGGCGCTGGTCAGGTGCTTCTTGGGGCGGCTTTGCGCCAGCTCGAAGGCGAATTTGAGCACGCGGTCCACGCCAATGCGGCTCATGATGGTTTCCTGCATCACGATCTCGCGCTCGGTGCCGGGGAACATGCGGCCACCCACGGCCGAATAGTCGCCCTCGGTGTTCTCGCGCACGATGTACATGTCGATCTCGCCGGGCTGGCGCGGGCTACCGTCCTTGCGCACCACGGGGGCAACGATGCCGGGCATCAGGCGTGCAGGGCGCAGGTTGATGTACTGGTCAAACTCGCGACGGAACAGCAGCAGCGAACCCCACAGCGAGACATGGTCGGCGATCTTCTCGGGCCAGCCCACCGCGCCGAAGTAGATGGCGTCGTGACCGCCGATCTGCTCTTTCCAGTTGTCGGGCAGCATCTTGCCGTGCTTCTCGTAGTAATCCCAGCTCGAAAAATCGAAGTGATCGAACTGCAGGTCGATATTGAATTTGCTGGCGGTGGCTTGCAGCACGCGCAGGCCTTCGGGCATGACTTCCTTGCCAATACCATCGCCTGCGATGACGGCGATGCGGTGTTTCTTGCTCATGAAAATTCCTCTTGGGTTCAGGATTGGAAAAAATTCAGGGCCTGCGCGGCCACCTGATCGGGTAATTCTTCGGCCAGATAGTGCCCGCAAGGCAGCGCCTCGCCGGTCACCTGCGTGGCGCGCTCGCGCCAGAGGGCAAGCACATCAAAGCAGCGACCCACCGCGCCATGCTCGCCCCAGAGCACGCGCAGCGGCTGCACCAGTCGGCGGCCGGCCTGCACATCGGCCCGGTCGTGCTCCAGGTCGATGCCGGCGCTGGCACGGTAGTCCTCGCAGATCGAGCTGCCGGTGCCCGCCATCGCCGCGCAGCGTTCGTATTCGGCCAAGGCTTCGGGCGTGAACGGGGTCAGGCCCGCATGGCGCCCGCCCATCACGCTGCGCACATAGCGCACCGGGTCGGTGTCGATCAGGGCTTCGGGCAAGGGTGCGGGCTGGATCAGCGCAAACCAGTGCCAGTAGGCGCGGGCAAAGGCCTCACTGGTGTTTTGGTACATGGCCAGCGTGGGCGCAATGTCCAGCAGCATCAGGCGCTGCACCGCCTGCGGGTGATCAGCTGCGAGGCGATGGGCCACGCGGGCGCCACGGTCATGGGCCAGCACGTCAAAGCGCTCAAAACCATGCGCGCGCATGACGGCCACGGCATCGAGCGCCATTTCACGCTTGCTGTGGTTCAGGTGCTGCGGGTCGGCTGCGGGGCGGGACGAATCGCCATAGCCGCGCAAGTCCATCAGCACCACGCGGTGCCGTGCCATCAGCATCGGCAGCACCTTGTGCCACATGGCCATGCTTTGCGGGTGGCCATGCAAGAGCAGCAAGGGCGAACCTGCACCGCCCGCGCGGGTGTACAGGCGCACGCCGTTGCGCTCGACCGTCAGGGCAGGAATAAGGCTGAACATGGCGTCAGCATATCGGCCAAATGAGAAATAATCAGGCAATCGATTATTCCCACCAAAGAAACAATGGAACGCAGCGATCTGGAACTGGTGCTGGCCGTACAGGCCCAGGGCAGTCTGGCCAAGGCCGCACAGGCACTGCGGTTGACGCCGCCCGTGGTCACCAAACGGCTGGCGGCGCTGGAGGCCCAGCTGGGCGCGCGCCTGTTTCAGCGCACCACCCGCCGCGTCAGCCCCACGACCGAAGGCCATGCCCTGTGCGAGCGTGCCCGCGCCATCCTGCAGCAGTTTGCCGCCGCTGAAAACGAGCTGCGCGAACAGCAAAGCCGGCCCGCCGGCCCCATCCGGCTGGTCAGCAGCTTCGGCTTCGGGCGCCTCTGGCTGGGGCCGGGCCTGAGCGAATTCCAGCGCCTGTACCCCGGCGTGCAGGTGGAACTGCAGCTCACCGAGCAGCTGCCGCATCTGGCCAGCGAGGGTTTTGACGCTGCCATCTGGCTCTGGACCCCTCCGGCCAGCGTGGCCGCCGAGTGGATCGTGCGCAAGCTCGCGCCCAACCAGCGCGTACTGGTGGCTGCACCCGCTTACCTTCAGGCTCACGGCGAGCCGCAGCGGCTGGAAGATCTGGCCGCGCACGCCTGCCTGGTGGTGCGAGAAAACGGCGGCGACACCGGCCAGGGGCAGCGTTTTGACCAGTGGTGGCTGAGCCGGGAAGGCCCCGGCAAGCGCACGCCGGTGACGGTGTCGGGTCCGCTGTCCAGTAACTCGGGCGAACTGGTGCGTGACTGGTGTCTGGCCGGCCACGGGATCATGCTGCGCAGCCTCTGGGATGTGGCCGAGCCTCTGGCCAGCGGCGAGCTGGTGCGGGTCTTGCCGGAATGGGCCATGCACGACGCCGATGTGCACTGGCTGGCACCTTACCGCGCGCAAATGCCACTGCGTTTGCGGCTGTTGCAGGATTTTCTGGCGCAGCGCTTTGCCGGCGCGCCTTGGAATGCGCCGAAGGCTTAGGCGGCCTTCACGCAGGCAGGCCGCACCACCAAACTCACACCCACCGCGGTGATGGCCGTGCCCAGCAAGGTGATGGCGGTGATCTGCTCGTCAAACAGCACCCAGGCGATCAGTGCGGTGGTCGGTGGCACCAGGTACATCAGGCTGGCCACGGTGGCCGCCGCGCCACGCTGGATCAGCAGGTACAGCAATGACGAGCCGCCCAGCGTCAGCCCCAGCACCGACCAGGCCATGGCACCCATGAGCTGCCCGTTCCACTGCATGCCCTCGGGCTCCAGCCATGCCAGCGGCAAGGTGACCACGGCCGCGGCCATCAGCTGCACAGTGTTGGCGGTGCGCACATCGCAGGGCTGCACAAAACGCTTCTGGTAAAGCGTACCGCTGGTGATGGCGAGCAAGGCCATCACGGCCCAGCCCATGTTCTCGGGGGTGACGTGGTCCAGCGGCGTGCCCTGGGTGAATTTGCGCGACACCACCATGACCAGCCCGGCAAAGCCCAGCAACAGACCCAGCCACTGGCGGCGCGAGACGCGGTGTTGCCCCTCGCCTGCTCCCACCGTGGACAGCCAGATGGCGGTGAGCACCGGCTGGATGCCCACGATCAGCGAAGACAGACCCGAACCCATGCCGGCCTTCACGGCCGCCCACACGCCGCCCAGGTAGCCCGCGTGCATCAGCATGCCGGTAGCAGCCAGGTGCAGGGCTTGTCGACTGTCTTTGGGCCAGGCCACACGGGCCAGCACGATCCACGGCAAAAAGCAGAGGATGGAGAAAAAGTAACGCCAGAGCAGAAAGGTGAACGGCGGTGCATAGGGCATGCCGTAGCGCGCCACGATGAAGCCGGTGCTCCAGATCAGCACGAACACGGCGGGCATGGCCTTCACCCATGCCGTGGTTTGGCGATCGCTCATGCAGGGCTCATTTCACGCGGGCACGGATTTCTGGCAAGGCTTTTTGCATGTAATAGACCATGGACCAGACAGTCAGCACGGCCGCCAGCCAGATCAGCACATCGCCCCAGGTGCGGGTGTCGATCAGGCCCAGCAACTGCCCGTTGAACAGCAAAAACGGAATCGCCACCATCTGCACCGTGGTCTTGACCTTGCCGATCATGTGCACCGCCACGCTTTTGCTGGCGCCGATCTGGGCCATCCATTCGCGCAAAGACGAAATCGCGATCTCGCGCCCGATGATGATGAGGGCCACCAGCACATGCACCCGGTTCATGTGCACCAGGATCAGCAACGAGGCGCACACCAGAAACTTGTCGGCCACCGGGTCCAGAAAGGCGCCAAAGGCCGAGGTCTGGTTGAGTTTGCGGGCCAGGTAGCCATCGAGCCAATCGGTCACGGCAAACAGCACGAACATGATCGTGGCGATTTCATTGCTGGCCTGCGGCGTCAGGCCGGGCCAGTAATACACCCCCACGATCAGCGGGATCGCGACGATGCGCGTCCAGGTCATGAGTGTGGGGATGGTCCAAAACATGCGCCGATTGTGCACCATGCTTGTGCCTCCTCCCTGACGCCTCAGTGCAGCGCCTGGTAAATCGCCTCGGCCAGTTCCTGCGAGATGCCTTCCACCGAGGCCAGATCTTCCACGCTGGCCGCTTCCACCCCGCGCACACCGCCAAAACGCTGCAGCAGGCGCGCCCGTTTGCGGGGCCCGATGCCGGGGATTTCTTCGATGCGGCTGCCGCCCACGCGCACCTTGGCACGCTGCGCCCGCATGCCGGTGATGGCAAAGCGGTGCGCCTCATCGCGGATCTGGGCCACCAGCATCAGCGCCGCCGAGTCCTTGCCCAGATAGACTTTTTCGCGGCCATCGGCAAAAACCAGCTCTTCCAGACCGACCTTGCGGCCCTCGCCTTTTTCAACGCCGACGATGCGCGACAGGTCCAGCCCCAGATCGGTGAAGACTTCGCGGGCCATGGCCACCTGCCCCTTGCCGCCGTCGATCAGCACCAGATCGGGCATGCGGGCATTGCCGTCGCCTGTACGCAAGGCTTCAGCCAGCTTGCCGTAGCGGCGCGTGAGCACCTGGCGCATGGCGGCATAGTCGTCGCCACCGGTGATGCCCTCGATGTTGTAGCGGCGGTATTCGCTGCTTTGCATCTTGTGCTGGCGAAACACCACGCAGGACGCCTGCGTGGCCTCGCCCGCCGTATGCGAAATGTCGAAACACTCGATGTGCAGCTGGTCCAGATCGTCCGGGGCCAGATCGAGCGCCTCGGCCAAAGCGCGGGTGCGGGCCTGCTGCGAGCCCTCTTCGGCCAGCAGACGCGCCAGCTGCAGCTCGGCATTCTTCTCGGCCATCTCCAGCCAGGCGCGGCGGTGCTCGCGAGGCTGGTGTACCGCACTGATCTTGACACCGGTCTGCTCACTCAGGGCGGCGATCAGCGCCTTGCTCACGGGCGCACTCACGATCAAGAGCGGCGGCACCGGCACGCCGATGTAGTGCTGCGCCAGAAAGGCTTCGAGCACCTGCACCTCAACCGGCTCGGCCTGCTCGCCGTCTTCGATCGCCTGCAGGTCCTGCGCATCCTGCACATGGGTCGGAAAGTAGGGCCGGTCGCCCAGGTGCCGCCCGCCGCGCACCATGGCCAGGTTCACGCAGGCGCGGCCGCCTTGCACCCGCACCGCCAAAATGTCGGCATCGGTGTCGGTCACCGTGTCCACCGCCTGCTGGTGCAGCACCTTGGACAGCGCCGCCAGCTGGTTGCGCACCTCGGCCGCCTGCTCGAATTCGAGCTTTTCGGCGTGATCCATCATGCGCGCTTCCATCTCGCGCATCAGCTCGCTCGTCTCGCCGCGCAGAAACTGTTCGGCATGCTGCACATCGGCTTTGTAGGCCTCGGGGCCGATCAGGTTCACGCAGGGGCCGGAGCAGCGCTTGATCTGGAACAGCAGGCAAGGCCGGGTACGGTTGGCAAACACCGTGTCCTCGCAGGTTCGCAGGCGAAACACCTTCTGAATCAGCTGGATCGACTCCTTGACCGCCCAAGCACTGGGAAACGGCCCGAAGTAGCGGTGCTTCTTCTCCACCGCCCCGCGGTAGTAAGCCACCCGCGGGTAATGCTGCGCCTCGGGCGCCATCACCACCGCCGGCAGTGGCGTGCGGCCATTGCCACTGAGCTTGAGGTAGGGGTAGCTCTTGTCGTCGCGAAACAGGATGTTGAAGCGCGGGTGCTGGGTCTTGATGAGGTTGTTTTCCAGCAGCAGCGCCTCGGCCTCGGAGCGCACCACCGTGGTCTCCATGCGCACGATCTTGCCAACCATGTGGCCAATGCGCGTGCCGCCATGGTCTTTCTGGAAATAGCTCGACACCCGGCGCTTGAGGTTGAGCGCCTTGCCCACGTACAGCAGCTGGTCCTGCGCGTCAAAGTAGCGGTACACGCCCGGCAAGGCGGGCAGCGCGGCGACTTGCGCAAGCAAGGTCTGGCGCACGGGGTCAGCAGATTCGGGGCTTACCGGTTCGGTCATGCGATGTTCAAGCCCGTCTGGGCTGGATGTGGGTGCGCAGCCACTGCGCGAATTCGTCTTCGGTCAGGTCGCCGGCGGCCAAGGCGAGCACGGTCAGCACACACTGCGCGTCATCGGCCAGCAGCACCCAGCCGTTGAGCACCAGAAACAACTCCACCGCCACAAATGCCGTGCGCTTGTTGCCATCGACAAACGGGTGGTTGCGGGCCAGACCAAAACCATAGGCGGCAGCCTGCGCAGCGACGTCCGGGTCACCACAGGCCACCAGATTGAGCGGGCGACTCAGCGCAGACTCGAACAGACCTGCATCTCGCACACCACTGCCGCCACCGTGTTCCGCCAGTTGCTCCTCATGCACCGCCTGCATGACCTGAGCATCCAGCCAGACCCAAGTCTTGTGGACCGGACTCATTTGGCAAGTTCACGCAAAACCTGGCGGCGTTCCTTCATGATCTTGCGCGCCTCGCTCATCTGTGCCTCAAAGTCGGCGTCATAGGGCGTCATCATCACGGCCCCATTGGCCGCCTCGGTCACAAACACCGTGTCGCCCTTTTCCAGCTTGAGCTTGGCCAGCAGTTCCTTGGGCAGGATCACGCCAACGGAATTGCCGATCTGGGTCAGTTTGAGTGCGGTCATGGCAGGCCTTATGTTTTAACGGTTGTTATATTACCGGTTTCCGCCCCGGCGACAATCTCCCCCATGCAAACCGGCCTTCTCTGGGACATTTTCTGCACCGTCATCGACAACCATGGCGACCTGGGCGTGTGCTGGCGCCTGTCACGCCAGCTGCGCGATGCCGGTCAGCGTGTCCGCTTGTGGGTGGACGACGCCTCGGCCCTGAGCTGGATGGCACCGGCCGCCGCACGCGGACAAGAGCCGGGCATTGACATCCTTGCCTGGGCGCAAGCCTCACAAGCCTCTGCGCTGAGCGCCCTGCCCCCGGCCGACGTCTGGATCGAGGCCTTTGGCTGCGAGATTCCCGAAGCCTTTGTCGCCCATGGCGTGGCCACGCACCAGCACCCGCCGGCTTGGATCAACCTTGAATACCTGAGCGCCGAAGACTGGGTGCCGCGCATGCACGGTCTACCCTCGCCGGTCATGAGCGGCCCGGCCAAGGGCTGGACCAAGCACTTCTTCTACCCCGGCTTCACGCCGGACACGGGCGGCCTGCTGCGCGAAGCCGACCTGCTGCAACGTCAGCAGGCCTTTGACCGCGCTGGCTGGCGCGCCACCCATGCACCCCATCTGCAGCCGGGCGGGCGCCTGATCAGCCTGTTCTGCTACGAACCTGCAGCACTGCCCCAGCTGCTGGCGCAACTGGCAGGCACACCGGACCACCTGCTGGTCACGCCCGGCCGCCCGCTGGCCGCCGTGCA
>JAYRQF010000058.1:0-12903 GCA_041910735.1 Limnohabitans sp.
CACCAAGCTGCAACTGGTCAAGGCCACCGCGCGTCACTTGCGCAGCGTGCAACGCCAGCCTGAACGGATTCGTAAATACTTCGAGCATGGTCCGGTTCGCTATGCCGCTTGATTCAAGTTCATTGATGCCGACTCAATAAACGCCCGCGTCACCCCAGTGCATCGCCAGCGCAGCGCTGGCCGTGAACACCCCCACCCAGAAAAGCCAGTGACGCCAGTCCTGGCTTTTTTGCTCAATCCAGCGGTGCAGTACGGCCCCGGCCAGCACCGACAGACCCAGCGCCAGCAGCATGCCCAAGGCATTCCAGGCCAGCGACTGCGCCCACCAGTGCGTGACAAAGGCGCTCACGACCAGGCTCACGGCGTAATGGATGACGAACACCGAATAGGACACGCTGGCCAGGCGGCTGACGGCCCGGCGCAGCCGGCCCGTCACCAGCTGCGGCTGCAGCCAGGCCTGCGGCGCCGCCGCCAGCAGCATGGCCACCGCCCAGGCCGTCATCACACGCAGGCGCGGATCGACCCACAAAGCCAGCAGCCCCAGGCTGAGCAAACCTGCCCAGCCCTTGGGCGGGATGCGGCTTTGCCGGGTGCGCCATGCCAGCCAGCCGAGGCCGTAAGAACCAAAGAAATACAGCCCATACAGGTCCAGATCGGTGTTCAGGTTCCAGCGCATCAGCGACAGCAGCGTGAGCGCCAGAAACACCTGCACGCGCAAGGCATCGGGCCGCCAGTCCGGATGCCACCGCACCCAGCGGGTCACGCACCACAACGCCAGCATGGTCAGCAGGTAAAGCTGGAAATCGATGGCCACATACCAGACACCGGCCGACAGCGCCTCCATGTCCAGCAGGTGCTGCAAAAAAAACACATGCGCCAGCACCTGCGGCCAGTCGGGGGGAGCCGACAGCGAAGGATGGTGGAAATCGGTGCGGATCGCTTCGGTGACCAGCACCGCCACGCTCAGGGCCGCCAGCAAAGGCAGGCTCAGCCGCAGGTAACGCCGCCAGGCCAGCTGAAAGAAACGCCGCGCGCCCATCTCGGGGCGCCTGGCAAAAGCCGATGCCGTCAGGTAACCCGAACACACCAGAAACAGCTGCACCGCCAGCCGGCCATCGTCGGCCAGCCAGTCGATCAGGGCCGGCCACTGCCCGGCCACCACGTCCGACATCGGGCCGTAGAAAGCCAGGTGGTGCAGCACAATGAGCACACACCCGACCGCCTTGAGCAGATCCAGCAAAAAAGAGCGCCCCGAAGGGCGCTCTGTGCTGGAGGTTGAAACAGTATCCTGAGCCGTCATCACAGATGGAGGCGCGCGCGGGCCTCCTGGTATTCGCGCCTGAGCTGGGCAATCCGCTCGGCGGCAGGCACCACCGAAGTGATCGCGCCGATGCCCTGCCCGCAACCCCAGATGTCCTTCCAGGCTTTCTTGGCATCGCCCCCGAAGTTCATCTTGCTGGGGTCGGATTCTGGCAGATTCTCGGGGTCCAGCCCGGCTGCCCGGATCGAAGGCGCCAGGTAGTTGCCATGCACGCCGGTGAACAGGTTGCTGTAGACCACATCGTCGGAATTGCACTCCACGATGGCCTGCTTGTAGGCGTCGATGGCGCGGGCCTCTTCGGTGGCGATGAAGGCAGAGCCGATGTAGGCAAAGTCGGCCCCCATGGCCTGCGCGGCCAAAATGGCGCCACCCGTGGCGATCGAACCGGACAGGGCAAGCGGACCGTCGAACCACTGGCGGATTTCCTGAATCAGCGCAAACGGGCTCTTGGTGCCGGCATGGCCACCGGCACCCGCTGCCACAGCGATCAGGCCGTCGGCGCCCTTTTCGATCGCCTTGTGGGCAAACTTGTTGTTGATGATGTCGTGCATGACCACGCCGCCGTAGCTGTGGGCCGCCTGGTTGATTTCCTCACGCGCACCGAGGCTGGTGATGATGACTGGCACCTTGTACTTCACGCACAGGGCCATGTCGTGCTCCAACCGGTCGTTGCTCTTGTGTACGATCTGGTTGATGGCAAAGGGTGCGGCAGGGTTGTCCGGGTTGGCCTTGTTGTGCGCAGCCAAGGCTTCGGTGATCTCGGCCAGCCACTCGTCCAGTTGCGAAGCCGGACGCGCGTTGAGCGCCGGCATGGAGCCGATCACGCCGGCCTTGCACTGCGCGATCACCAGCCTGGGGTTGCTGATGATGAACAACGGCGATGCGATGACGGGGAACTTCTGGGCAGCCAACACCGGGGGCAGTTTGGACATGGGGTCTCCTGTTTTCTGGCGGCCATTGTGGGCAACACGCGGGCCTTCGTCAGTCGAAAGCGTGACAAACGGGAGCGACAACGCCGTCACTCCCGCAAGGACATCCTCAGAACGCGTCAAGCGGCAGCGCCGTCACGCTGCCTGCGCCTTCCACGATGCTGTCGCGCATGCCGGGCACTTTGGACAGGATGTGGTCGCCATAGAAACGAGCCGTCGTGATTTTGGCGGCCATGAATGCTGCGTCCTGTGCCTGCGCTTCGGGCGTGAGTGCCACCAGCAACGCACGGCCCATCTGCCAGCCGGCCACCAGGTTGCCGGTCAGCAGCAGGTAGGGCACGCTGCCGGCAAAGGCGGCGTTCGGATTGGCTTTGGTGTTGGCGGCAATGAAATCCACCACGTCGATGAAAGCTTCGCGAGCGGCCTTGAGGCGCTTGCCCACAGCCTGCGCGTCGGCACTGGATGAGGCCAACAATTCGGCTTCGGTTTTCGCAATTTGTGCAGCGATGCTCTTGGCGCCGGTGCCGCCGTCGCGTGCGGTCTTGCGGCCCACCAGATCGTTGGCCTGGATGGCGGTGGTACCTTCGTAAATCGTCAGGATCTTGGCGTCGCGGTAGTACTGCGCACAACCTGTTTCTTCGATGAAGCCCATGCCGCCGTGGATCTGCACGCCCAGGCTGGCCACGTCGATGCTCATCTCGGTGCTGTAGCCCTTGACCAGCGGCACCAGGAATTCATAGAAAGCCTGGTTGTCCTTGCGCACGGCGGCGTCGGGGTGGTGGTGGGCAGCGTCGTAGGCGGCAGCGGCCACGGTGGCCATGGCACGGCAGCCTTCGGTCCAGGCGCGCATGGTCATGAGCATGCGGCGCACGTCCGGATGGTGAATGATGGGGCCGGCCTTGGGCAGGCTACCGTCCACCGGACGGCTTTGCACGCGGTCACGGGCGTATTGCACGGCCTTCTGGTAGGCCCGCTCGGCGATCGAGATGCCCTGCACGCCCACGGCGTAGCGCGCGGCGTTCATCATGATGAACATGTATTCGAGGCCGCGGTTTTCCTCGCCGACCAGGTAGCCGATGGCGCCGCCGTGGTCGCCGTACTGCAGCACGGCGGTCGGGCTGGCCTTGATGCCCATCTTGTGTTCGATGGAGACGCAGTACACATCGTTGCGCTCGCCCAGCGAGCCATCGTCCTTGACCATGAACTTGGGCACGACAAACAGGCTGATGCCCTTCACGCCTTCGGGCGCGCCCTGCACACGGGCCAGCACCAGGTGGATGATGTTGTCGGCCATGTCGTGCTCACCGTAGGTGATGAAGATCTTGGTGCCGAAGATCTTGTAGGTGCCGTCGGGCTGGGGCTCGGCGCGGGTGCGAACGGCGGCCAGATCGGAGCCAGCCTGGGGCTCGGTCAGGTTCATGGTGCCGGTCCACTCGCCGGAGATCAGCTTCTCCAGGTACTTGGCTTTCATCTCGTCGGAACCCGCGGTCAACAGGGCTTCGATGGCGCCATCGGTCAGCATGGGGCACAGGGCAAAGCTCATGTTCGCCGAGTTCAGCATCTCACCACAGGCCGCGCCAATCGTCTTGGGCAGCCCCTGGCCACCGTAGTCGGCCGGGTGCTGCAGGCTCTGCCAGCCACCTTCGGTGAACTGCCTGTACGCTTCCTTGAAGCCGGGCGTGGTGGTCACCGAGGTGCCGCTGTGCGAAGACGGGTTCTTGTCGCCTTCCCAGTTGAGTGGGGCAATCACTTCGGCGTTGAGCTTGGCGCACTCTTCGAGCACAGCCTGGGCGGTTTCCAGTCCGGCGTCTTCGAAGCCGGGAATCTGCGCGATCTGGTCAATGCGCGCCAGATGCTCGATGTTGAACAGCATGTCCTTGAGGGGTGCGGTGTAGCTCATGAAAGTCTCCGGTAAGGGATGAATCAGGTGCAAAAAAGGCCTCTGTGCGAGGCCTTTTTTACGGTTCTCAGAAGATCACAGTGCCTTGGTCAGTTCCGGCACGGCAGCAAACAGATCGGCTTCGAGGCCGAAGTCGGCCACGGAGAAGATCGGCGCTTCGGGGTCCTTGTTGATCGCCACGATCACCTTGGAATCCTTCATGCCCGCCAGGTGCTGGATGGCGCCCGAAATGCCACAGGCCACGTACAGCTGCGGGGCCACGATCTTGCCGGTCTGGCCCACCTGCAGGTCGTTGGCTGCATAACCCGCATCCACCGCAGCGCGGCTGGCACCGATGGCGGCGCCCAGCTTGTCGGCCAGCGGCGTCATCACTTCGTTGAACTTCTCGCTGCTGCCCAAAGCACGACCACCGGAGACGATGATCTTGGCGGCAGTCAGCTCAGGGCGGTCGCTCTTGGCGATCTCGCTGCCCACGTAGCTGGTCTTGCCGCTGTCGGCTTGTGCAGCGGCAGATTCAACGGCAGCAGAACCGCCGGTAGCGGCTGCGGCGTCAAAGCCGGTGGTGCGCACAGTGATGACCTTGGTGGCGTCAGCAGATTGCACGGTGGCAATGGCGTTGCCAGCGTAGATCGGGCGCTCGAAGGTGTCAGGGCTGTCCACCTTGGTGATGTCGCTGATCTGGCCCACATCCAGCTTGGCGGCCACGCGCGGAGCGACGTTCTTGCCGCTGGCAGTGGCCGGGAACAGGATGTGGCTGTAGTTGCCGGCGATGGCCAGGACTTGTGCGGCCACGTTTTCGGCCAGGCCATGGGCCAGCGCCTCGCTGTCGGCGTGGATGACTTTGGACACGCCGGCGATCTGGGCAGCGGCCTGTGCGGCGGCGCCAGCGTTATGTCCAGCCACCAGCACATGCACGTCACCACCGCAGGCAGCTGCTGCGGTCACAGTGTTGAGGGTCGCGCCCTTGATGGAGGCGTTGTCGTGTTCGGCAATAACAAGGGATGTCATGTCTTTTGTCCTTAGATCACTTTGGCCACGTTCTTGAGCTTGTCCACCAGGGTGGCCACATCGGGCACCTTGATGCCGGCGCTGCGCTTGGCCGGCTCCATGACCTTGAGGGTCTTGATGCGCGGGGCCACGTCCACACCGAGGTCTTCGGGCTTGACGGTGTCGAGCTGCTTTTTCTTGGCCTTCATGATGTTGGGCAGCGTCACGTAGCGCGGCTCGTTCAGGCGCAGGTCGGTCGTGACCACGGCCGGCAGGGACACCGACAGGGTTTCCAGACCGCCGTCGATTTCGCGGGTCACGTTGGCTTTGCCGTCCACAACTTCGACTTTGGAAGCGAAGGTGGCTTGCGGCAGATCGGCCAGCGCGGCCAGCATCTGGCCAGTCTGGTTGCAGTCGTCGTCGATCGCCTGTTTGCCCAGGATCACCAGGCCCGGTTGTTCCTTGTCGACCAAAGCCTTGAGCAGCTTGGCCACGGCCAGGGGCTGCAGCTCTTCGGCGGTTTCCACCAGGATGGCGCGGTCAGCGCCGATCGCCATGGCGGTGCGCAGGGTTTCCTGACACTGGGCCACTCCGCAGGAGACAGCGATCACTTCGGTGGCCACGCCCTTTTCTTTCAGGCGCACGGCTTCTTCGACAGCGATCTCGTCAAAGGGGTTCATGCTCATCTTGACATTGGCGATGTCCACGCCGCTGTTGTCGCTCTTGACGCGGACCTTGACGTTGTAGTCCACCACCCGCTTGACGGGAACCAGAATCTTCATGAAGTCATCTCCTGTGGAAATATTGAAATAGGGGTGTCTGCGTCAATTGACGTTAACGTAAACGTCAATTGTGCAACAACCGGGCCCGGAATGGAATGCTCCAGACACCGAAAAGCACGACCGTTCGAATTTTAGACGGCTTTTGTTGCAGTGCATCCACACATGGTACCCCCGGGAATTCACCGACCAGGCGGTCGGCCAATCAGGGGTAGCATGGCGTCCATTCTGGGCAAGCACCAGATTATTATTTTATGTAACCAGTTCCGTTGGAGACCTGCATGAAGAAAACCCTTGCATCCGTGGCCATCAGCAGCTTGGCCGTCTTTGCCGGCACGGCACAAGCCCAGACCGTGCTGACCGCATCGAGCTGGCTGCCACCCACCCACACCGCCAGCATGGCGCAAAAGGAATGGTGCGATCTGCTGGAGGCCAACACCAAGGGCCGGATCAAATGCAACATCCTGCCCCGCGGCGTGACCCCGGCTCCCGGCACCTACGACGCGGTCAAGAACGGGCTGGCCGACCTGTCCTACACGGTGCATGGCTACACCCCCGGCCGCTTCCTGCTGACCCAGATGGCCGAACTGCCCTTCCTGGGCAACAGCGCCGAGACCACCTCCATCGCCTTCAGCCGCATCAGCGGCAAGCACCCCGAGTTTGCCGCCGAGCACCCGGGCGTGAAGGTGCTGACCCTGTTCACCCACGGCCCCGGCATCGTGTTCAACACCAAGCGCGCCATCACCAAGGCCGATGACCTTGCGGGCCTGAAGTTCCGTGTGGGCGGCGGCATGGTCAACGAGATCTCCAAAGTGCTGAACATGAATGTCACGCTCAAGCCTGCCCCGGATTCCTATGAACTGCTCTCCAGCGGCGTGATGGACGGCACCCTGTTCCCGGCCGAATCGACCGAGTCGTTCAAGATCGACAAGATCATCAAGCACGCCACCACTTTCCCGGGCGGCATGTACAACACCAGCTTCGTCTTCATGATGAACCAGGCCAAGTACGACAAGCTCTCCGCCGAAGACAAGAAGGCCGTGGACGAAATCTCCGGCGAAGTGGCAGCGCGCATCTTCGGCCGTGGCTGGGACAAGGTGGACCGCCGCGCCTTTGCGCTCATGCAGGCCAACGGCGTGGTTGTCACAAAGGCCGACGCCAAGTTCGTTGGCGAAGTCAAAGCCAAGACCGGCCCTCTGGAACAAGGCTGGCTCAAGGCGGCTGAAGCCAAGGGCCTGAAGAACCCGGCCAAGGTGCTGGCCGATTTCCGCGCCGAAATCGCCAAACTGGAGAAGTGACCGGCTCACCCTGAAAGGGTGAAATCACAAGCCTGAACCGGCGGTCCCCGTCAGCACGAGGGGACCGCCTTTGCACATGAAAGACCCGGAAATTGAAGAAACTGCTTGAAACCCTGTGCGGGCTGCTGGCCGGCATCGCGCTGTTCGCCATCATGCTGCTCACCTTTCTGGATGTCGGCGGCCGCAAGCTGCTGGACAACTCCATCACCGGCTCCCTCGAGCTGACCGAACTGCTGATGGTGGTGGTCATCTTTGGCGCCCTGCCGCTGGTGTCTGAACGTGGCGAGCATGTGGTCTTCGATTCGATGGACCCCTACCTGCCCGAATTCGTCAAGAAAGTCCAGCGCGCGCTGGTGCACCTGCTGTGCGCCGCGGCCTTGCTGGCACTGGGCTGGCTGATGTGGAAAACCGGCGGTGATTTTCTGGAGACCGGTGAAACCACCGCCCAGCTCAAGATCCTCAAGGCCCCGTTCATCTACGGCATGGGCCTGCTGTGCGCCTTCACGGGCGTCATTCACCTGAGCCTGATGTTCAAGGAACAGGAAGACAACGAAGGGGGCGTGCTGTGATTGAAGCACTGATTGGTTTTGCCGCCATTTTCGGCCTCGCGCTGCTGCGCGTGCCACTGGCGTTCTCGATGGGTCTGGTCGGTCTGGTGGGCATTGGCGTGACGCGTGGCTGGATGCCGGCCCTCGCCAGCACCGCCCAGGTGGTCTACGAAACCGGCTTTGCCTACACCCTGTCGGTGATCCCGTTGTTCATCCTGATGGGCAATTTCGTGGCCCGTGCGGGCCTGGCGCACGAGCTCTTTCACGCTGCCTACACCTTCATCGGACACCGCCGTGGAGGACTGGCCCACGCCACCATCGCCGCCTGCGCCGGCTTCGGCGCGATCTGCGGCTCGTCCATCGCGACCGCCGCCACGATGAGCAAGGTGGCCTACCCCTCGATGAGGAAGCTCGGCTACAGCGATGCGCTGTCCACCGGTGTGATTGCTGCTGGCGGCACGCTGGGCATCATGATCCCGCCATCCACCATCATGGTGATCTACGGCATCATCACCGAGACCCACATTGGCAAGCTGTTCGCCGCCGGGGTGATCCCCGGCATCCTGACCGCCATCCTGATGATGCTGGCCGTGGTCTTGATGACCTGGCATGACCCCGAACACGCCCCCGCAGGCGAGAAATTCACCTGGAGCGAACGCTTTGCCGCGTTGCGCGGCATCTGGGGCGTGCTGCTGCTGGTGATCGTCGTGCTGGGCGGCATCTATGGTGGCTTCTTCACTGCCACCGAAGGGGCCGGCATGGGCGCCATGGGCGCTTTCCTGTTCGCCGTGGCGCGTCGCGCACTGAGCATCCGCGCACTCTACGAGGTGCTGGTCGAATCGGCCCGCACCACCGCCATGCTCTTCACGCTCCTGATCTCGGCCACGGTGTTTGCCAACTTCGTGAACTTCACCAGCATGCCGATGGAACTCAAGGACTGGATCACCCACCTGGGCCTGTCGCCCTTGATGATCGTGGGCGCCATGATGCTGATCTACGTGATCCTGGGCACCGTGATGGAAGAGCTGACCATGGTGCTGCTGACCATCCCCCTCTTCTTCCCGATCGTGACCCAGCTGGGCTTTGACCCGGTCTGGTTTGGCGTGCTGATCGTGATGGTGATCCAGATCGGCCTGATCTCACCGCCCGTGGGCATGAACCTGTTTGTCATCAACACCCTGTTGCCCAAGGTCGGGCTGGGCACCATCTTCCGCGGGGTCTGGCCGCTGGTGCTGGTGCTGGTGATCACGCTGGTGATCCTGCTGGTCTTCCCGGGTCTGAGCCTTTGGCTGCCATCGATGATGGACTGAACCCACACCCCGGCTGTCAACCCGAAAAAAAACCGCCCGCGTGGACCGCAGGGCGGTTTTTTTGTTGGGACTGCCAACTGACCTGTTTCAGAACAGCTGCAAACTGGCCCAGTAAGCCACCGCAGCCACAAAGGCACTGGCCGGAATGGTGAAGATCCAGGCCCAGATGATGTTGCCGGCCACCCCCCAGCGCACGGCACTGGCACGCTGGGTGGAACCCACACCGACAATGGCGCCGGTAATGGTGTGGGTGGTCGAGACCGGAATGCCCAGCCCCGTAGCGATGAACAGTGTCAGCGCACCACCGGTCTCGGCGCAGAAGCCGCCGACCGGCTTGAGCTTGGTGATTTTCTGACCCATGGTCTTGACGATGCGCCAGCCGCCGAACATGGTGCCAAAACCAATGGCCATGTAGCAGCACACGATGACCCAGGTGGGAGGGGATGTTTCGGTCGCGGAGGCGTAGCCCGTGGCCATCAACAGCATCCAGATGATGCCGATGGTTTTTTGTGCATCGTTGCCGCCGTGGCCCAGGCTGTAGGCGCCAGCAGACAGCAGCTGCAGACGGCGGAACCACTTGTCCACCTTGGACGGACGGGTGCGACGGAAGATGTTGGCCACGATCACCATCATCAAGGAGCCAAGGGCAAACCCCAGCAGCGGCGAGACGAAGATGAAGGTCACGGTCTTGAGGATGCCGGCCGACAGGAGCGCGCCGGTGCCGGCCTTGGCAATCACGGCCCCCACGATGCCGCCGATCAGCGCATGTGAAGAGCTGCTGGGGATGCCGTAGTACCAGGTGATGACGTTCCATGTGATGGCACCAACCAGAGCGCCAAACACCACATGCACGTCCACCACCCCGGGCTGGACGATGCCCTTGCCCACGGTGGCCGCCACGCTGAGGTGGAAGATGAAGATCGCGACGAAGTTGAAGAAAGCGGCAAACACCACCGCCTGCGTCGGCTTGAGCACACCGGTGGAGACCACCGTGGCGATCGAGTTGGCCGCATCATGAAACCCGTTCATGAAGTCGAACGCCAGGGCCAACGCCACCAGCAGCATCACCACCCACAGGGCGGTCTGTACGGTATCCATGGGTCAGGACTCCCTGCGGATCAGGAGTTCTCGAGGACGATGCCCTCGATCTGGTTGGCCACGTCCTCACACTTGTCGGTGATGGTTTCCAGCAGTTCGTAGATGGCCTTGAGCTTGATGATCTCGCGCACATCGGGTTCGTCGCGGAACAGCTTGCTCATGGCGCTGCGCATCACGCGGTCGGCGTCGGATTCGAGACGGTCAATCTCTTCGCAGGTCTTGAGTGCGGACTCGGCCACCGCCGGGTCACCGATGCGGGCCAGCAGCTTGACGGCGTCCTGCACGCGCTCGCAGCAGCGCACCGACAGGTCGGTCAGGCGGCTGATTTCTTCGGTCATGTGGCGCACGTCGTACAGCGCCATGGTTTCGGCAGAGTCCTGGATGAGGTCGGCCACATCGTCCATCAGGTTGATCAACGCATGGATCTGTTCACGGTCGATCGGGGTGATGAAGGTGGTGTGGATCAGGCGGTTGACTTCCTGCGTCACGCGGTCAGCGGCGTGCTCGGCGTTGTCCACGTCCCGGTTGTATTTTTCGCGCAGGTGGGCGTCGTTGTAATGGGTCACCAGATTGGCGAAAGCGCGGGCGGCTTCGACAATGCGCTCGGCGTGCTGGTTGAACAGTTCAAAAAAATTGCCCTCTTTGGGCAGCAGCTTGCCAAACAACATGGGAAGAACTCCTGAGGATCTGGGTTGGAGGTGGCTTGAGAACAGGCGGGAGTTTAACCGCCCGTGCAGGGTTTCCCCTGAACTTGATGGCGGTCAAGCGCTGCGGAAGATGAAATACACCGCGCCCACCATGCACAGCCCCGCCCAGACATAGTCCAGTTTGAAGGGCTCTTTCAGGTAAAGCATGGCAAAGGGCACAAACACGGTCAGGGTGATGACTTCCTGCACGATCTTGAGCTGTCCAACGCTGAATTCGGTGTGGCCAATGCGGTTGGCAGGCACCTGCAGCAGGTATTCAAAAAGGCGATGCCCCAGCTGACGATGGCCGCGGTGATCCATGACGCGGCCGACAGGTTGCGCAGGTGGCCATACCAGGCAAACGTCATGAACACATTGCTGGCCAACAGCAACAAAACCGTCTGCAGACCGACGGGCCAGGACTGGAAGGTGGCAAGAAGGTTCATGGCTGGGCATTCTCCACGGGGGTGACGGGCTGGTTGAGCACGGCCAGCAGGTCGGCGGCGGACACCCGCTCTGGCGCGACATCGGCCAGCGGGTGCAGCACAAACGCGCGGCCCTGCATGCGCGGGTGGGGCACGGTCAGACGCGCGCTGTCGATGCGGGCATCGCCGTACAGCAGGATGTCCAGGTCCAGGGTGCGGGGGGCGTTGACATAAGGACGCTCGCGACCTGCTGCGTTTTCGATCGCCTGCAGAGCGTCCAGCAGCGCGGGTGCGGTCAGAGCTGTCTCGATGCACGCCACGGCATTGATGAAGTCGGGGCCTGTGGCCTCGTGCGGCGCGGTGCGGTACAGGCGTGAGCGCGCGCTCACGCGGGTATCTGGCAGTCGGTCCAATGCCTGCAAGGCGTCTTCAACCGCCTGCCGGGCATCTCCCAGATTGGCCCCCAGGGCGATGAAGGCCGTGACCGGATCACGGCGCATGGCTCACTCCACAGCAGGAGCGGCGCCACCGCCCGAAGGCTTGCGGCGACGGCGGCGGCGCTTTTTGGGGGCAGCTTCGCTTTCGGCGGTTGGCTCTGGTGCCTCTTCGGCATCACCTTCGGCTGGCGCCGAAGCTGGCGCGGCATCGGCCTTGGGCACCCGGCGCACACGCGGACCGCGTGGTTTGGCCTGCTGCTCGGCCCGGGCCTGCTGCACCAGGTCTTCGCGGGTGGCGTCGTCGGCCAGGCTGAATTCCTGCCACCAGTCGGCCAGAGTCTCGTCCACTTCCTGCACGTCGGCGCGCAGGCGCAAAAAGTCGAAACCGGCGCGAAAGCGCGGCTGCTCGGCCAGGCTGAAGGGGGTGCTGCCCACGCGTTTTTCAAAGCGCGGCTGCATCATCCAGATCTCGCGCATGTCGGCGCCCAGCTTGCCGCGGCCAGACACATCGCCGATGCGGCTGTCAAAGACCTCGTCAATCGCTTCCTGCAACGCCGGGAAGGGGTGCGCCTTGCGCGCGATGCGCTGGGCCCAGCCCTCACGCACGTCAGACCAGAGCACGCAGGCCAGCAAAAAGCTCGGTGCCACCGGCTTGCCTTCGCCCACGCGGCGGTCGGTGTCGGCCAGTGCGGCCTTCACAAAAGCGGTGTCAGCCCGCTCCACCACGATGTCCAGCAGCGGGTAAATGCCTTTGGCCAGGCCCAGCGCCTTGAGCTGCGCAATGGACGCCAGCGCGTGGCCGGTCTGCAGCAGTTTGAGCATTTCGTCGAACAGGCGGCTTTGCGGCACATCCTGCAGCAGGGCCTTGGCCTCGTTCAGCGGTTTGGCGGTCTTGGCATCCAGCTTGAAACCCAGCGCACTGAGCTTGGCCGTAAAACGCACGGCGCGGATGATGCGCACCGGGTCTTCGCGGTAGCGCGTGGCGGGGTCGCCGATCATGCGCAGGGTGTGTTTCTTGGCGTCTTGTATGCCCCCGTGGTAATCGACCACGATCTGCGTCTCGGGGTCGTAGTACATGGCGTTGACGGTGAAGTCGCGGCGGGTGGCGTCTTCGTCCTGCGGGCCCCAGACGTTGTCGCGCAGCACACGGCCACTCGAATCCACGGCATGCTTGACGCCTTCGAG
>JAYRQF010000059.1:0-4491 GCA_041910735.1 Limnohabitans sp.
AGCAGCACACCGGGCCAGCCCGGGCCGAGCACCACGGTCATCTCACCGGCCGGGGCCGGTCGCGCGTCGAGGTTGGTGAGCGCCGCATGCACGGCCTCACCGACGTAGGTCTCCACCAGCGCATCGTCGAAATACGCCAGGCCAAAGCGACCGCCGCCACCGCTGCTGCCGGCTTCGCGCCGGCCGTTCTGCTCGGCGATCACCGACACCGACAGGCGGATCAGCGGGCGCACATCGGCGGCCAGCGTGCCGTCGGCGCGCGCCACCAGC
This sequence comes from Limnohabitans sp., assembly GCA_041910735.1. GTDB lineage: Bacteria > Pseudomonadota > Gammaproteobacteria > Burkholderiales > Burkholderiaceae_C > Limnohabitans_A. Next base: position 271 of record JAYRQF010000059.1, read on the forward strand.
ACCACGTCGTATTCGGTGGCCAGACCGGCCATGACCTGCACCACACGCGGGTCGCGGGCGCGGGCGAGTTTTTCAACCTTCTCCAGCAGCTGGACCTTGGCCGTGCTGTCGAGCGTGGACATCGGGTCCAGCGAGGGGTAGAGCGAACGGCTGGCCGAGACCTTGCGGGCAGGCACCTTGCTGCGCTTGTTCTGCGCCGCCGCAGCGATCGTGCGCACCGTGGTGGCCGCATCCATCAGCGAGGCTTCTGAGATGTCGTCGGAATAGGCAAAGGCGGTTTTCTCGCCCGCCACCGCACGCACGCCCACGCCCTGGTCGATGCTGAAACTGCCGGTCTTGACGATGCCTTCCTCCAGGCTCCAGCCTTCGGTCCGGGTGTACTGGAAATACAGGTCGGCGTCATCGACCTGGTGCGCCTTGATCGCCGCCAGGGCGCGGCTCAGGTGCCCCTCGTCCAGACCAAAGGGGTCAAGCAGCAGGGATTTGGCCGTGGCCAGACGTTCAAGGGTGGGTTCGCGCGAAATCATGCCCGGATTGTAGGCACCGACGCTGCCCCTTGCCGGGCGGGGACTCTGGCCAAACGGGTCAGGTCTGCACCAGCTGTCTGGCTCTGGCGATCGACATCAGGATGCCCAGCGCCAGCCCCAGTGTGACCATTGCGGTGCCGCCGTAGCTGATGAAGGGCAAGGGCACCCCCACCACCGGCAGGATGCCGCTGACCATGCCCATGTTGACGAAGGCGTAAACGAAAAAGATGGTGCTCATGCTCCCTGCCAGCAGCCGGGTGAACAGTGTGGGCGCCTCGCTGGCGATGCGCAGGCCTCGCCAGATCAGAAACAGGAAGGCCACGATCAGCAGCAGGTTGCCCAGCAGGCCGAACTCTTCTCCGTAAGCGGCAAAGATGAAATCGGTGGTGCGTTCGGGGATGAACTCGAGGTGGGTCTGCGTGCCCTGCATGAAACCCTTACCCCAGAAGCCGCCCGAACCGATCGCGATCATGCCCTGGATGATGTGAAAGCCCTTGCCCAACGGATCGCGCGTGGGGTCCAGCAGGGTGCACACGCGTTGACGCTGGTATTCGTGCAGCACCTTCCAGTCCACGCCGTCGGCACACAGGGTGGGCTCCATGATCACCAGAGCGGTCAACCCCGCCACGCCCAGCAGCACGGGCGGCAGGATCCAGCGCCATTTGAGGCCGGCAAAGAAAATGACCGACAGGCCGGCCGCCAGCACCAGCAGCGCCGTGCCCAGATCAGGCTGGCGCATGATCAGACCCACCGGCACCGCCAGCAGCACACCCGCCACCAGAAAGTCCAGCGGGCGCAGTTGCCCCTCCCGTTTCTGGAACCACCAGGCCAGCATCAGCGGCATGGCGATCTTGAGGATTTCGCTGGGCTGGATCACCACCCCCACATTGACCCAGCGGCGCGCCCCTTTCTTGGCAATGCCAAAGAGCGCCACCGCCAACAGCAAGGCCACCCCCGCGGTGTAGAGCGGCACCGCCAGGCTCATCAGTTTCTGCGGCGGAACCTGGGCCACCGTGAACATGATGAAACCGGCAATCAGCATGTTGCGCCCGTGGTCAACAAAGCGCGTGCCGTGGTCGAAACCCGAGGAATACATGACCGTCATGCCCGCACAGGCGAGCAGAAACACGGCAAACGCCAGCGGCCCGTCAAACCCGTCGATCAGGTACAGGAAACGCTTCCACAGGCTGTTTTTTTGAATCACGGCGACCATGGTGGGGAATTATCCCCCGGCCCTGCCACTGGCGTCGCATACGATCTGGCCATGACCTTGCCGCCCACCCACCTGCTGTACCTGCATGGCTTCCGCTCTTCGCCGCAATCGTTCAAGGCGCAGCGCATGGCACGCGCCGTGGCCGCCCTGCCTGCGCCTGCGCACGGCCCGGTCCACTGGTGGTGCCCGCAGCTGCCCCCCTCACCTGCCCAGGCCATGGCCCTGCTGCGGCAGGGGATGGCGCACTGGCCGCGCCAGCGCATGGCCATTCTCGGCTCCTCGCTGGGCGGTTTTTACGCCCATGTGCTGGCGCGCCGGATCGGCTGCCCGGTGGTGCTGCTCAACCCTGCGGTTCACCCTGCACGTGACCTGACGGGCTACATCGGCGAGCACCCTGCCTGGCACGACCCGGACCAGCGCATCCACTTCGACGCCGCTTTCATTGACGAACTGCGGGCGCTCGAAGCCACCCCAGCCACCTTGCAGCCGCCCACACTGGCCGTGATCGCCAAAGGCGATGAGGTGCTGGACTGGCGCGAAATGCAGGCGGCCTACGGGTACGACCAGGTGAAGCTGCTCGAAGGCAGCGACCACGCGATCAGCGAATTTGACGAATACATCCCCGAAATCATGCAATTCCTGCATCTGGCCTGAACGGCAGGCTGACTGGCCGGCATGGGACAATCAGGCCCCATGTACGTTCTATTCGAAGAAGCCGGCAAATTCATGGCCGGGAGGGTCATGTCCGAAGCCGAAGCCTCGGCCCAGGTGGAGCTGGACTCCGGCAAGCGGGTCAAGCTCAAGGCAGCGCAGATGCTGCTCAAGTTCGACAAACCCGCCCCTGCCGCGCTGCTGGCCGAGGCTGGCGAACTGGCCCAGACCATCGAGCTCGATCTGGCCTGGGAGTTCGCGCCAGAAGAAGAATTCGGCTTCGCCGACCTCGCCGCCGACTACTTCTCGGCCAACACCACCCCGGTGCAGCAGGCCGCGGCTCTGTTGCGCCTGTTTGAAGCGCCACATTATTTCCGCCGTGCCGGCAAAGGCCGGTTCCGCAAAGCCCCGGCCGAGATCGTGCAGCAGGCCCTGGCCGCCATCGAAAAGAAAAAACAGATCCAGGCCCAGATCGAGGCCTGGTCACAAGAGCTGGTCCATGGCCAGTGCCCGCAGCCCGTGCGCGAGCAGCTCTACAAGATCCTGTTCAGGCCCGACAAGAACGCCCCCGAATACAAGGCCGTGGTCGAAGCCAGCAAGGCCAGCCAGAAAGCGCCACTGGACTTGCTGCAGCAGGCCGGCGCCATCGACTCGCCCTGGGACTTCCACTGGCAACGATTCCTGTTCGAGTGGTTTCCCAAAGGCACGGGCTTCCCGCAGTTGCAGGCCCCGGCCATCACCGACGAACTGCCGCTGGCCGAGGTGCAGGCGTTCTCCATTGACGACTCGCACACCACCGAAATCGACGATGCGCTCTCGCTGCAAGGCCTGGGCACAGGCACCGTCACCGTGGGCATCCACATCGCCGCGCCGGGTCTCGCGGTGCAGCCGGGCAGCCCCATCGACCAGGTCGGCCGCGCTCGCCTGTCCACCGTCTACATGCCGGGCTACAAGATCACCATGCTGCCTGACAGCGTGGTGCAGAACTACACCCTCAGCGAAGGCCAGGCCTGCCCGGCTGTGTCGCTCTATGTGACCTTCAGCGAAGCCGATCTGGAAGTCCAGAAAACCGAAACCAGGCTGGAGCGCGTGCCGATCCTGGTCAACCTGCGCCACGACCAGCTCGATGACCGCATCACCCGCGAATGGCTCGAAGGCGAGGACAACACCGACCACGCCGACGTGCCGGTCAGCCGCGACACGCTGGCCTTTTTCTGGCGCCTGGCGCAGACGCTCAAGGCACGGCGCGAGGTGGTGCGCGGCAAGCCCGAAACCTTCAACCGCCCGGACTACAGCTTCAAGCTCGACCGCGCCAGCAACGACACCCCGCCCACTGGCGAGGAAACCGTCCTCATCGGCGTGCGCCAGCGCGGCGCACCGCTGGACCTGATGGTGGCCGAGGCCATGATCCTGGCCAACAGCACCTGGGGCCAGTGGCTGGCGCAACTGGGTGTGCCCGGCATCTACCGCAGCCAGGCCAGCCTGGCGCCCGGCGTGAAAGTGCGCATGGGCACCAAGGCGCTGCCGCATGCGGGGATTGGCGTGCCCAGCTACGCCTGGAGCACCTCGCCACTGCGCCGCTACACCGACCTGGTCAACCAGTGGCAGATCATCGCCTGCGCCCGCCATGGTGCGACGGCTGCGCTGGCCGCGCCGTTCAAGCCCAAGGACGCTGAACTCTTTTCAGTCATCAGCGCCTTTGACGCCGCCTACAGCGGCTACAACGGCGTGCAGTCGGGCATGGAGCGTTTCTGGACCCTTCGCCACCTGCAGCAACAAGGCATCACCGAACTCGACGCCGCCCTCGTCAAGGAAATGGGCGGCGGCGCC
>JAYRQF010000060.1:0-5205 GCA_041910735.1 Limnohabitans sp.
CCCGCGGCCGAATCGGATCGAGGTCACGGCCCATGCCCTTCGCGCGCAGGGCCGCGCTCCTACAATGCGGGCACCATGAGCACGATCAAACCCCTGCGCGGCACGCGCGTTGTCAGCCTCGCCCTCAACCTGCCCGGCCCCGCCGCCCTGCGCCGTCTGGCCGACATGGGTGCGCGTTGCACCAAGGTCAATCCGCCCGCGGGCGACCCGATGCAGCACTACACGCCCGACGGTTACGCCCAGCTGCACGCCGGCGTGAAAGAAGTCACGCTGGACCTGAAAGATGCCAAGGGCCAGGCCGCGCTGCACAAGCTGCTGGCCCAGAGTGACATCCTGCTGACCTCGTTTCGCCCCTCGGCACTGAGCAAGCTGGGGCTGGGCTGGAAAGCGCTGCACAAACAGTACCCCGCACTCAGCCTGATCCAGGTGGTGGGGGCCCCCGGCCCGCTCGCCGAGATCCCGGGCCATGACCTGACCTACCAGGCCGAAGTGGGCCTGGTGCCCGGCATGGCGCTTCCGGCCAGCCTGTTTGCCGACATGGGCGGCGCCCTCATGACCAGCGAAGCCGCGCTGCAGGCCACGCTGGTGCAAAAAAACACCGGCCTGGGCACGCTGCACGAAGTGGCGCTGAGCACGGCCGCAGCCTGGCTGGCCCTGCCGCGCCAGTGGCAGATGACCACGCCCAAAGGCGCGGTGGGTGGCGCGCACGCCGGCTACCGCATCTACCCCTGCAAGAACGGCCGCGTGGCCGTGGCGGCGCTGGAGGCCCACTTTGCCCAGCGGCTGTGCGAGGCCGCAGGGGTGAAGATCGCACACCCGGTCAAAGACCTGTTCAGGCCGGCGGTGCACAATGCCATCGCGGCCTTTGTGGCGGGGAAAACCCGCAAAGAACTGGACGCCCTGGCCGAAGCCAGGGACATCCCGCTGCTGACGCTCAGTTGAAACACGGTCTCGCCGCTACGGGCCTCAGGCCCTGGCAGGCAGCACCGTGCCCCAGCATTCGCCAAAGCCGATGCGGGCTGCACCGTCCTTCTCGCACCAGCCGCGCAGCACCACCGCATCACCGTCTTCGAGGAAGGTGCGGCTCTCACCACCCGGTAAAGCGATCGGGTTCTTGCCGCCCTGCGTGAGTTCAATCAGCGCGCCAGCCTGATCGAGCGTGGGGCCCGACAGGGTGCCGCTGCCGAACATGTCGCCGGGCTGCAGGTTGCAGCCGTTGATGGTGTGGTGCGTCACCATCTGCGCCACCGTCCAGTAAGCGTGTCGGTAGCTGGTGCGGCAGATCTGGGCGTCGGCCTGACCGGCTGCGCGCATCTTGTCGGTGAGCAAACCCACCTGCAGCTGGATGTCGAGCGAGCCACCCGCGCGGTTCGCCTCGCTGTCCAGATAAGGCAGAGGCTGGGGATCGCCCTGAGGCCGGGTAAACGGCACACGGTACGGCGCCAGCGCCTCCAGCGTCACGATCCACGGTGAAATGGTGGACGCGAAGTTCTTGGACAGGAACGGACCCAGCGGTTGGTATTCCCAGCCCTGGATGTCACGCGCCGACCAGTCGTTGAGCAGGCAGATGCCAAACACGTGGTTTTCTGCATCACCGATGTTGATCGACTCACCCTGCGCGTTACCCTGCCCGATGAAGATGCCCAGCTCCAGTTCGATGTCCAGACGCTTGCTGGGGGCCAGCACCGGCACCTCGGCGTCCGGGGCCTTGAGCTGGCCTTTCGGACGCGCGAACGCCTGCCCGGAAATACCAATGCTCGATGCACGGCCGTGGTAGCCGATCGGCACCCATTTGTAGTTGGGCAGCAGCGGGTTGTCAGGCCGGAACTGCTTGCCAATGTTGGTGGCGTGGTGCACCGAGGTGTAGAAGTCGGTGTAGTCCCCGATCTGCGCCGGCACGGTGTACTCCACACCAGTCTGCGGCACCAGACAGGCCTGCACGGTGGTCTGTTCCGAAGGGCTCGCATCGACCTTGAGCAGCGCAAACAGGCCGTGGCGCAAGGCCGACCAGGCGGCCGGTCCCATGGCCATCAGGGCATTGAGTGAGGGCTGGGCACCGGCCCGCGCCGCTTGCGCCGCCAGCCCTTGCAGGCAGGCCGTCTGGCTCAAACGCGCCAAATCGACGATCTGGTCGCCAATGGCCACGCCACCGCGAAACGGCTCGCCGGAGCCGCGCACGCGGAACACACAGAACGGCAGGTTCTGGATCGGGAAATCGCCAGCGCTCTGGTTGGCGGACGCCACCCAGCTGCGGGCGGCCGGGTCATGGGTGTGGTTGAGCATGGCGTTCATGCAGACAGGCTTCCGTCGTGCATCCAGGCCGCCTGACGCGGTGCGCGTTTGGTCTGGCTCCATTCTTCGAGCATTTCCCATTTCACATCGTCGAGCATCTGCATCATCTTGGGCGTGCCGCAGTCCCACGCCAGCTCCAGACGGTGGCCGTTGGGATCAAAGAAATAAATGGACTTGAAGATGGTGTGGTCGGTCGGTCCCACCACTTCGATGCCCGCGGCCTCGAGTTTGGCCTTGGTGTTGACCAGGTCATCGTACGAAGCCACCTTGAGCGCCAGGTGCTGCACCCAGCTGGGGGTGTTCTCGTCACGGCCCATCGGTTTCTGGCTGGGCAACTCAAAGAAGGCCAGGATGTTGCCATCACCAGCGTCCATGAAGATGTGCATGTAGGGGTCCGGCGCCTTGGTGGACGGCACTTCGTTTTCGGCAATGGCCAGCACGAACTTCATGCCGAGGTGTTTTTCGTACCACTGGACGGTTTCTTTGGCGTCTTTGCAGCGGTAGGCGACGTGGTGAACTTTTTGAACGAGCATGGTGTTTCTCCTGCTTTGTGTGGAATGGGATGACGCAATTGGAGCCTGCTTCGATATATTATTCAAGCGGTTTTTTCTTATAGATTTATCGGATGACCGAATGAATTTCACCTTGCGTCAACTTCGCGCTTTTCTGGCTCTGGCACGCACCGGCAGCTTCACGCTGGCGGCAGAAAGCCTGTACATCACCCAGTCTGCCCTCAGTGGGCTGATCAAGGAGCTGGAGCAGACATTGGGCACGAAGCTGGTGGACCGCAGCACCCGGAGGGTGTACCTGACGGCAACGGGCGAAAGGCTCTACCCCATGCTGGACGCCACCGTGCACGATCTGGACGATGTGCTGCAGCGCGCCATTGATCCGCAAACGATGCAGTCCGGGGTTGTCCGGGTGGCGGCCTCACAGTTGCTGGCCTCAACGCTGCTCCCTGAGCTGATTGCCGACTACCAGACGCATCACCCCACCAGCCGCGTCAAACTGGTGGACACGCCCGTAGAGGATGTGATGGCCCGCGTTTTCTCGGGTCAGGTCGAGCTGGGCATCGGACCGGAACGCGAACCCAATTCGGACATCACATCAAGCCGGCTCTTCGACGGCCCCTTCATGGCAGCGTTTCCGCCAGACCATCCACTGGCCAGACACAAGCGTCTGAGGTGGTCACAGCTCGCCGGCTACCCTGTCATCACGCTGCAGGGGCAATTCACCGAACTCCTGATCCAGGACTTGCGCAAGGCCGATCCTGACCTGACATTCACCCCCACGACCGAAGTGACTTACATGGCCACCGCCCTGTCCATGGTCAAGGCTGGACTGGGCGTGGCATTGTGCATTCCTTATGCGGGATCGCTGGTGGACCTCTATGGCCTGAAGATGAGTGCACTGGGCAACCCCGAGGTCCGCCGCAGCTTCGAGGTCTTTACCCGCAGAGGAAGGTCACTTTCCCCCGCTGCACAAAGCTTTCTGGATTTCATCGGCCCGAAGATCCGTGCCATGCCATACCTGAGGTGATCACACACCAAAAACCAAAAAGCCCGTGCGATTGCTCACACGGGCTGAACTTTGGCGGAACGGAGACAGACGAACAACGTAGTTAAGTATCTGATTTATATAAGAAATCTCAAACACAACCACAAATAATGCCCCCAAATATGCCCCCAGGGTCTATAGAGCCCGCACAAAGTTACCTCGGTTACCTCTGTCGATAGCACCACCCACGCCAGCACCTCAGGCACCAGCAGCATTTCAGCGAGCTACTGTGTCAACCCTTGGTGTACGTTGATGCAAAACAGCAAAACCAAAGAAATTCACACCCAGAATGCTGCAGTAAGCCAAATTCGACCGCCCCACGAAGGGGCCAAATCGGGTCTACAGGCAATTTCCCCTGCGAAACACGCTCGCCAGAGGATTCAGCGCAAAAAAACGCCCCTATGGGCCTCAGGGTGGCTAGCAGGCGCATTGCCTTCCCAGAGTGAAGCAAAAAAACGGGACAAAAAGGGCGCGGGCGAGGCGGGGTCTCGATTGCGCGCGCGGCCCCCTGACCACCCAAAAACAGGCCCGCCAAGGCACCAAAAGCGACCTACATGGCACGATCAGACGACAATGCACCCCAGAGCACCAGCGGACGCAAAAACCGTCCAGAGGCCGTTTTAGAGCGTTCTAGGGCCATAACGGTTTTATCGTTTTGCTGCTTAGTGTTTGCCTGGGTGATTCCCGTTGAATTGTCAAAATTGATCCAGCCCAAACGCTTTGCACAATCGGACTCATCGCGCCTGTCCTGCTCACTCCGGCCCACTGCGCTGCAGGCCTTGCGCCTCTCGATCCGCTGCACCTGGTGCTGCCCTGAGCACGCAGCAAGGGCAGTGCTGACCAGCATGTGAGGCACCCATGCAAAGCGACAGAGACAGCAGCCACGCCCTCAGGCGATCAGCATCCCCAGCGTCACCCGCACCGCTGCACATGTCCTGCGCTCTCCGGCTCACGGTGCTGAAGGCCTCACCCCTCGGGTTGGAGCACCTGGTGCGGCCCTGAGCCCCCAGCGTGCGCAGTGCTGGCCAGCAGCTGCATGCACCCGTGCGAAGCGACAAGGACAGCAGCCACACCACCATGAGGCATGCAACACCCTTGATGCCACCAGCCGCACGCGCCATGCCCTGCGCTGCAGGCCTTACCCCTCGGGCCGGTGCACCTGGTGCAACCCTGTGCCCTCAGCGTGGGCAGCACTGGCCAGCAGGTGCATGTACCCGTGCGCAGCGACAGAGACAGAGACAGCAGCCACAGCACCATGAGGCATGCAACACCACACCGGCCACCCTCAGCACAGCGCCTGCGCTGCATGCCTTGTGCCTCTCGATCCGCTGCACCTGGTGCAACGCTGCGCCATCA
>JAYRQF010000061.1:0-5492 GCA_041910735.1 Limnohabitans sp.
CTGGACGCCCAGCGCCTGTTGCAAAGCCTGCAGGTCAATGCGGTGGGTCCGGCCATGCTCGTGCGTCACCTCAGCCCGCTGCTGGCGCGGGGTGAGCGTGTGATCTGGGCCAAGCTGTCGGCGCGTGTGGGTAGCATCGAGGACAACCACAAGGGCGGCTGGTACGGCTACCGCGCCGCCAAGGCAGCGCTCAACCAGCTGCTGCAATCGGCCGCGATTGAACTCAGCCGCCAGCGCCCGTTGGCGGTGGTGGCTGCGCTGCAGCCCGGCACGGTGCGTTCGGCCCTGAGCCAGCCCTTTGTGGGCGACGACGCGCTGGCCCCTTCGCAGTCGGTGCATGGATTGCTGCAGGCCCTGGATGCGGCCCCGGCCACGGGACGCGCGTTGTTTCTGGATTACCGGGGACAGTCGATACCCTGGTGAGCCTCAGCTCGTCAGTGCCCGTGTGATGCGGTCGCGTTTGACGGTGGGTTTGGGGCAGACCCCGCGGGGCAGCTCGAACCAGTCGCGCACATCGTTTTCCAGCCCCACGCCGTGCATGAAGTTGTAGATGGCTTTTTTCAGGCCGTGCCCCAGCACATCGTGGTCCACGCCTTTGGGCATGGGGGTGGGGTCGATGAAGCCCACATCGTTTTTGGCAAAGGTGACGGGTGGCAGCGGCACCAGCTGCACGCCATAGGCCTCGGGGTTCTGGCCCACGGGTGAATGCACGGTGCAGACAAAGCGGTGAAAGAAGCCGCTGTGGATGCAGCCGTTTTCGAACAGCTGGCGCACGTATTCGAGTGCGTCCACCGTGTCCTGCAGGGTCTGCGTTGGAAAGCCGTACATGAGGTAGGCGTGCACCAGAATGCCTGCGTCGGCCATGCCGCGCGTCACGCGGGCCACCTGGTCCACCGTGACGCCTTTTTGCATCAGCGCCAGCAGCCGGTCGGAGGCGACTTCGAGCCCGCCCGACAGGGCGATGCAGCCGCTTTGGGCCAGCAGCTCGCTCAGTTCGGGGGTAAAGGTTTTCTCGAAGCGGATGTTGCCCCACCAACTGATCTGCACTTGGCGGCGCAGCAGTTCCTCGGCCAGCGCCTTGAGCATCTTGGGCGGCGCCGCTTCGTCCACGAAGTGGAAGCCAGTCTGGCCGGTCTCGGCCACGATGCGCTCGATGCGGTCCACCAGAGTGCTGGCGCTCGCGGTTTCGTAGCGGCCGATGTAGTCCAGGCTGACGTCGCAAAAGCTGCATTTTTTCCAGTAGCAGCCGTGTGCCACCGTGAGTTTGTTCCAGCGCCCGTCGCTCCAGAGCCGGTGCATGGGGTTGAGCATGTCCAGCAGGCTCAGGTAGTCGAGGATGGGCAGGCCGTCCCAGGTGGGGGTGCCCACATCTTCGAAGGGGATGTCGGGCTCGGGCCAGTTGACGAATCGCACGCGGCCGTTTTCGCGGACAAAGGTGCGTACCAGGCGCTCAAGGCCTCGCTTGCCCTGCAGGTGTTCGATGAGCGAGAGCACGGGTCGCTCACCGCCATCGAGCGTGACAAAGTCCACAAAGTCAAACAGGCGTGGCTCGGCCAGTTCGCGCAGTTCGGTGTTCACAAAACCGCCGCCCAGACAGATGCGGATCTCCGGATGGTGATGCTGGATGGTTTGCGCGATGCGCAGAGCTCCATACACCGAGCCGGGAAAGGGGACGGACAAGAGCACAAGCTGTGGAGCGTGCGCTTCGATGGCCGCCAGGGTGAGTTCGGTCAGGGTTCGGTCGACCAGGTTTGGCGCAGCTGCCAATGCCATGGCCAGCGGATCGAAGCTGGGTTGCGCTGCGGCGAGGCTTTCGGCGTAACGCACGAATTCAAAGCGCTCGTCAACGGCGTCGCGCAGCACATCGGCCAGATCGTTGAGGTAGAGCGTGGCCAGGTGACGGGCGCGGTCGGATTGCCCCAGGGCGCCAAAAGCCCAGCCCAGCGGGTCGCCGGTTTCTTCGTCGTCGTAGCTGTCGAGTGCAGCAAAACGCGGGCCTTCGGGCAGAAAGCCACGGCTGGCAATGCGGTGTGCCAGTGTGCTGTCGCGGCCCTGCAAAAAGGCGATCACGCGGTCGATGGTGTGGGCGTAGCGCTCGAAGTGGTCCAGAAAGAAATTGACCGGTCCGCTGCGCTTTTCTTCGGGCAAAGCCAGCGCGGCTTCGCGCAGTTGCGCCAGACCCGCAGCGCTCATCAGCCGCAACACCAGTGCGAGGGCCAGATCGGCCTGAACCGCATCCACAACGCGCGAGCGCAGAAAACCCGTGAGGTAGGCGGTGGACGGGTAGGGTGTGTTGAGCTGCGTCATCGGCGGGATGAGGCTCAGCACTTTGAACGGGACAGGACTGGACTGGGGGATGGGCATCGGAGGTGGCCAAAAGGCGCCAAGAATGCGCACGATTATCCTTGTCCCACCGTGCCCGGGAGGATGGCCTCATTTCTTGTGGCTTAATACCGGTCTGAATTTTTCACTGGAGCCAAAGATGGGCAACAAAATCGTCACCGAAGCCGACCGCAAATTCACCAAACCCCTGCCCACGCCCCCCGGCGTGACCCTGCCGACCCACGGCCGTGGCCAGCGCATCAGCCTGGAGCGTGGTGTGGCCACCCGCAACAAGAAAAACCCGGGCAAGCGCTCCAAGAAGGGCGGTTGATCCTGCCGCTGGTGGACGCCAGCGCTGGACCGGTTCAGAAAGCCACTGGCTGGCAGCCAGTGGCTTTTTTCATGCCCACAAACGTAAAAAAACCCGCTCGAATACGGCGGGTGGTGGGGCACTGGGGGCCGCTCAGCATTCATCCGTGCTGTGACCTGGCGCAGCCTGGGTCGGAACGTGGTGACGTAAACCTGTCTGCCGGTTGTTTTCGTCCACGAAAACCAGCTGCGGCTCGTGCCCGGCAACATCCTTTTCATGGACCTGGGCAAAGGCGGCAATGATGAGCAGATCGCCCACGCAGGCGCGCCGGGCGGCCGAGCCGTTGACCGAAATCATGCCCGAGCCACGCTCGCCCTTGATGGCGTAGGTGATGAAACGCTCGCCGTTGTCGACGTTCCAGATGTGGATCTGCTCGTTTTCGCAGATGTTGGCGGCGTCAAGCAGGTTCTCGTCAATCGCGCAAGAGCCTTCGTAATGCAGTTCGCATTGGGTGACCTTGACGCGGTGGATTTTGGATTTGAGCAGGGTGCGGAACATGGTGCGGGATTATTCACCAAAAAGGCCCGTAGGTTGGGACGCATGTCCCCGGCCCTGGTGTGCGTACAAAGCGCTGACGGCCTGCTTCTTGCCGAAAGCACCAGCCACATGCCCGGCCAGTTGGTGCGCCGTGATGGCGCTCAGCGTCCAGCCCAGGTGGCCGTGGCCGGTGTTGTAGAACACATTGCCCTTTTTGCCCGGGCCCACGCGAGGCAGCATGTCCGGCATCATGGGGCGCAGGCCGGCCCAGGGAACCACCTTGCGGGTGTCGATGCCGGGGAAGCATTCGTTGACCCAGCGGATCAGCGGGGCGATGCGGTCGGCGCGGATGTTGAGGTTGAAGCCGTTGAACTCGGCGGTACCGGCCACACGGAAGCGGTCCTCTCCCAGGCGACTCGTCACGAGCTTGGTTTCGTCGTCGAGCAGGCTGACCTGGGGCGCTGCGGCCTGGCTGGCGGCGTCGGGCATGTTGACGGTGATCGAGTAGCCTTTGACCGGGTAGACGTTGAGGCGGTCGCCGAGCTGCGCGGCCAGGCGGCGGCTGTGCACGCCGGCGCTGACGACGATGCCGTCAAAGCGCAAGGTCTCGATCTGGCCGTCGTTGCGCACCTGTACCGTTGTGACGGTGCCGTTGCTCCCCACCGACAGTACTTCATGGCTGGTCAGCAGCTTCACGCCCAGGCGCTCGCAGGCTTGCGCCAGGCCGAAGGTGAACTTGTGGATGTCGCCGGTGGAGTCGCTTTCGGTGAAGTAACCGCCGTAGTACTGGCCCTGCAGCGTGGGCTCGATGGCGCGCATTTCCTCAGGCGTGACGGCGCGGCGCGCAAGGCCCCCTGCGGCCAGCAGTTTCGACACGCGACCGGCATGGTCAAAGCCCTTCTTGTCGCGGTAGATGTGCAGGATGCCTTCGCGCTTGTGGTCAAAGTCGATCCCTTCGGATGCGGCCCAGGCGAACAGGTGCTCGCGGGCGTCGATGGCCAGTTTGGCGGTGGCTATGGTGTTGCGCTCGTATTTGGGGATGTTGGCCACGAACTCGGCGATCCAGCTGAACTTGTGCCAGCTCGGTTTGGGGTTCATCAGCAGCGGGGCGTCGGCCTTCATCATCCACTTGAGGCCCTTGATGAGCGTGGACGGGTGGGTCCAGACTTCGGCGTTGGAGGCCGAGAGCTGGCCGCCGTTGGCGTACGAGGTTTCCATCGCCGCGTAGCGGTTTTTTTCGATGAGGGTGACCTGGAAACCCTGACGGGCGAGGGCGTAGGCGGAGGTGACGCCGGTGATGCCGCCGCCGATGACCACGATGTGCTTTTTCATGGAGCTTTCTCTCTTTGCAAAACGTCTCAATGGGATGGACACGCAGCGCACGGGATGTGCGCTGCATGACCCCCTCTGTTTGAGACCTGAGAGATTCGCTTCGTGAGAAGCTTGCTCCTGCGGTGGACCGGGATGACGAATCCCGGCCGCTCTTCAGAGTGTTTGACACCGGAGGTGTCGGCCTGCATCGGTCCTTTGGCCTGAGAGTTTCCGGGGTGGTTGCTCCTTCGGCGCTGTCCTGTAGACAGTCTCTCCCGATGCAGGTGTGTGATCGTGCAGACAGCGGCCTGCGCTGTCAACCATACGGGCTTATTTGTTGTATTCCTCCAGCGGAATGCAGCTGCAAAACAGGTTGCGGTCGCCATAGACGTTGTCCACGCGGCCGATGGGCGGCCAGTACTTGACGCTGCCCGGCACGCGGCCTTTGAGCGCACCGCCAACCTCACGCGGGTAAGCGCGGTCCCAGTCAGCGGCCATCAGGCTGTCGGCAGTGTGCGGCGCGTTCTTGAGCGGGTTGTTGTCCTGCGGCCAGACGCCGTTTTCCACCTGCCGAATTTCTTCGCGGATGGCGATCATGGCGTCGATGAAGCGGTCCAGCTCTTCAAGCGTCTCGCTTTCGGTGGGTTCCACCATCAGGGTGTTGGCCACCGGGAAAGAAAGTGTGGGCGCGTGGAAGCCGTAGTCCATCAGGCGCTTGGCCACGTCTTCGGCCATGACGCCGCAGCTGTCTTTGAAATGGCGCAAGTCCAGAATGCACTCGTGGGCCACATGGCCGTTCTCGCTGGCGTACAGCGTGGGGTAATGCGGTGCCAGGCGTTTGCTGATGTAGTTGGCGGCCAGGATGGCGGCCTCGGTGGCATGCTGCAGGCCTTCGGCGCCCATCATGCGGATGTACATCCAGGAAATCGGCAGCACGGCGGCGTTGCCATAAGGCGCAGCAGACACAGCGCCCACGCCATTGACCTTGAGCCCTGCTGTGGCATGGCCGGGC
>JAYRQF010000062.1:0-2652 GCA_041910735.1 Limnohabitans sp.
GGATGTGGGCGCTGGCGGTCTTGCGGATCACATAGAGCTTGCGCTCCAGCGCGTCCTGCACGATCACGTCGTTGCCACGACCGATGAAGACCTGCCGCATGATCGGCTCTTTCTCGCGCACCGTCGGGGACATCGGCATGTCCTTGTTGACCGGCACATCGCGCCAGCCCAGCAGCACCTGGCCTTCGGCCTTGATCGCGCGCTCCATCTCCTGCTCGCAGGCCAGGCGGCTGGCGTGCTCCTTGGGCAGGAAGATCATGCCGACGCCGTATTCACCGGCCGGCGGCAGGGCCACACCCTGCTTGGCCATTTCTTCGCGGTACAGCGCGTCGGGCAACTGGATCAGGATGCCAGCGCCGTCGCCCATCAGGGCATCGGCCCCCACCGCGCCACGGTGGTCAATGTTTTCCAGGATCTTGAGCGCCTGGGTCACGATGTCGTGACGCTTCTCGCCCTTGATGTGGGCCACGAAACCGACGCCGCAGGCATCGTGCTCGTTGGCCGGGTCGTACAGACCCTGTTGCTGGAACTGCTGTTGTTCGGCTGCCGTGGTCATGGCGCTTCCTTCTCTGGACAAGGGCATGGCATTAAATGCGTGGGACACGAAGCTTAGTGCATTGCAACATCGATGCCAAGCCAATAATTAGGGGTCAGATTCCAAATAGAAACAAACAAGGCAATCTACTTTTATATTGGGGACAGATTATTTTCAATGACAGATCATTGATTTGATTGATTTTTTCCTGACTCAATCTTCGGAAACCTGTTTTTTGGGTCGTCCCGGTCGGGACGGCGTCAGACGGCGCGTGGTGTCTCGCTGCAACGACTCGATAAAACCCGGATCGCCCAGTGCCCAGCCGTGCCAGACCGCATCGCGGATGGCACCCATCTGCTGCGCAGTCAGACCGCGGTGCACCATTTCGGCGTAGGCCGCTTCCCGCGCGAACGGCGTGTTGCCCAGCGCCCAGTACAGCGGGTGGGGCGTCAGACGGCGTTCGTGACCCTGTCCGGCATGGTGGCGGTGGCTCGACCAGGCATACCCGGCCGGGTCGTTGCACAGTCCTTCATTCACCGGCTCCATGTCCATCAGGCACATGCAGGGCAGCAGATAGCGCTCAGGCTGGATCAGGGTCGAGCGGTAGCGCCCTTCCCACAGCGTGCCGCTGCGCCCGTGGCGCGCGTTGAAACGGCGCACGTACGCCCGTCCCACCGACTGCATCATGGCCGGCACACCATCCGCCGTCGACGGCGTCAGCAGCAGGTACAGCCCCGCCGGCAACAGCACATAGGCATGCAGGGCCACACGATGGCGCAGAGCCTGTTCGGACAACAGATCCAGCAGCGTCTGCCGGTCCTCGTCGTCGAGGACCACTGGCTGGCGGTTGTTGCCCCGATGGGTAACGAGATGCACCTGCCCCGGCAACGTCAGGCGGCTCAGGCGGGCCATCGTTGCGTCTCCGCCCCGCCTCAGGCCGGCGCCAGGAAGCGGCTGGGCTCACCGACGATCAGACGGGCCAGTTCGTCCAGGGTGGTGCCCGTCACCGCTGTCGCTGCGAGACTCACCTGGACAATCTCCATGCCACTGACACAGGCCAGGCGAAAGTGCAACTGCGCGGCATCGTGGTCGGCCGTGACGATTACGCCGGCGCGCGCCGCCATTTCATAGTCGAACACCAGCGCCAGCAGCGCATTGCTTTCGGGATGGCGCTGCTCGATCCGCTCATGCGCGACGTGTCCGGCCGCCAGGCGTTTTTCCACCCGCTCCAGATCCGGCGGGAAGTTGACACTCACCCGCCCACGCTGAACATCGCCCGTGCGAGGCAGCAACTGCCAGCCCAGGGCCAGGTAGTCGAACACCTCCTTGTCGCGCAGCATTTTCTTGCGCGCATCAAAGCGGAACCCCGTCATGTGCATGCCAGGCCACATGCTGCGCTTGTCCAGCCCCAGATGCGTGGCCGCCGGTTGAATCACATTGAGTTGACGTGACAGCTCGCCAAAGTAGTTCCAGACATGGCGGCATGCGACCTCCGTCGCGACGGTGTTCTCTTCAGCGCCTTGCTGCTGTACACCCTGCTGGGTTTGCAGCGCCTGCGCCTGTCGCTTGAGCTGCTGGAGGAAGCTCATGGTGATGTCCTGTGGTGAATCAGTCTGTGCGGCCCCTGTCGGCGAGGGCAGTGTAGCCGCGTCCCGTCACGCTGGCGGCACGGGCGTCAGGCGCTGCCAGACCCGCTGAAGCACCACGGCAAGCCCGAGCCCAAGCACCGAACAGGCACCGGTCATCACCCAGGTCCATTGCCACCCCCCCACCTGCGTCACCCACCAGGCGACCGCTGGCGGACCGAGAAACTGTCCCAGCGCAGAGAACTGCTGCATCCAGCCCACGGTGGTCGAGACCGTATCCGGCCCCGGGGCAAGCGCCACAGCGACCCCGAAGAGGGTTCCGGGAATCAGCCCGCCGAGCGCGGAGAACACAAGCACCGCGAGGTACTGCGCCACCGGCTGGCCAGGCACCCCGAAGGCCACCAGCGCGCCCAGCGCCATCGCTGAATAGCCGATGGCAAGCGCCAGACCGGGGCGCGCACCTCGGGCAAGCCAGCGTCCTCCCGCGATGTTGCCGCCCATGTTGATCGCTGCAGCGAGCGCACTGAGCAC
>JAYRQF010000063.1:0-2790 GCA_041910735.1 Limnohabitans sp.
CCAGCATCTACCGCACCCTGTTGCGCGAGATCGAAGCCAGTGGCTTTCAGGTCCTGCACCAGCGCATCGCACTCACACCGCTTCGCAAACTGTGGCTGGCGTGGAAGATGCAGGCGCTGGGACGGTTCTGAAGCTCAAGACCCCATCGTCCGCGACTGCTTTTGCGCGGGCCGCTCCAGGCAGCGCTGCAGCCATGCCTGCGTGAGCGGATAAGCCGCCAGCAGACCTGCTGCCGGACGCACCCAGGCCGCCACACTGGCCACGCACAGGTCGGCCACGGTGAAGCGGTTGGCTGCCAGATACGCCTCGCCGCGGGTCTGCTGGTCCTGCAGGTGTTTTTCAAGCACGGCCAGCGGCACCTTCAGGCGCGCTTCGGCCTTGTCGGCCAGCTCGGGCTTGCGCTGGTCTTCGGGCATGGCCAGGCGGTGCATCAGCACCGTCAGGGCGTCGGCTTCCATTTCGGTGACGGTCCAGAAGCTCCAGCGCAGGGCTTCAGCTTCTTCACGCGCGCTGGCAGGCGTGATCGACTGGCCGTCGGCCTTGCCGTGCAAACGCGCAATGTAGAGCGCGCAGGCCATGCTTTCCCAGACCGTGACCTTGCCCTCGGGTCGCTCGTCCACCATGACCGGAATGTGGCCGTTGGGGTTGATGGCCAGAAACTCGGGCGTGCGCGTGCCGCCTTCCTTGTAGCTCAGGTTGATGTGCTCAAAAGGCACATCCAGTTCCAGCGCGGCCCAGAACGGGCGGCTGGCGCGAGAGGCGCCGATGCCGTAGATCTTCAGTCCCATGTGTGTCTCCTCAATGTGGGTAGTCGTGCCATTGCCGGCACAGCGCATGCAAGTCTCGCACCTCCAGGTGCGGGCGGCTGTCACCGTGGCTCCAGGGGTGGCCTTCGCGGTTGACCCAGGCCACCTGCATGCCGGCGGCCAGGGCGCCGACGCAGTCCAGGTGTGCATCGTCGCCTACATGCAGCACCTCCTGCGGCGCCACACCGGCAACACGGGCGGCGGCTTCAAAAATGCGCACATCGGGTTTGGCGACCCCCGTCGATTTGGCGCTGACGCTGGCATGAAAGTGCTGGCCAATGCCCACGCGGTGCACATCGGCATTGCCGTTGGACAGCGCCACCACCGGCAGCCGCGCACTCCAGAAAGCCAACGCGGGCAAGGCATCGTCAAAGAGGTCCACGCGCTGGCGCTCGGCAAAAAACACCTCAAAGGCGGGTTCGGCCAGCTCGCCCGGTTCACCCGCCGCCTGCAGCAAGGCGCGGATGGCTTCGCGGCGCAGAAAGGACAGGTCGTGCGCCTGGTCGGCATGACGCGCATTGATATCGGCCCGTATGGCCTTTTTGATCTCGGACTGCGCCGACAGCACGGCCGCAGCCGGCGCATGCTGCGTCAACCAGTCCTGCAACACAGCTTCGGCGCGGTGGATGGTGGGCCAGACGGGCCAGAGCGTGTCGTCCAGGTCGAGGGTGATGGCTTTGATGCGGGCAAGGTCGAGCATGGTGAGGGAGAATACCGCATGGCTTTTCGCACCGAACCCACCTGGACACATGGTCAGTCGCCCAAGACGGCCATCCTGTATTGCAACCTTGGCACGCCCGACGCGCCCACGGCCCCGGCGCTGCGCCGCTACCTGGCCGAGTTTCTGGGCGATGGCCGCGTGGTCGAAATCCCCAAACCCGTCTGGTGGCTGATACTGCACGGCATCATCCTGCGCGTGCGCCCCAAAAAGTCGGCCGCCAAATACGCCAGCATCTGGACCGCGCAAGGCTCGCCCCTGCTGGTTCACACCAAGGCGCAGGCCGAAGGGCTGCAACAAGCCCTGACTGAGCGTGGCCACCATGTGGTGGTGCGCCATGCCATGCGCTATGGCCAGCCCGGCATTGACGCACAACTCGACCAGCTGAAGGCCGAGGGGGTCACCCGTGTGCTGGTCGTGTCCGCTTACCCGCAGTACAGCGGCACCACCACCGCCAGCGTGTTCGACGCCTGCTACCGCTGGGGCCTGAAGATCCGCCACCTGCCCGAGTTCCGTTTCGTGAACCGCTACCACGACGATCCGGGCTACATCGCCGCACTGGCCGCCCGGGTGCGTGCGCACTGGCAAGCCCACGGGCAAGGTGAGGTGTTGGTGATGAGCTTTCATGGCGTGCCCGAGCGCACCCTGCATCTGGGCGACCCCTACCACTGCGAATGCATGAAGACCGGACGCCTGCTGATGGAGGCTCTGGGGCTGAGCCGCGAACAGGTGCGCATCACTTTCCAGTCGCGCTTTGGCAAAGCCAAGTGGCTGGAACCCTACACCGAACCCACGCTGATCGCGCTGGCGCAGCAAGGCATCAAAAAGGTCGATGTGGTCTGCCCCGGCTTCACAGGCGACTGCCTGGAAACGCTTGAAGAGATCCAGCAGGAAGCGCGCGAAGCCTTTGTGCACGCGGGCGGGCAGGACTTCCAGTACATCCCCTGCCTGAACGACAGCCCGCAGTGGATCAATGCTCTCGCCGATCTGACCGAGCGGCATTTGCAAGGTTGGGACACCTCTGCGCCGGATGCGTCGGTTGCACAAGCCAGTCGCGAACGGGCGCTGGCAGCGGGAGCTGTGCGCTGAAGCAGCGGGTCAGACCGATTCAATGAAACCGGTCACCCAGTCCAGCTGCTGCGGCACATTGAGCGCCGGCGCGTGGCCGCAGCCCGGCACTTCAATGGTCTGCAGCAAGCCACGCGCACCGGGACCACGCGCGCGCATGCGGGGTACGGTGTCCTGCAGCACCAGATCGGACTCGGC
>JAYRQF010000064.1:0-6755 GCA_041910735.1 Limnohabitans sp.
AGAAGCTGACCGGCATGAGCTTCCGTGTGCCCACCTCCGACGTGTCGGTGGTGGACCTGACGGTGGAGCTGGAAAAGGAAGCCAGCTACGACGAGATCAAGGCCGAGATGAAGGCCCAGTCGCAGGGCGCGCTCAAGGGCGTGCTGGCCTATACCGAGGACAAGGTAGTCGCCACCGACTTCGTCGGCGAGACCCACACCTCGGTGTTCGACGCCGACGCCGGCATCGCCCTGGACAAGACCTTCGTCAAGGTCGTGGCCTGGTACGACAACGAATGGGGCTACTCCAACAAGTGCCTGGAGATGGTGCGCGTGATGGCCGGCAAGTAAGCCACCACTACAACCCCATCCAAGAACGCGCCCTCGGGCGCGTTTTTTCATGTCAATCAGGGTAACCCCCCCACCACAAAATCGCAACAAATATTTATATAAATCTCGAATGCGACAAAATCACCTGCCTTGACTTGAGTTAGCAAACGCCACCGCACCGGGTTCCCACCCAGTGCCCTCGACCATCCCGCCATCCCGTGCCCTTGTGAGGTCCACCCATGCGCATCAACCTGCCCGTTTCCGGCCAGGAATACCCCTTCCCCAGCGGCCATACCCTGGTTTCGACCACCGACACCAAGGGGCGCATCCTCTACTGCAACCCGATGTTCATCGAGGTCAGTGGTTACTCGCGCGAGGAGCTGCTGGGCCAGCCGCACAACATCGTGCGCCACCCTGACATGCCCGGGGAGGCCTATCGCGACATGTGGCAGACGATTGCCGCCGGCCGGCCCTGGTCGGCCCCGGTGAAGAACCGGCGCAAGAACGGCGACTATTACTGGGTGATGGCGAATGCGACGCCGCTGCTGGAAAACGGTCGGCCCATTGGCTACATGTCGGTACGCACCGAGGCCACGCGCGAGCAGATTGCCGCCGCCGAACGGCTCTACGCGACCATGCGCACGGAAAAGGAGAGCGGCCGGTGCATGCACCAGCTGTCCAGCGGACGACCCATTCGGCGCACGCTGGGGGGCAAGGTGCACGAAATGCTGCGCCTGGGACTGTCAGCCAAGCTCCTGTTGGCCTCGTTCGCCAACATCGGCATGGGCTACCTGTTGGGGCATTTCCTGAGCCCGGCCCTGGGCCTGGGCCTGCTGGCACTGGTGATTCTGTTCGCCTGGAATCTCAAGGTAGGCCTGGTCGCCCGTCCCCTGACAGCACTGATCGCGACGGCCAACCGACTGGCCGCCGGCGACCTGGCGCAGACCATGGAGTGCAACCGCAGTGACGAACTCGGGGAACTGCAGCAGGCGCTGAACCAGCTCAGCGTGAACCTGTGCTCCATCGTGCGCGATGCGCGCGATCAGAGCAGCTCCATGGTGCTCGGCACCACCGAGATTGCCCAGGGCAACCACAACCTGTCGCAGCGCACCGAGGCCCAGGCCGCGAACCTGGAGCAGACCGCGGCCGCCATGGAGCAGATCACCGGCACGGTGCAGCACACGGCGGATTCGGCCCACCAGGCGAGCCAGCTGACGGCACAAACCCGCAACATCGCCGAGCGCAGCAACCAGGCCGTCGACGAGGTAGGCCAAACCATGCGTGCTATTCAGGACGCGTCGCGGCGCATTGGCGACATCACCCAGGTCATCGACTCCATCGCCTTCCAGACCAATATCCTGGCCCTCAATGCCGCCGTGGAGGCTGCGCGCGCTGGCGAGCATGGGCGCGGCTTTGCCGTGGTGGCCGCCGAGGTGCGCGCCCTGGCGCAGCGCAGCGCCCAATCGGCCAGGGAGATCAAGCAACTCACGGAGGACTCCGCGCGTACGGTGCAGGCCGGCCATGACACCACCGAGGTGGCGCGCCGCACCATGGCCGAGGTGGTGACCGCGGTGCGCCAGGTGAATGCCCTGGTCGATGAAATCAGCCATGCGGCAGGTGAACAGGTCGGCGGAATCTCGCAGGTGAACCAGGCCGTGGCGCAGCTCGATGGCATTACCCAGCAGAACGCCGCCATGGTGGAGCAGATGGCGGCTGCGGCGCAGTCGCTGCGCAACCTGGCGGAGGCCACGAGCCAGACCGTGCAGGTATTCCGCCTCAAAGGCGCGAGCGCGGCCGACGCCCCCGACGCCGTGGCCCTGCGGCGCCGGCACAAGGCGCAGGCAAGCCTGGCCTTGCAGGCGTAGTGTCCGAAAGGATCCATTGCCAAACCAGTACCGCAGCCCGATATCGCGGCTGCCTCAAGGGGAGAGGAAGCACATATGGAGTACTACCAGCAGGCATTCGACTCATCGCCCGACGGGCTCCTGGTGGTCGATCCACAGGGGCTCATCGTGCAAGCCAACGCCCAGGCCTGCACCTTGTTTGGCTATGCATCAGGCGAGCTTGATCAGCAAATGATCGAAGCCCTGGTTCCCAAGCACCGCAGACGACAGCACATCGGTCACCGTGAGCACTACGGTGAGTCCCCCCACCCGCGCGCCATGGGTGGCCAGGGACTGCAGTTGGCGGGTCTGCGCAAGGACGGCAGCGAATTTTCCGTGGACGTCATGCTCAGCCCCCTGCGCGGCAACATCGGCCCCATGACCTTGTGCGTAGTCCGCGACGTGACCGAGCGCGTGCACACCGAAAGGCTGATGCGCGACCTGCTGGAGTCGGCACCGGACGCCATGGTCATAGTCAACGCACAGGGCAGGATAGAGTTGGTCAACTCGCAAACCGAAACCGTGTTTGGCTTTGCACGGCAGGAGCTTCTGGGCCAGCCGATCGAGGTGCTGATCCCGCAGCGCTTTCGCGCCCACCACCCCCAGTACCGAAGTGGCTACCATGCCAATCCGCGGGTGCGGCCCATGGGGGAAGAACTTCAGCTCTATGGCCTGCGCAAGGACGGCTCGGAGATGCCCATCGAAATCAGCCTCAGCCCCTTGAAGACCAGCAACGGCACGCTGGTCGTGAGCGCCATTCGCGACATCAGCAGCCGCAAGCGCGCAGAGCAACTGATACTCGACTCACTCAAGGAAAAGGAAGTCCTGCTCAAGGAGATACACCATCGGGTAAAGAACAACCTGGCGGTGATATCCAGCCTGTTTTCGCTGCAGTCCAACAACCTGGACGACGAGCACCTGAAAACCATACTGCGCCAAAGCCAGGATCGGGTGCGCTCAATGGCCCTGGTACACGAGACCTTGTACAGCCACAACCTGGCCGAGGTGGACTTTACCGAATATGTAACCAGCCTGAGCGCCCAGCTCCTCACCAACTACAGCCTGAGCACCGGCCAGGTACAGCTCGTCACCGAGCTGGAGCCCATCTTGCTCAGCATAGACATGGCCGTGCCCTGCGGGCTGATCCTCAACGAGCTGATCACCAATGCCCTCAAGCATGGCCTACAAGACGGACGCGCGGGCCGGTTGCTGGTGGCGTTGCGCCGGACAGAGCCTGGACGTTTCGAGCTGGAGGTGAGCGACGATGGCTGCGGCCTGCCGCCGGATTTTGACCTGGCCAGTGGCAACTCGCTGGGCAAGCGCCTGATACGCTCGTTGGTCAAGCAGCTCAATGGCCAGGTGCAGTTCACGTCGGCGCAGCCCGGCACAAGAGTGTTGCTGACCCTGCCTCTGCCCGCACGCAAGGAGTCCGGTACATGAGCCCCAGTGCCGACATCACCCCCTATCGGCTGCTCATCGTCGAGGACGAGGCCCTGATTGCCGAGGAAACCGCCGACCGCCTCACCCGCCTGGGCTACCAAGTGCTGGGCATTGCCGACACGGGGCCCCAAGCCATCGCCATGGCGCAGCAGTTACAACCAGACTTGGTGCTGATGGACATACGCCTGAAAGGCGCCATGAGCGGCATAGAGGCGGCCGAGCAGATCTACCAAAGCCTGCAGACGCCGGTGATCTTCGCCTCGGCGCATTCCGACCGGGAGACCCTGCAGCGCGCGCAGATCAATGCGCAGTTCGGCTACATCGTGAAGCCGTTTCGCGAGAACGACCTGACGATGGCGCTGCGCGTTGCGCTGCACCGCCACAAGGTGGAGGAAAGCCTGCGCGCGTCCCATATCACGCATGCCTCCATCCTGGCGAGCATCAACGACTGCGTGGTGGTGGCCAACGCCCAGGGGCGCGTGGGCTTCATGAACCTGCCGGCCGAGGAACTGCTGGGCTGCGCCGGCGGGGACTGTTTCGACAAGCCATTGGCGGACATCGTGCCGCTGCTGGACGCCCATGGCCGGCAAAGCATCACCATCGACAAGAACCTGCCCGACGGCACCACCTGCCTGCTGAACAACCGCCACGGGCAGGAGCTGCATGTCGAGGTCACCGTCACGCCGATAGCCGACACCACGCAGCGCGAGATCGGCACCACCGTGGTGCTCAAGGACGTGACCGAGAGAAAACGCCAGGACGCGCTGATCTGGCGCCAGGCGCATTTCGACGAACTGACCGGCCTGCCCAACCGCGCCATGTTCCGTGAACAGCTGCAGGGCGCCATGCACAAGGCCGCCGGCCTGCAGGGCAGCGTGGCGCTGCTGCTGCTGGATCTGGACAACTTCAAGGAGGTCAACGACACCCTGGGCCACGCCCGGGGCGACGAGCTGCTCAGGCAGGTGGCGCAGCGCATCGAGGCCTGCGTGCGCCAGGGCGACCTGGTGGCGCGCCTGGGCGGTGACGAGTTCGCCATCATCCTGCCCGGCATGGCCGAGACCACGGCCATTGCGCAGCTGGCCACACGCATCAACACCGAACTGGCGGCGCCACTGCATGTGGGCGGCGCCCAGCTGCACACCCAGGCCAGCATCGGTATTTCCGTGTACCCGCGCGACACCCACAGCCTGGACGAGCTGATCAAGTTCGCCGACCAGGCCATGTACACCGCCAAGGCCGGGGGGCGTAACCGTTTCGCCCACTTCAACCCGGCCATGCAGGCCCAGATCGTGCGCCGCGCCATGCTGCTGCGCGATCTGCGCCAGGCGCTGCAGGGGCGGCAAATGCTGCTGCACTACCAGCCCATCATCGACCTGCGCAGCGGCCAGGTGGCCAAGGCCGAGGCGCTGCTGCGCTGGCAGCATCCGCAACACGGCCTGGTCAGCCCCATGGAGTTCATACCGCTGGCCGAGGAGTCGGGCCTGATCCATGAGATCGGCGAATGGGTGCTGCGCCAGGCGGTGCAGTCCGTGGCGCATATCCGTGCGCACCAGGCGCGGCTGCTGCCCATCAACGTCAACGTATCGGCGAAACAGCTGGCCCGCCCCGGCTTCAGCGCCACCCACTGGGCCCGCCTGATGGATGCCCACGGCCTGCCGCGCAAGGCCATCACCATGGAGATCACCGAGGGCACGCTGGTGGAGAACTCGCAAATGGTCCAGGACTGCCTGACGGGCTTCGACCAGCAGGGCGTGGAGGTGGCGCTGGACGACTTTGGCACCGGCTTTTCATCGCTGGCCTACCTGAAGCGCTTTGACATCGACTACCTGAAGATCGACGCCTCCTTCGTGCGCGGGCTGGAGGCCGGCGGCAACGACCACGCCATCGTCGAGGCCATCATCACCATGGCGCACAAGCTGGGCATACAGACCATCGCCGAGGGGGTGGAAACCACGGCCCAGCGCGACCTGCTCAAGGCCCTGGGCTGCGACCATGCGCAGGGCTATCTGTTTTCCAGGCCGCTGCCCATGGCGGCGTTCGAGGATTTCGTGGGCAGCGCGGCGGCATAGCCCACCCGGCAACGACAAAGGGCCGTGAACGCGGCATTGGTTCACGGCCCTTGTCTACATCGAAACAGGCTGCAGCGCCCTACCATAAAGCGCTGACAGCTATTATTTTAATAGTTATATCATTCCGCCGTGCGGATGGTCTCGCGGCCCTGGCGATCCTTGGCGCGGGTGATGTCGTCGCCCAGCGAGCGCACCAGCTTGTCCAGTGCCGCGGCCACGGCGTCGGCCACCTTGGCGGCCTCGGCGGTGGCTGCCACCGGCTGGCGGCCGGCGGGGCGGGCCTCGATCACGCAGCGCTTGTCGTCCACGCCGGACTTGCCCGCGTCCACGTCGGACAGGAACAGCTCCACGCGCGTCACATGTTCGCGAAAGCGCGCCAGCTTGGCTGCCGCCTCGTCCTGGGCCCAACGGATCAGCGACTCACCGCCCTGGATGTTGTCGTTGGTGTGCACTTGGATCTGCATGTCTTTCCTCCTTGGGTTGAAACCGGGCCTGAAACCGGGCCCTCGCGTCCATCATGCCTCAGCCGGCGGGTCGATGCTTGATTCGCATCAATCGACAGGCCCTGGCGAGCGTGACCGCCGCGCCACATTCCCCTGCCGCGCGCAGTGGAGCAGCCCGCGCCTACAGACGTGGACGCACGTCGATGCTACAACTGTTGCATGTCGCTCCTTTCCCATTCCGCGAGCCGGCTGAAGATTGGCCTGTCGGCCTGCTTCTCGCATGCCGACCCCGATCGATCGCTGTTCACCAACAAGACCCTGCAGTACGTGGAGCAGTCGATTGCGCACTGGATCATGTCGGCCGGCGCCATGGTGGTGATGGTGCCCTGCCCCACGGGGGAGACGGCGCGTGGCGACGTGACGCTGGCGCACTATGCCGAGTGGCTTGATGGTGTGGTGATGCACGGCGGTGCCGACGTGTGGCCGGGCAGCTATGGCGAGGAGCCGCTGCGCGAGGAATGGCTGGGCGACCGCGTGCGCGATCTGTACGACCTGGCCGTGGTCGAGGCCTTTGCGCAGGCAGGCAAACCCATTTTTGGCGTGTGCCGGGGG
>JAYRQF010000065.1:0-2551 GCA_041910735.1 Limnohabitans sp.
AGGCGTTTGAAGATGCTGTCGCCGTTGCCGGCGATCAGCACCACGCCGTCGGCGCAGCGGTAGGCGTTGGACGGCGCAATGCCCGGCAGCGCCGAGCCGGCCGGTTCGCGGATGGCGCCAAAGGCGCTGTACTCGGGCACCAGGCTCTCCATCACATTGAAGACGGCCTCGTTGAGCGCCACATCAATCACCTGCCCCTGTCCGCCATTGACCTTGCGGTGGTACAGCGCCATCAGCACGCCGATGGTGCCGTGCAGCGCGGCCAGCGTGTCGCCAATGGAGATGCCGCAGCGCACCGGCACGCGGCCCGGCTCGCCGGTCAGGTGCCGCAGGCCGCCCATGGCTTCGCCAATCGCGCCAAAACCCGGCAGATCGCGGTAAGGGCCGGTCTGGCCGTAGCCCGAAATGCGCAGCATCACCAGACCCGGGTTGGTTTTGGACAGCGTCTCGTAGTCCATGCCCCAGCCTTCAAGCGTGCCGGGCCGGAAGTTCTCAATCAGCACATCGGCCTGTGCGATCAGCTGGCGGGCAATGTCCTGCCCTTCGGGGTTGCGCAGGTCCAGCGCAATGGAGCGCTTGTTGCGCGACTGCACCTGCCACCACACAGAGGTGCCGTCCTGCAACATGCGCCAGTTGCGCAGCGGGTCGCCTGCGCCGGGCGGCTCGATCTTGATCACGTCGGCGCCAAAGTCGCCCAGCGTCTTGGCGGCAAAAGGACCCGCGATCAGCTGGCCCATTTCCACCACGCGCAGGCCCTTGAGCGCACCGGGGGTGAGTTGCGGCATGTTCATGCTATCGGTCCTCAGTCGATGGTCGCGCCAGATTCCTTGACGATCTTGGCCCAGCGCGGCAGATCGTCACGCACCAGCTGCGCGAACTGCTCGGGCGTGGACTTGTAGGGCTCACAGCCCACTCCGGCCAGACGCTCCTGCACGTCTTTCGATTCGAGCGCCTTGGCGATCTCGGCGTTGAGCTGGGTCACGATGTGCCTGGGGGTGCCGGCGGGCGCAAACACGCCGTACCACGGGGTGGCGCCAAAGCCCTTGACCGTCTCGCCAATGGTGGGCGCATCCGGCATGGACGGCAGGCGTTTGGGGTTGACCACCCCCAGCACCTTGACCTTGCCCGAGCGGATGAAGGCGATCGAGGACGGCAGGCTCTGCACCGACACCTGCACCTGCCCCGCCACCAGATCGGTGACAGCGGCCGACGAGCCCTTGTAGGGGATGTGCACCAGGTCGATGCCGGTGGCCTTGCCCAGCATTTCACCGATCAGGTGGTTGAGTGTGCCGTTGCCGGCCGAGCCAATGTTGATCTTGCCCGGCTGCTGTTTGGCCAGCGCGATCAGATCGGCGGTGTTTTTGGCGGGAAAGGCCGGGTTGGCCACCAGCACATAGCCGGCGGTGGCCACGGTGCCCACGGGCTCGAAGTCCTTGACCGGGTCAAAACCGGTGTGCTTGTAGAGCGAGGGGTTGATGACCATGGCGCTGTCGGCCGTGAGCATGAGCGTGTAGCCGTCGGCTTTGGCACGGGCCGCGGCCACGGTGCCGACGTTGCCGCCTGCACCGGTGCGGTTGTCCACGATGAAGGACTGGCCGGTCTGTTCGGTCAGCTTTTGCGCGATCACGCGGGCAATCGCGTCGTTGGCGCCGCCGGCGGCCTGCGGCACGATCAGCGTCACGGTTTTGGAGGGGTATTTGTCCTGGGCCAGCACGGGGGCGGCCACGGCCAGCGACAGGCTCAGGGCCAGAAGGGTTCTGCGTGAATGGAACATGGGAGGTCTCCTTGTTGGAAAAACGGGTTCAGGCAAACAGCCAAGGGGTGTTCTGGCGCTGACGGGCTTCGTAGGCACGGATGCGTTCGGCTTTTTGCAGCGTGATGCCGATGTCGTCAAGCCCTTCAAGCAGGCGGTGTTTGCGCGAGGCGTCCACCTCGAACGACATCGACATGCCGGTGGAAGACTGGATCGTTTGCGAAGACAGGTCCACCGTCAGCGTGTAGCCGGGGTTGTACTCCACTTCGTTGAACAGCTGGGCGATCAGCTCGCCCGAGAGCACGATGGGCAGCATGCCGTTCTTGAAGCAGTTGTTGAAGAAAATGTCGGCAAAACTGGGCGCCAGCAGCACCCGGATGCCGAAATCGTTGAGTGCCCACACCGCATGCTCCCGGCTGGAGCCGCAGCCAAAGTTCTCACGCGCCAGCAGGATCTGCGCGCCGGCGTAACGCGACTGGTTGAGCGCAAAAGCCATGTTGCGCGGACGCTGCGACACGTCCTGTCCCGGCTCGCCGCGGTCCAGATAGCGCCATTCGTCAAACAGGTTGTCGCCAAAGCCGGTGCGGCGGATCGACTTCATGAACTGCTTGGGGATCAGCGCGTCGGTGTCCACGTTGGCGCGGTCAATCGGCACCACCAGCGATTGCAGTCGGTTGAACGGTTTCATGCGGCCTCCACGGCAAGGGTTTCAAGTTCTTCCACGCGGGCCAGTCGGCCGGCAATGGCAGCGGCAGCAGCCAGCGCCGGACTGAGCAGGTGGCTGCGCCCACCGGGGCC
>JAYRQF010000066.1:0-6381 GCA_041910735.1 Limnohabitans sp.
CAGCAGCGCCAGCGCCATCAGGCCGCAAGATATCCAGCCCACAAACGCGGTGGACCCAAGCATGAAACCCTGCATCGCCTGCAGCACCTGCGGCTCGAACAAGGCCACCAGCGAAGCCAACGCGCCCAGCACCACCCCGACCACCACGCCCGCCAGCAGCAGGCGCAGGGTCTGCTGCACACCGCGGGCCAGCGCCAGCGTGAGCACCACGGCGAGCACGGCGCCCACAAAAGCGGCCCCCGTCATGCCCAGACGCGGCAACCAGCTGCTGGCCAGAATGGAGCCGCCAAACAGGCTCAGGTACAGGCTCACGCCCAGCGAAGCCCCCGAGGCACTGCCCAGCAAATACGGATCGGCCAGCGGGTTGCGAAACAGGCCCTGCGCCATCGCACCGGCCAGCCCCAGCAAGGCGCCACCGAGCCAGGCGCCCAGACTGCGCGGCAGGCGGATGTCCCACACGATCTGCTGCATGACCGGGTCTGGCGTGGCGCTCCACCAAACCTCCCAGCCCTGACTGCCCACTGCGGTGCCCAGCAAGACGCACAGGCTGCTCAAGGCCAGCAGCAGCAAGGCCCAAAGTGCCACCCGACGGCCGGGCATCATGGTGTGCCTCCGGCTGCGCGGTTCAGGCACTGCGCCATCAGGCGCGCACCTTCGGCCATGCGCGGCCCCGCGCGCACCAGCATGTCGGCCTGCCCGGGCGTGAACACGCACAGACGTCCTTCGCGCACCGCGCGCATCTGCGGCCAGCCCGGGCGCTGCAGCATGCTGGCGCGCGAACTGTCACCCGCCATGATCACGTCCGGCTGAGCGCGCACCACAAACTCCGGGTTGATCTGCGGAAACGGCCCCAGTGACGCCGGCAGGATGTTGCCCACGCCCATGCGCTGCAGTGTCTCGCCAATGAAAGACGATTCGCTGGCGCCGTAAGGCGCGGGGCTGACCTCAAAGTAAACCCGCTGACGACGGGCCTGCACGCTGAGCGACTGCACGGCGGCCTGCACGCCCGCATCGATCTCGCGCCAGACCCGCTCGCCCTCTGCCTGCGGCAAACCCAGCACATCGGCCACGGTGCGCAGAACACGCTGCACATCGGCATGCGTGCGCGGCTCCAGCCGCAGCACCATGACGCCCAGCGCCTGCAATCGTTCCACCCCACGGGTGGAGCCAGCCAGCAGCACCAGATCGGGCTTTTGCGCCACGATGCTTTCGATGTTCGGATCGATCCCACCGCCCATGCGGGGCAAGGCTTTGACGCTGTCAGGCCAGTTGGAATATCGGTCCACGCCCACCAGCCGGGCACACTGCCCCAGGGCGCAAACGGTTTCGGTGAGCGAGGGCAGCAGGCTCACGATGCGCTGCGGCGGCTTCGCGATCTCAACCTTGTTGTGCTGATCGTCCTGCACCGTCACGGCACCCGCCGCACTGCACAGCAACCACAAAACCAGCAGACGCAGCAGACGCTCAGCCATGCGCCCGCTCCCATTCACAAAAGATGCGGTGCAGCTGCGCCACACCGTCGGTCAGGGCCGCAGGACCGGGCTGCAGAATGTCCGCCGATTTGATCTCGAACAATTGCGCGTCACGCACCGCCGGCACGTTCTGCCAGCCAGCACGCGCTGCCACCTTCTCGGGACGAAACTTCTTGCCGCACCACGAACCGATGATGATGTCCGGTGCACGGTCCACGATGGTTTGGCCATCGGCAATGATGCGGTCCTTGCCCATAGCCTGCACAGCCAACTCGGGAAAGATGTCGTCACCACCGGCGATGCCCATCAACTCGGACACCCAGCGGATGCCGCTGATGTGGGGTTCGTCCCACTCTTCAAAAAACACTTTGGGGCGGCGCCTGAACGTGGCGGCCCGCTCGCGGATGGCTTGCAGCTGCGCCTGCATCTGCGCGATGCGTTCTTGCGCTTGCCCAGCCTGCCCCACCATGGCACCGACTTGGTAAAGCATGGAAAAAATCTCGGCCACGCTGCGCTGGTTGAACACCGTGACCTGCACCCCCGCGCGGATCAGCGCCGCAGCAATGTCCGCCTGCAGATCGGAAAAACCAAAGACACAGTCCGGCTTGAGCGCCAGGATCTTGTCGATCTTGGCACTCAAAAAAGCACTGACCTTCGGCTTTTCTTCCCGGGCACGGCGCGGACGCACCGTGTAGCCCGAGATCCCGACGATGCGATGCTCCTGACCCAACAAGTAGAGCCATTCGGTCGTTTCCTCGGTGAGGCAGACGATGCGTTGGGGGCTAGGAGCAAGGTTCAGCATAACGTCAGAGGGATGCCTTCAGGTTGACGAATACACCCCGGCCATCTGCAGGGTACACGCCACCGTACGAAGCATAGTCGTAGTAGGACTTGTTGAACGCGTTTCGCACCCAGGCAGACAGGGACCAGGTTTTGGACACAGAGGTATTCACGCCCAGATCAACCACGTTGCGGGACGGCATCAGAGGAAAGAATGCCGCTTGATCGCTGGCCTGAACCATGTTGCTGCGGTAGCGACTGGTTGCAATCAATGTGTAGCCATCCATGCGTTGCTCAGCCGTCAGACGGGCCACCCGCTTGGCCGTCAGAGGAATGCGGTTGCCTGCATTGACTCCACTGTCGATGGTGGCATCTATGAAGTCCAAGCCGCCTTTCAAGGTGAGTGAGCCATTGGGCTTCCAACTGCCATTCACAGAAAGCACCTGGCGTTGGGTGTCGTACAGATTGGTGTTGCACCCCACTGCAGAGCCAGCAACGGTGCCGCAATTGCGTTGATAGCCAATTTCGTCGCTTGCGTTGATATTGCGGTAATGGACATCGACCTTGCCTGCCGCATAGCTGTGTTCCATTTGCGCAAAATACTCGCGTGTGCTCATGGGCTTGACGGTCGGGTTGATCGCAACCATGCCGAACGGGAATGCCGTTTGGAAGTAATAAAGTTCATCGGCATTGGCAAAGCGGAAGCCCGTCAGAGCACCGGCACGGACAACCGTGCTGTTGGACAGTTGGTGACGCAAGGCAGCCGAGAATCCCGTTTTCTGGTTGCTGGCGGACGTGGCGTTTTCCGCAACGCTGACCTTGAAGTCATTGTCAACCCGCTGTGTCCTCGCACCCAACTCCAGATTCAGCGTCTGGTGAAGGGGCTGCGTGGTCTGTGCGTACAAGGACTGGCTGCGCTGAGCCACTTGTTTGTCGTTTTCGGTATTGGCGTTCGCATCAGCAAACTCCGCCCCCAAGACCCAGGTACCAGCGCCAATTTTGGTTTGCCACTCTGGAGTGAATGTGGTGCGGGTGTTGTGGATCGCGTAGTACGCCTTCTCTTGCGATGACTGGTGCGCGAGGTCCAGCGAGAACGCACTGTCATTTCCCAAGACTCGGTCATAGCGAGCGCCTACGGCACTGCCAAAACGATCCGAAGTCGCTGGGCTAGCTCCAATTTTTTTGGGGTTGGCAGCGAACTCTGCAGGCGAAAGATAGCTGGGCATCTGCGCCGTTTCCTCAAAGCCTCGCGCAAAGAAACCCAGACGGCCCCAATCACCAGAGGTGGATAACTTCAGCTGAGCGCTGTTTTGTCGGGACTCGCTGAAGGCGCGATAGCCATTGGAAGCGGCAGACATCAAAGAAACCGAGCCTCGGATCCCCTCTGCTTGCAAGCCCATATAGGCGTCAAGCTTTCTCGTGCCAAAACTTCCAACACTCATCCCGACTTCTTTGGATGCATCGCTGCGGGTGATGATGTTGATCACGCCACCTTGGGCACGATCTCCGTACAACGCACCGCCATTCGCTTTGCGAACTTCAATGCGCTCGATGCTGCTCATGGGCAACTGCGCAAAGCGGATGCTCGCTTGATCCAGGGTATTGAGTCGCTGACCATCAATCAGCACCAGCACGTTTTGTGATCCAGCCTCGCCCAGATAACCAATGTCCAAAGAGGCATCCACGCCAGCACGGCCATACAAGCGCGACAGCGAAACGCCACTGACAGAGTCCAGAAATTCGGCCACATTGGACGCGCCCGATTGTTCAATTTGCTCACGCGTGATCACATCGACGATCACGGCCGAAGTTGAACGCGGCTGCTCGATACGGGTAGCGGAGATGACTACGGGATCCATCTCGGCGGCCAGCGCAGGCCCATTGGCCAACATCAGAGCAGCAGACAGGACAGACAGCGCAGGCACAAAGCCTTGCGCACGAAGGGAACGGTTTTTCATGAGAAACAAACAAGTCAAACGCCCTCACCGCCTTCCCCGACAGTGCATGGGCTCTACAGCGCACCCTTGCGGGCACGCCACCTTGTTGGCCGGTATCCGGGCTGGCAGATGCGACCTCCATCGCCTTCCCGGACGCCTGTTTCAGGGCGGCCAGTGGCTTGTGTGATGAAAGCGGAGCCTGCTTGCGCAGGGCTCGTCTGCTTACCGTTGCGGGGGCAGCGCAGGTTAGGCGTGCTTGCGGGGCACACCCTCCTGCTTCCCGTTGAACTGCGGACCGTGAACCGGGCCGCGAGCACCAACTGGCGCGTATTCTAAGGCGTTGGCTTTCAGCAGCCCTACGGCCGGGCCGCCCGTGCGACAGACCCCCTACAATGGCGAATCGCCCCGATGCCCCTTGTGCCATGGCCAACAACGACCTGATCGACCAAATCGCCGAACGTGTGGAACACCTGTTGCTGCGCCATGAAGAACTGCAGCGGACCAACGCCCTGCTGGCGCAACAGGTTCAGTCTCTGACCCACGAGCGCGATCTGCTCAAGTCCCGGCTGTCCGCAGCCCGTTCGCGCGTCGACGCCCTGATCGACCGCCTGCCGACCTCCTCTTCTACCGAGTCCTCCACATGAGCGCCAAACAGATCGAAGTTCAGATCATGGGCCAGAGCTACCTGCTCGGTTGCCCCGAGGGTGGCGAAGAGCGTCTGCAGGCGGCGGTGGGCCGTGTGGATGCCGCCATGTGCAAGATCCGCGACGCCGGCAAGATCAAGGCGCGCGACCGCATTGCCGTGCTCGCCGCGCTGAATCTGGCGTTTGACCAGGGCGAAACGACGGCTGCCCCCCCCGCAGGCCCCGAGGCGCCTGCTTCGGCCAACGGCGAGGTGCCGTCCGAGCGCCTGACAGGCCTGCTGCAGCGCCTGGACCAGGCGCTGGGCCAGGACGGCCAACTGATCTGAAGCTGCACCGCCAAACGCCTACAATCGGCAGGGTCTGCGGTGCGCGCCGGGCTTTATATTTCCTTGAACCAATGCTCATTGAGCTCGGGCTTGGTACATCGGCTGGTGAGCGTGATCGTCTCGCGTCAGATGAACCCAACGCCAGTCTGCCCTCGCCCACCTGAACCCCCGGTTCAGGATGCCGGTCCGGTGGCACTCGCAGACACCTTCTTCACTGCCGACGCTTCCACATGATCCTTGAACCCACCCTGATTCTTGAATTGGCCGTGCTTGGCCTGTGCACCGGTTTTCTCGCGGGCCTGCTGGGCATTGGCGGGGGCATGATCATGGTGCCGTTCCTGACGTACCTGTTGGGCCAGCGCGGCGTCAGTCCGGATCTGGGCGTCAAGATGGCGATCGCCACATCCATGGCCACCATCATCTTCACCAGCGTCTCCAGCGTCCGCGCCCACCACAAGAAAGGGGCCGTGCGCTGGGATCTGGTCAAAGGTCTGGCCCCCGGCATCGTGCTGGGCAGCCTGTTGGGCAGCATGGGTATTTTTGCGGTGGTCAAAGGCTCCTCGCTGGCCCTGTTCTTCGCAGCCTTTGTGGGTTTTTCGGCCACGCAGATGTTCCTGGACAAGAAGCCTGCCCCGACCCGTCAGATGCCAGGCTTTGCCGGTCAGGTGGGCGCCGGTGGCTTCATCGGTCTGCTGTCGGGTCTGGTGGGCGCAGGGGGGGGCTTCATCAGCGTGCCCTTCATGACCTGGTGCAACGTGGCCATCCACAATGCGGTGGCCACCAGCGCGGCACTGGGCTTTCCGATCGCGCTGGCCAACGTCGCCGGCTACATCGTCAGCGGTCTGTCGCTCAGCGACTTGCCGCCCTACTCTTTTGGCTACCTCTGGCTGCCGGCCCTGGTGGTGATCGCCTGCTGCAGCGTGCTGATGGCGCCGATGGGTGCGGCCACCGCGCACAAACTGCCGGTCAAGCAGCTCAAGCGTGTGTTCGCAGGCGTGCTGTACCTGCTGGCCGCCTACATGCTCTACAAAGGCCTTTCGGTCTGATCAGACTGGCGTCACGCACCACGGGGCCTGGTCATGCACCAGCCCCATCCACAGACCCCAGGCCGACACGGTCAACAGCGCCAGTCCGGCCAGGCGCATGCCCCAGGCGCCATCGCCCAAGGTCTGCAGACGCAACCACAACCAGGGACCGGCCCACAGACTGACGCTGCTGCCCA
>JAYRQF010000067.1:0-9527 GCA_041910735.1 Limnohabitans sp.
AGCGGATGAAGATCCCGGTCTTCCACGACGACCAGCACGGCACCGCCATCGTGGTGGGTGCGGCCATCCTCAATGGCCTGAAAGTCGTGGGCAAGGACCCCAAAAAGATCAAGCTGGTCACCTCCGGCGCTGGTGCCGCAGCACTGGCCTGTCTGGGCCTGCTGGTCAAGCTGGGCATCCCGCGCGAGAACATCTGGGTGACCGATCTGGCCGGTGTGGTCTACGAAGGCCGCACCGAGCTGATGGACGAAGACAAGGTCCAGTTCGCGCAGAAGACCGACCAGCGCAAACTGGCCGAGGTGATCGAGGGCGCGGACGTGTTTCTGGGTTTGTCGGCCGGCGGTGTACTCAAACAGGACATGGTGGCCAAAATGGCCGCCAAACCCCTGATCTTCGCGCTGGCCAACCCCAACCCCGAAATCACGCCCGAAGATGTCAAGGCCGTGCGTGACGACGCCATCATGGCCACCGGTCGCACCGACTACCCCAACCAGGTCAACAACGTCCTGTGCTTCCCCTACATCTTCCGCGGCGCGCTCGACTGCGGAGCCACCACCATCACGCTGGAGATGGAGATCGCTGCGGTGCATGCGATCGCCGAGCTGGCGCAGGCCGAGCAGAGCGAAGTGGTGGCTGCGGCCTATGTGGGCCAGCCGCTGGCCTTTGGTCCGGAATACCTGATCCCCAAGCCGTTTGACCCACGCCTGATGATGAAGATCGCGCCGGCCGTGGCAAAGGCTGCTGCCGACAGCGGTGTGGCCTCGCGCCCGATCACCGACATGGACGCCTACCGCGAGCGCCTGCAGGGGTTCGTCTATGCCTCGGGCACGACCATGAAGCCGATCTTCACGGCGGCCAAGCGTGCGCTCAAAAAGCGCGTGGCCTACAGCGAGGGCGAGGAAGAGCGCATCCTGCGCGCCGCGCAGATCGTGGTGGACGAGGGCATCGCCCGCCCGACGCTGATCGGCCGTCCGGCCGTGATCGCCAAGCGCATCGAAAAGTTCGGCCTGCGCCTCCAGGAAGGCCTGGACTACGACGTCGTCAACGTCGAGCAGGACGACCGCTACCGCGACTTCTGGCAGACCTACCACCGCATGACCGAGCGCAAGGGCGTGACCGAATCGATCGCCAAGATCGAGATGCGCCGGCGCCTGTCGCTGATTGGTGCCATGCTGGTGCACAAGGGCGATGCCGATGGCCTGATCTGCGGCACCTGGGGCCACAACACCATGCACCTGACCTACATCGATCAGGTGATCGGCAAGCGCCCGGGGGTGACGACCTTTGCAGCCATGAACGGCCTGATGCTGCCGGGCCGTCAGGTCTTCATCGTCGACACCCACGTCAACTACGACCCCAGCGCCGAGCAGCTGGCCGAGATCACCGTCATGGCGGCCGAGGAAATGCGCCGTTTCGGCATCGCGCCCAAAGCCGCGTTGCTCAGCCACTCCAACTTCGGCACGTCCAACCAGCCCAGTGCGGTCAAGATGCGCCAGGTGCTGGAATTGCTGCAGCGCAATGCGCCCTGGCTGGAGGTGGATGGCGAGATGCACGGGGATGTGGCGCTTGACGCTGCCGCCCGCGAGGCCATCATGCCGCACAGCGCGCTGTCGGGCAGTGCCAACCTGCTGGTCATGCCCAACATCGACGCCGCCAACATTGCCTACAACCTGCTCAAGACGGCGGCGGGTGGCAACATCGCCATCGGCCCGGTGCTGTTGGGGGCGGCCAAGCCCATCCACATCCTGACCCCGAGTACCACGGTGCGCCGCATCGTCAATATGACGGCCCTGACCGTGGCCGACGCCAACGCCCACCGCTGACGGCAAAGCTGCTGTCATTGGGTCACCAGTAAACCATTGACAGCGGGCGCTCACTTGAGGCGGCTGAAAAGCCGTCCCGGCCTGCCTGTTTTTCAGGCAGGCTATTGCTTTTTTTTGTGCAATGCATCACACTAGCGCCCCTGAGTGTTCGGGTTAACCCGGTGCTCTTGAAAGGTGTTTCGTTGTGGTTCGACTTGCCGTTCACTCCAGCCGCTGGGCGCTGTTTTTACTGGCACTGGGATGTCTGGCATGCACCGGGATGGTGCATGCAAAGTCGGAACCTGAATACTTGGACCGGTCTGTCGTTGCACTGACCGCGTTGCCTCCAGAAGGTCAGCAGACCTACCGACTGATCCACGCAGGTGGTCCTTTTCCCCATGAAAAGGATGGTTCGGTTTTTGGCAACCGGGAACGACAGCTGCCCAGGCAGATGCGGGGCTACTACCGCGAATACACCGTCAGGACACCCGGCGCGAGAGATCGCGGCGCCCGGCGCATCGTGTGTGGCGGCCAGGTACCGGTCAAGCCGGAAGCCTGCTACTACACCGCGGACCATTACGCGAGCTTTCGCGTCATCGTCCCCCCCAAGAATTGATATTGACCGTCAGGAAGAACCGAAAATGGATACCGTGCAGCGGACCCAACAGGACACCCCTTTCAAGGGCGTTCGCGCCAACATCGTGCAGTCGATTCGCGCCCACCGCGTGAGCGACCTGCAGGAGGCTGCCCAGAAACTGGGTCACCATTTCCTGTATGCCACGCTGGGTGATGCCCAGAGCAAGCAGGACGTGCTGGACATGATCGGTGCCCAGTTCACGCTGCCGACGCACTTTGGCAAGAATTTCGACGCCCTGTACGACTGCATGACCGATCCGCTGCACAAGTCGGGTCCGCAGCCGGGCTTTGTGGTGGTGCTCGAGCAGATCCCCACCAACGTCAAGTTCGACAAGGAAGCCCGAGAGCAGCTGCTCGACATCTTCCGCGATACGGCCGACTACTGGGCCGACCGCAAGGTGCCCTTCCGCTGCTTCTATTCCTTTGCCGTGGCGCGCGCCGCCCAGGCAGGCCAGGCCCGTACGGCCGAGGCCGAAGGTGCTGAAGCCGCTGCCGAGGAAGGCGAGAAGATGCCGACCGACAAGCTGGTGGACGTGTCGCCGCTGGCCCTGCGCATGAGCAGCCCGTTCAACGCCGGTTACTGGCTGGCGGCTGCCTGATTCAGCTACCGCCCCAAAACAAAGCCCCGCATCGCGGGGCTTTGTTTTTGGTGTGGCCGGGTCAGACCTGCCGGGCCAGAGCGATGTACTCGGCCACCGGCACTTCCTCGGCCCGGCGCTGCACATCAAAGGTGCCGGCAAAGCCTTTTTCATCGAGCCATTTGCCCAGGGTGTGGCGCAGCAGTTTGCGGCGCTGGCTGAAGGCCACCTGCACCAGATTCTCCAGCACGCCCCGGTCCAGCACGGCCGGGCTGGCGTGCGGCACCATGCGCACCACGGCGCTGTCCACGCGTGGCGGCGGGTCAAAGCACTCGGGCGGCACGAACAGCACGTTGTCCATCGCGTATCGCCACTGCAGCATGACCGACAGGCGGCCGTAATCGGCGGTCGCCGGCCGGGCCACCATGCGGTCGATCACTTCTTTTTGCAGCATGAAGTGCTGGTCTTCGATCGCATCGACGTGGTCGAGCAGGTGAAACAGGATGGGGCTGGAGATGTTGTAAGGCAGGTTGCCCACCACCCGCAGTTTCTGCGCGCTGCCCGCCGGCAGGATCTCGCGGGCCAGCGCGGTGAAGTCGACCTTGAGCACGTCGGATTCGACCACGCGCAACTGTGGATGCTCACGCAGGCGGCGGGCCAGATCGCGGTCGAGCTCGACCACCGTCAGCTGCCCAAGGCGCTCGACCAGCGGCTGGGTCAGCGCCGCCAGTCCAGGGCCGATCTCGACCATGGTCTGGCCGGGCGCTGGTGCGATCTCGCGCACGATGGCGTCGATGATCGCGCTGTCCGACAGGAAGTGCTGGCCGAAGCGTTTGCGGGCGATGTGTTTCATGGTCAGCGCACGGCAGCGGGTTGTATTTCGGGCGGCTCGCGCATCTCGACATAGGCGCGCCCGCGAATGTCTTCCACCCAGCGCTCGTATGTTTCGTCCAGTTGTTTTTCACGCAGCGCGGCACGGGCCATCTCGCGCTGTTCCTTTTCGGGTACGGCCACCTGCCGGCGGTCGGTGACCTCCAGGATGTGCACGCCAAAGCGCGACACCAGCGGATCGCTGATTTGGCCGGGTTGCAGCCGGTTCATGACCTGCTCGAACTCGGGCACGAACTGGCCGGGGCTGGCCCAACCCAGATCACCGCCCTGTGCGGCGCTGCCATCCTGAGAAATTTCTTGTGCGGCCCGGGCAAACGTCGTCCGGCCGGACTGGATCTGACGGCGCACGTCCTGCAGCCTGGCCACCGCCTGGTCACGCGAGAGCTGTGCGGTCGGCCGCAGCAGGATGTGACGGGCACGGGTCTGCGACATGGTCATGGTCGGTGCCGCCTGACGGCGCTCCAGCAGCTTGAGGATGTGGAAGCCGGCGCCCGAGCGCACCGGGCCGGCGATGGCCTGTGGTTCCAGCGCACGCACCGCCTCGACAAAGAGCTCAGGGTAGCGGTCGGCAGGGCGCAGTCCCATCTCGCCGCCCTTGGCCCCCTTGTCAAAAGCCTCTGAATAGGTCTTGGCCAGTTGGGCAAAGTCCTGGCCGCTGCGGGCACGGCGGGCCACGTCTTGGGCTTTCTCCTCGAGCGTTCTGAGTTCGGCGGGCGAGGCGTTCTCCGGCACGGCGATCAGGATCATGGCGATGTTGAGCTCGGGCGGGGCGGCGCGCATGTCCGGCGCCTGCTCCTGCAGGAACTTGTCGATCTCCTGATCCGAAATGCGGATGCGTGAATCCACTTCGCGTTCGCGCAGGCGTGAAAGCGTGAGCTGGTTTTTCAGCTGCTGGCGGAAAACGGCCAGCGTGATCCCTTCCTGCGCCAGCCGCTGGTGAAACGCTTCGCGGCTGAGCTGGTTGCCGGCGGCGACATTGGCCTCAGCCTGGTCGACCTGGTCATCGTCGACCTTGATGCCCTGTTCCTGCGCCTGCTGCAGTTGCGCCTTTTCGTTGATCAGCATGTCCAGCGCCTGCCGGGTGAGTTGCTGCGCAGGCGGGATGCTGGCGCCCCGGGCGGTGAGCTCGCGCAACAGACGGCTGCGCATGGCCTGCACTTCGCTGTTGGTGACGGGCTCGCTGTTGACCACGGCGACGATGAAGTCGGCCGACCGGATGGCCGGAACGCTTTGGGCGCCGGCACCGACGGCCAGGCCCAAAGCCATTGCGGTCAGAACCGAGGTCACAACAAGGCAGGTGCGGGGCAGCAATTTATTCATATTGCAGGAAGCGACTGGGGGTCGACTGGGTTTCACGCAGGAACTGGTAGCGTGGGATATTGTTGCGCAGGGTGTCGAGCGGGCTGACGCCCACGCGGCCGAAGCCGACCAGCTCCAGCTGGAACATCAGTCGGGTGGTTGCGGTGGTCACGGTGCTTTGCAGGCGTTCAAACACGATGCGGCCGAGCCAGCAGCCGGCATCGTATTCAAAACCGATCAGGGTATCGACAAAACGGCGGTCCTGCAGGCTGTAGTTCATGCGCCCCACGCCGTACCAGCGGTCCGCGCCCAGGCCCTGCCCGCCGGTACGCACGGCCGAATCGTCCGGGCGGGCGCCCCAGCGCAGGTCACTCAGTGGCCACTGCCAGCCCAGATCGAGCAGTTCGGAAGTGTCCGACACGCCGGCCACCCCACGGTTGAGGCGGTAGGCGGCATTGAGCAGGCGGTAGGGACCAGGGCTGTAGCGGGTTTGCAGGGTCGAGCGTCTGACTTCGTGGGTGTCTGCGTTGAGCTGCAAGGCGCCGTCCACAGACAGCCGCTCGGTCCAGCGGGTGCTGGCGCCCAGCAGCAGATCGCTCAGGCCCTGCCGGTCGCCGGCCATGCTGGGGCTGAGGGTCACGCGCTGGTCGGAAAACCGGATGCGCTGGGCCACCCCCAGGCGCAGCAGTTCGGCGCCGCTGTTGCTGTCGAAAAAGCGGGTGTTGACGCCCAGCGTCAGGGCGTCGTTGTCGATGATGCGGTCCTGGCCCACATAGGGGTTTTCGCTGTAGATGGTGGCCAGGCTGAAATCGGCCAAACCGGTGTCGTAGAGCGGCAGGGCCGATTGCTCCCTGTAGGGTGTGCGGACATAAAACACCCGCGGCTCCAGTGTCTGAGAGAGGTCGCGGCCAAACCAGCGTGTATCGCGCTCGAAAGTCAGGCCGCTGTCCAGGCTGAAGGTGGGCAAGACCCGGTTGACCGTGCTGTTGCCATCGGTCAATGGGGTCTGCATCTGGTAATGCGTGGCATGCAGCTGCACCTTGGGGGTGATGAAGCCCCAGGGCCGGCTCCAGGTGTGGCTGAGTTGCGTCTGCACGTAGCTGCGGTCACCGTTTGCCAGGGTGCTGCGCATGTCCAGAGGAAGTCTGCTGTAGTCGGCCACAAATCTCGTGGTGTCGGCGGTCACGCTCCAGTCCAGACCCTGCGACGGCAGGTTGGCGTAGCGCATGGTGAGTTGTGGTGCCTTGTCGTAGGGCGGCTTGATGTAAGAGCCCGAACTCACGTCCTGCAGGGTTTGCCACTGCTGCACACGCAGCTGCATGGCCAGCTGGTCCTGCGACCAGGACAGGGTGCCATTGGAGGGCAGCAGGCGCTGGGTCAGTGCGATGTTGGAACCCGTGCCCGTGCGCGGGAAATCGCGCCAGTAGTTGTCGTCGCTGACCCGGTTGATCGACAGGTTCACCCCCAGTGGCGTGGTGGTGCCGGCATCGATCATGCCGGTGTGTTGCGTCGACAGGCCCCAGCGCTGGGTTTGCCGCAGGCTGTCGGTGGGCATCCAGTTCAGGCGGGCCTGGCCCCGGTAGTCTTCTTCCAGATAACGGAAATCCCCCTCCACGGCGGCACCGCGCCGGCTCATCAGCCGGGTGGTCAGGGTGGCGTCGCGGTTGGGCGCGATGTTCCAGTAGTAAGGCTGCTGGACATCGACACCACTGATGGAGTCCACGCCGACGATGGGCGCCAGCAGGCCCGACTGGCGCTGCGAACTCAGGCCAAACGAAATGCCGGGGAAGGTGGGGGTGCTCAGGCCTTTGAAATGCAGTTGCACGTCTTCGGCCTCTCCCCGGTCATCCACGGTGTCGGTGCGGATGCTGGCGGCCTGCAAAAACCATTCGGGCAGCCATTCGGGGCCGGGGGTGGCGCGGCAGGTGGTGTAGCGGGCCTGGTGGATGGCCATGCGTTCTTCGTCGATGAATTCCACGCTCTGCGCATCGCCATGCCCGCCGGTGGCCAGGCGGTACACCGGCGCTTCGAAGCGTCCGCTCATGCTGTCCACCTGAAGCTCCACCCGGGGGCCCTGGAACACAGTGCCATTGCGGTTGACGCGGACATGCCCCTGAGCGCTGACCTTGTCCCCGGTCTGGTCGAACTCCACCCGATCCGCGCCGATCGTCAGACCCGGCCGGCGGAACTCGGCCTTGCCCTCCAGCACCAGGTCCGTGTCGGGGCGCACGGTGATGCGCTCGCCGCGCACATGCGCGGCACCATGGCTGCTTTCTTCGGGGGACAGGTTTTCCTGCAGGCGGGGACTGCTGCGCAGTTGCACTTGCTGGGCGCCCGCGGGCCATGCCGCAGCCAGCCACAGCCCGAAAGCCGGGGTGAGCCAAAAGACACGGTGCAGGGGCAGCAGGCGGAGGTTGAAAGCGGTCACAGGACGTTGGAGGCCCGCAGGACAGACGGGAGGGGCATTGAATAGAATCAATTATCCATGAGCACACCTGCCCACGACCGCACCGTCACCTGGTCCAGCCCCGAACGCGAAAGCCTTTTTGCCCGCTGGCTGGACACCCTGACCACCTCACAGTCCCTGCAGCCGAACACGCTGCGCATCGCCTCGGCCGACGCCAGTTTCCGCCGCTACCTGCGCATTGACACCTCTGCCGGTGAGACCCGCATCGTCATGGATGCGCCGCCCGCCAAGGAACACTGCCAGCCCTTTGTGCATGTGGCGGGCCTGATGCAGGCCGCCGGCCTGCGCGCGCCCGAGGTGCTGGACTGGCAGCGCGAAGACGGCTTCATGCTGCTGACCGACCTGGGCGACCGGACCATGATGTCGGCCATCGACGCCGACAACCACCAGGCCAACCAGGCCC
The DNA here is from genome assembly GCA_041910735.1 of Limnohabitans sp. GTDB lineage: Bacteria > Pseudomonadota > Gammaproteobacteria > Burkholderiales > Burkholderiaceae_C > Limnohabitans_A. Next base: position 8,077 of record JAYRQF010000067.1, read on the forward strand.
TGTACCTGCAGGCGGTGGACACGCTGGTGCAGTGGCAGCTGGCCTCGCGCCCGGGCGAGTTGCCGCCCTACGACGAAGCGCTGCTGCGCCGCGAGCTCAGTCTGTTCCCCGACTGGTATCTGGCGCAGCACAAGGGCCTGACGGTGGACGGCAAGGTGCGCGAGACGCTGGACCAGGCGTTTGACGTGATCGTGCAACGCAACCTGGCCGCGCCCACGGTGTATGTGCACCGCGATTTCATGCCGCGCAACCTGATGATGCCCTTCCGCAGTGAACAGCTGGGCGTGCTCGACTTTCAGGACGCGGTGCATGGCCCGGTGACCTACGACATCGCCAGCCTGATGCGCGATGCCTTCCTGAGCTGGGAAGAGGACTTCGTGCTCGACATCACCATCCGCTACTGGGAAAAGGCCCGCAAGGCCGGCCTGATGGACTTTGAAGACTGGCACAGCGACTTTGGCGCCTTCTACCGCGCCGTCGAATGGATGGGCCTGCAGCGGCACCTGAAAGTGGCCGGCATTTTTGCGCGCCTGACGCTGCGCGACGGCAAACCCAAATACCTGGCCGATGCACCGCGCTTCATCGCCTACATCCGCGCCACCGCCAGCCGTTACCGCGAGCTCAAGCCCCTGCTGCGCCTGATCGACGAGGTCGAAGGCACCACGCCGCAGGTGGGCTTTGCCTACGGGCGGATGTAAGCCCCTCGATGCCGCGTTTTTACTGCCCCGTACCGCTGGTCACCGGCCAGCAGCTCAGCCTGCCGCCCGGCGCTGCGCGCCATGTGCAGGTGCTGCGCCTGCAACCCGGCGCCGTGATCACGCTGTTCAATGGCGAGGGTGGCGAGTTCGAGGCCACGGTCACGCGCATGGGACGCAGCGATGTGGAGGTGGAGGTGGGCGTTCACCACGCCATCGAGCGCGAAGCGCCACGCGCCATTCACCTGCTGGCAGGTATCACGGCCAACGAGCGCATGGACTGGCTGGTCGAGAAAGCCACCGAACTGGGCGTGGCGAGCATCACGCCGCTGCTGGCCGAGCGCAGCGTGCTCAAGCTCAAAGGCGAGCGGGCCGACAAAAAGCTCGCCCACTGGCAGGCCGTGGCCGTGGCCGCGTGCGAGCAATGCGGGCGCAACCGCGTGCCCGTGGTGCACGATGCGGTGGATTTGGCGGGCTGGGTGCGCGCCCACCCGCAGCCGCCTGCAGACCCTGCAGCCCCCCTGCGCCTGCTGCTGTCGCTGCGCGAAGGCACGCGCCCCCTGCTGCAGGCCGCGGCCGGGGCGGGCCCGGTGTGGTTCCTCTCGGGCCCTGAAGGCGGCCTGAGTGCCGCTGAAGAAGCCCTGGCCGTGCAGCACGGCTTTGCGCCCACCACGCTGGGCCCCCGCGTTCTGCGGGCCGAAACCGCACCGCTGGCCGCCCTGGCTGCGCTCACGCTGGTCTGAACGCTGGGGGCCT
>JAYRQF010000068.1:0-11807 GCA_041910735.1 Limnohabitans sp.
CTCTCGGCCGTGCTGCCTGGCACCTGCCCCACGGGCCGCACCCACACCCGCATCAAAGGCTGGTTGGGCCGGGCCGACCAGACCACCAAGGTGCGCGGCATGTTCGTGCACCCGGGCCAGATCGCCGAGATCGTCAAGCGCTTCCCCGAGGTCAGCAAGGCCCGCCTGGTCGTGACCGGCGAGATGGCCAACGACCAGATGGACCTGCAGGTGGAAACCGCCTCTCCATCCGAAGCCCTGCAACTGAAAATCGCCGACGCCGTGCGCGACGTGACCAAACTGCGCGGCAGGGTGCAGTGCGTGGCCCCGGGCAGCCTGCCCAACGACGGCAAGGTGATCGAGGACGCGCGCAGCTACAAGTAAGCGAGCCTTGAGGCAAATCAGCCTTTACCCACATGGCTTGGGGCTAAGTAATTTCCACGATGCCCGATCGGGTACGAAGCTCTACACTTTGAAAGTTTTGTAACTTTTAACGATTGGAGTGTGGAGATGAAACGTTGGATGGCACTGGCCGCCCTGGCAGCCCTGACCGTTGGCGCACACGCAGCCGACCCTTACCCCAGTAAACCCATTACCATCGTGGTGCCCTTTGCGGCCGGTGGCCCGACCGACCGCGTGGCGCGCGATCTGGCCGAGGCCCTGCGCAAACCGCTGGGCGGCGCCACCGTCATCATCGACAACTCCGCCGGCGCAGGCAGCTCGATCGGCAGCAACAAGGTCGCCAAAGCCGCTCCCGATGGTTACACCCTGCTGCTCAACCACATCGGCATGGCCACCATGCCGTCTTTGCTGCGCAACATTCCTTTCAAGGTCGAGTCCGATTTTGAGTACCTGGGCATGATCAACGACGTGCCCATGACCCTGATCGGCAAACCCAGCCTGCCGGCCAACAACTACAAAGAGCTGACCACCTGGATGAACGCCAACAAAGGCAAGATCAATCTGGGCAATGCCGGCGTCGGCTCGGCCTCGCACCTGTGCGGCCTGCTGTTCCAGAACGCCCTGCAGATGGACATGACCACCGTGCCCTACAAAGGCACGGCCCCTGCCATGTCCGACCTGATTGGCGGCCAGATCGACCTGATGTGCGACCAGACCACCAACACCACCAGCCAGATCGAGGGCAAAAAGGTCAAGGCCTATGCCGTCAGCACGGCCAAGCGTCTGGGCACTGCATCGCTCAAGGACCTGCCCACCCTGCAGGAATCCGGCCTGAAGGGTTTTGAAGTCACCATCTGGCACGGCCTGTATGCCCCCAAGGGTACGCCGGCCGATGTGCAGACCAAGCTCAACACCGCCCTCAAGGCGGCGCTCAAGGACCCCGAGTTCATCCGCAAGCAGGAAGGCCTGGGCGCCGTGGTCGTCAGCGACAAGCGCGTGGAGCCAGCCGAGCACAAGAAGTTCGTGGCCGCCGAAATCGCCAAGTGGAGCCCGGTCATCAAGGCCGCGGGCGTCTACGCCGACTGATCTGGCAACCGACAGCCAAGGCCGCCTGCGGGCGGCCTTTTTCTTGGCGACACCGCGCACCCTGTGCGCCACGTAAACTGCCAGCGAGTGACGCATTTTTTGCTGTGCCCGGGCCATGACCCGGGCGTATTTTTGTCCGAATGAACCTTTCTCTTTTGCTGCGCACCGGCCTGACGTTGCTGGGCGCCCTGCTGGTCGCCGAACTGTGCGTCTGGCTGCACACCCCCATTCCCTGGATGCTGGGTCCACTGCTGTTCACTGCCTTCGCCTCCATGGCCGGCCTGCCCACCCGCAGTTCGGGTCGCCTGCGCAACCTGGGCCAGTGGACCATTGGCGCGGCGCTTGGCCTGTACTTCACGCCGCAGGTGGGGGCTTTGGTGTTGAACCTGTGGTGGGCCATCGCGCTGGGCATCGTCTGGGCGCTGGGCATGGGCTGGGGTTTCGGCCTGTGGCTGCAGCGCCGCCACCAAAGTGACCTGGACCATCTGGGCGCACACCGGCTGCGCGCCACCAGCTGGTTTGCCGGCGCCATCGGTGGCGCATCCGAGATGACGCTGCTGTCCGAGCGCATTGGCGCACGCACCGACCTGGTGGCCGCGGCCCACAGCCTGCGGCTGGTGATGGTGGTGATTTCGGTGCCTTTTGCCATGCAGTGGGCGCAAAGCCACTGGGGGCTGCAGGTTGACCCCGGTCTGCGCAGCATCAACCGTCCCACAGAATGGCCGGGCCTGCTGTGGCTGGCGGGCATCACGCTGGCCGGCTCGCTGCTCATGATCCGGCTGCGCCGTGCCAACCCCTGGTTCATGGGGGCGCTGACCGCCACCATGCTGCTGAGCCTGTCGGGTGTTTTCTGGTCAGCCGTCCCGACGCCGATGAGCAATGCAGCGCAGCTCTTCATTGGCGTGAGCCTGGGCGTGCGCTTTCAGAAAGAATTCCTGCACACAGCGCCACGCTGGCTGGCCTCGGTGGCTCTGGGCACTGCCAGCATGCTGGTGATTTCGGCACTGTTTGGCTGGGTCATGGCCCTGCTGGTGGGGCAACACCCCGCCACCCTGATTTTGGGCACCTCGCCGGGTGGCATCGCCGAGATGGCGATCACGGCCAAGGTGCTGCAGCTGGGCGTGCCGGTGGTCACCGCATTTCAGGTCTGTCGGCTGGTGGCCGTGCTGATTCTGGTGGCTCCGTTGTTTGACTGGCTGGAAAGAAAAGGGCACCTGGCCTGAACTCAGGCCGGTGCCCTGGCTGTGCGCGCCAACGCTCAGTGAACCACAACAGGCTGTTGGGCCAGGCCGGTGTAGCCTTCGAGCGTGTCTTCCACTTCTTCCTGGGTGGGACTGTGCTGCTGCCAGGCCTGCAGCTGTTGCTGGAACAGTTCGGCCCAGGAGCCATCCAGATAAACCTCTTTGCCCGAGCGCTTGTCCACGATTTCAAAACCGTGGCGCTCCAGCACAGGACTGGTCGGCCTGGATTCACCCTCCCGGGTCGCATTGGCCAGCAGGTGTGTAACGGCAAAAGTCTCGGATTCGTACAGCAGGTTCATGGTTTCAACTCCTCTCCACGGTGACACCATGTGCATGCAGTATGCACGTTTTCAAGAGGCCTTTGCGTTGCCTGTTGTTTCTGCCCCTACAGGCAGGGGGGGTAGCGGCTCCGAGCCTCGCCAGAGCAGATCGATCCAGCTGCCGCTGGCCTGCGTGATGCGGATGCGCACCGGCAACCAGTCCTGCCGCGCCGACACCCAGAACTCCACTTTGGCCTCGTACTGGTTGCGGGGCTGACACACCCACTTCACCACCGACAAAGACTGACCGCCCACGGTGAGGGCCTCGGCACCTTCCATCACCATGGCCCACGGCTGGGCATCGCGCACAGTGGCGGTCTGTACCTGCAGCCGCGTGCCCGGCACAAAGCGCTCGGGCTCGCCCGCCATGGCGGCTGCCAGTTGCACATACAGGCTGACCTGGTCCTGTGCCCCGGCCTCCAGCGGAGCCGGCTTGCTGTTGCTGCTGAACACAATGCGCTGCTGTTCGCGGTCGAAATGGGCCGCGCGTTCGTTGCGCCAGCTGTCCGAAAAGCGCCGCGGCGCCAACCCGGTGGCGTCGATCTGTCCGACGCTGCGCCAGTGTCGGCTGCCCAGCAAAAAGGCACGCACCGACAGAGTCAGCTCATACGCCGTGTCGTTGTGCTGCCAGCGCACCTCGCCGCTGGCGTGGTAATTGAGCCCCTTGTCCATGCCGCTGAGCTGGTAGCTCAGCAGACGCGAAGGCGGCAAGGCACCCAGCGAGATCAACGGCCAGGCCGCGCTGGTGACGGAAGCGGAGACTGTTTGCGGGGCCGAGGCCTGCTCAGCCGCCGACTCGGGCGGCGAAACAATTGCCACTGGTGGTGCCGCCTCCGCCTCGGAGGCCGCCGATTCGGGCACTGGCACCACCGTTTCGGCGGGCTCGGGTACGGTAGCGGCCACTGGTCGGGCTGCGGGCACGCGCGCCACGGGCCGGGGTGCGCGTGCGGGCGCTGGCGGCTGAACCACGCGCAGCTGCACGGGCGCTGCCTGCTGCGGCGCAGACAGGCGCACTTCCAGCGGCGCGCTCATGCCCAGCAGTAACAGACCATGCACCAGCAGGACGCACGCGACCAGCACCAGCAGGCCACGCCATGGCGGACCTGCAGACGGACGAGGCGAAAGCGGCATGCCTGAAAACCTCAGGCGCCGGACCAGCCCAGATCGGAAGACAGCTGCCTGGCCATGCGGCGCAGCGCCGTGGCCACCGGCCCCGCCCAGTCGGTGTTGAAAGACGCAGAAGAACCCATCGACACCACGCCCAGCGCCAGATGGCCATCGGCGTCGAACACAGGCGCACAAAAGCCTGCGATACCAGGCAGCAGCACGTTCTTCACGCGGCCCAGGCCCTGTTGACGCGTCTCGCGCACCATGGTGTCGAGTTCTTTGGCGTTGGTGGGTACATCCTTGCGACCGATCCCGCGCGCCTCGGCCATTTCGTGTTCGATCAATGCACTGGCCTGATCCGACCCGACCCCATGCCCCAGAAAAGCGGCAAAGCAGCGCCCGGTGGCAGAAGACAGCATCGGCATCACATCGCCCAGACGCAAGGTCACAGGCACCGCCCGCGGCGACTCCTGCCAGTGCACCAGTGTGGGACCGTGGTTACCCCAGACGGCCAGCGCCATGGTCTGGCCGGTCTCTTCGGTCAGGGCCGGCAGTCGCGCGCGCGCCATCTTGACGGCATCCAGCCGCGACAGCGTGGCCAGTCCCAGACGCAGGGTGGCCGGCCCCAGCTCGTAACGGGTGGTGGCGCCGTCCTGCACCACCAGCCCCAGGCGCTGAAAGCTCACCAGATAGCGGTGCGCCTTGGCCGCGCTCATGTTGGCCTGAGCGGCCAAATCGCGCAGCATCAAAGGCCCGGGCGCCTGCGCCAGCACGTCCAGCAGGGCAAAGCCCACTTCGACGGACTGGATGCCGGCGCGCTCCCTGTCACCGCCCTGGTCTTCGCGGGAATGCGTGTGTTGAGCTGCCATACGGGTGGTCTAAAATATCGTTTCGTTTAGTTAAACGAGTTTACCAATTCGTAATCACCTCGGCCAGCGCGGTTGTGCCGGGCGCCACACAAGGGACTGGAAAGACCATGAAACTTGCGACGTACAAAGACGGCTCACGTGACGGCCAGCTGGTGGTGGTGTCGCGCGACCTGAGCACCGCCCATTATGCGACCGGCATCGCCAGCAAAATGCAACAGTTGCTCGATGACTGGAATTTCATCGCGCCGCAACTCGAAGACCTGTACCAGACGCTCAACAGCGGCAAGGCACGCCACGCATTCCCCTTCGACCCCAAGATGTGCATGGCCCCGCTGCCGCGCGCCTACCAGTGGGCTGACGGCTCGGCCTACATCAACCACGTCGAGCTGGTGCGCGCCGCGCGCAACAGCGAGGTGCCCAAGACTTTCTACACCGATCCGCTGATGTACCAGGGCGGGAGCGACGACTTCATCGGCCCCTGCGATGACGTGGTGTGTGCCGACGAGGCCTGGGGCATCGACTTTGAAGCCGAAATCGCCGTCATCACCGGCGACGTACCGATGCGCGCCACGCCCGACGAAGCGCTCGAAGGTGTGCGCCTGATCATGCTGGCCAACGACGTGAGCCTGCGCAACCTGATCCCCGACGAACTGGCCAAGGGCTTTGGCTTCTTCCAGAGCAAACCCGCCACCGCCTTCAGCCCGGTGGCCATCACGCCCGACGAACTGGGCGAGGCCTGGCAGGGCGGCCGGGTGCACCTGACGCTGCAGTCGACCTGGAACGGCCGCAAAGTCGGCATGTGCGACGCCGGCCCGGACATGACCTTCCACTTCGGCCAGCTGATCGCCCACATCTGCAAGACGCGCAATGTGCGCGCCGGCTCGATTGTGGGCAGCGGCACCGTCAGCAACCGCGGCGTGGAAGAAAACGGCAAGAAAGACTGGCCCAGGGGCTACAGCTGCATCGCCGAAAAGCGCGCGATCGAAACGATTCTGGACGGCAAGCCCACGACGGCCTTCATGAAGTTTGGCGACACCATCCGCATCGAAATGAAGGACCAGAGCGGCCAGAGCCTCTTCGGCGCCATCGACCAGCAGATCGTGGGGCTGGCAAGCGAGGGCTGACGATCCACCCGGGGACGCATACAGCACAGGCAGTGCAGAATGGCCCCATGCAAACCCCCACCCCTTTCATCGCCCCCGAGGTCTTTGACAACGCCGACGCCGCGCTGGCACGCGTGCAGGAGATCTACCGCCAAAGCGTTGACCACCTGCGGCGCGCCATGCAGCGCTACGTGGCTGGCGAAGCCATGCAGGACCGGGTGCGCGCCTGTTACCCCTATGTGCGCATCGAGACAGCCACCGACTGGCGGCCTGATGCCAGTGCGGACACCGGGCACCTGAGCTACGGTTTCCTGGCCGCCGCGGGCAAATACGAAACCACTCTGACCCGTCCCGACCTGTTCGCCGGCTACCTGCGCGAGCAGTTCGGGCTGCTTATCCGCAACCATGGCGTGCGGCTGGAGGTGGGCACCAGCAAGGAGCCGATGCCGGTGCATTTCTCGTTTGCCGAAAACGAGCACATGGAAGGTGAGATGGACGCCAGCCGGCGCGCCCGCATGCGTGACCTGTTCGACCTGCCGGACCTGAGCGCGATGGACGACAGCATCGCCAACGGCACCTGGCGCGGCGCCCCCGGCCAGCCCGAACCGCTGGCCCTGTTCAACGGTGCGCGCACCGACTACTCGCTGCACCGCCTGCGCCACTACACCGGCACCAGCCCGGCGCATGTCCAGAACTACGTGCTGTTCACCAATTACCAGTTCTACATCGACGAGTTCATTGCACTCGGTCGTGCCGAAATGGCCAAACCGGACAGCCCCTATGTGGCCTTTGTGGAGCCCGGAAACGTCGTCACGCGCCGCACAGGACTGCCGGCCCAACCTGACGACAAGCTCGGCGTGGCACCACCGCGCCTGCCGCAGATGCCTGCCTACCACCTGGTGCGCGAAGGTCACGCCGGCATCACCATGGTCAACATTGGCGTGGGGCCGGCCAACGCCAAGAACATCACCGACCACATCGCCGTGCTGCGCCCGCACGCCTGGCTCATGGTCGGCCACTGCGCGGGCCTGCGCACCACCCAGCAGCTGGGCGACTATGTACTGGCCCACGCCTATGTGCGCGAAGACCATGTGCTCGACGAAGAGCTGCCGTTGTGGGTGCCCATCCCGGCGCTGGCCGAAATCCAGGTGGCGCTCGAACGTGCGGTGTCCGAGGTCACGGGCTGCGAAGGCCATGAGCTCAAGCGCCTCATGCGCACCGGCGCAGTGGCCAGCACCGACAACCGCAACTGGGAACTGCTGCCCACCCAGAACGCCGCCACCACGCCGCAGCAGCGCTTCAGCCAGAGCCGAGCCGTTGCGCTGGACATGGAAAGCGCGACGATTGCCGCCAACGGTTTCCGTTTTCGGGTGCCCTACGGCACCTTGCTGTGCGTGAGCGACAAACCGCTGCACGGCGAGATCAAGCTGCCGGGCATGGCCAACCATTTCTACCGCGAGCGCGTGAACCAGCACCTGCAGATCGGCATCCGTGCGCTCGAGATCCTGCGTGCCGCCGGTCCGGCCCAGCTGCACAGCCGCAAGCTGCGCAGCTTTGCCGAAGTGGCCTTCCAGTGAGCACCACCATGGCTTTTGTGAGATGCTTGAACGCATGAACCTGCTTTTCGTCGCCGATCCGCTCGAGTCCTTCAAAACGTACAAGGACACCACCTTTGCCATGATGCGCGAGGCGCAAAAGCGTGGCCATGCCATCACCGCCTGTGAGCCGCAGGACATCCGCTGGTTGCAAGGCGAAGGCGTGACGGCGCAGGTGCGCGACATCCGCCTGACCGGTGCGGCCGACGAGTGGTTTGAAGTCTCCGGCACACGCCGCGTGGCGCTCAAAGGCTTTGAAGCCATCGTCATGCGCAAGGACCCGCCCTTTGACAGCGAGTACTTCTACGCCACCCACCTGCTCGGCCAGGCAGAGCGCGAGGGTGCGCATGTCTTCAACAGCCCGGCCGCGCTGCGCGACCACCCGGAAAAACTCGCCATCCTCGAATTTCCGCAGTTCACCGCGCCCACGCTGGTCACGCGCAGCGAGGCCGACATCCGCGAGTTCCACGCCACACATGGCGACATCATCCTCAAGCCGCTGGACGGCATGGGCGGCATGGGTATCTTCAAGGTCGGCGCCGACGGCCTGAACCTGGGCGCCATCACCGAGACCCTCAACCGCGGTGGCGCGCAAACCGTGATGGTGCAAAAGTACCTGCCGCAGATCAAGGAAGGCGACAAGCGCGTGCTGCTGATCGGCGGCCAGCCGGTGCCTTATGCGCTGGCACGCATCCCGCAGGGCAGCGAGGTGCGCGGCAACCTGGCCGCTGGCGGCAAGGGCGTGGCCATGCCGATCACCGACCGCGAACGCGAGATCGCCGAAACCCTTGGCCCGATCCTGGCCTCACGCGGCCTGCTGCTGGTGGGCCTGGACGTGATCGGCGGGCACCTGACCGAAATCAACGTGACCAGCCCCACCTGCTTTCAGGAAATTTCGGACCAGACCGGTTTTGACGTACCGGCCATGTTCATCGACGCACTGGAAAAAGCCATCGCCTGAGGGGCGCACTGCCCCCGGCTTTTGTCACGGCAGTTTCATGTTCGTGACATAAGATCGGCGCTCCGACTCCGGACGCGCCCATGACTTCATCCTTCCGCCCGATTCCATTGCTGTGCAGCCTGCTGTGGCTGGGCAGTGCCACGGGCTGGGCGCAGACAGGCAGCACCGACCCGGTCGAGGAATTCAACCAGGCGCGTTACCAGAGCACCTGGAACACCCAGCGGCACCCCGCTTTTGCGGCGGCCGGCTCCGGCATGAACAGCCTCGGCCCGGGCGCCGACCGGATGTTCACCTTCTCACTGACCGGACACTGGGGACACCGCTTTGAATCCGGCGCCGAGCTGTACCTGAACGCCGAAATGGCGGCTGGCGATCCTTTTGCACGCAACCTGGTCGGTCTGGGCAGCTTCACCAACGGCGAGATCACCCGTGCCGCCGGCACCACACCCAAGCCCTACCTGCAGCGCCTGTTCTGGCGCCAGACCTGGAACCAGGGCGGGGAGCGCGAATGGCTGGCATCCGACTTCAACCAGATGGCGCGCCAGGTGGACAAGAACCGTTTTGTGCTGACGGCGGGCAATTTCTCCACGCTCGACGTGTTCGATGACAACACCTACGCCAAGGACCCACGCACCCAGTTCATGAACTGGAGCCACTGGACCTACAGCGCCTTCGACTACGCGGCCGATGCCCGCGGCTTCGGCTGGGGCGTGGCGGCCGAGTGGTACCGGAACGACTGGGTTTTTCGCCTGGCCCGCATGACCGGCCCCCAGCGCCCCAACGAACTGCCGGTGGACCGCGACCTGTTGCGCCACTACGGCGACCAGTTCGAGGTGGAGCACGCCCATGAACTCAACGGCCAGCCCGGCAAGGCACGCGTGCTGGTCTGGCGCAACCGCGCGGTCACGGCCAGCTTCAACGATGCCACCGCCTGGCTGCAGGCCCATCCCCCGGCCACCGACGAAGACCGGCAAGCCTTCTTCAAAGTCCGCAACGGTGAGAAGACCAAATACGGCCTGGGCCTGAATCTGGAGCAGGCCCTGAGCCCCGACGTGGGCCTGTTCCTGCGCACCATGAAAGCCGACGGCCGCACCGAAACCTGGGCCTTCACCGAGGTGGACGCCTCATTGTCGGCAGGCACCCTGGTCAACGGCCGCCTCTGGGGCCGGGCACAAGACAACTTCGGTTTTGCCCTCATGGAAAACCGCCTGTCCAACGACCGGCGCAAGTTCCTTGAAGCCGGCGGTATCTCTTACTTCATCGGCGACGGTCCCGGCCACTTCAGTTACCGACCGGAACGCGGCCACGAGGCGTTCTACAGCGTCGGCCTGGGCAAGCACCTCTGGGTCACCGGCGACTGGCAGCGCATCCGGAACCCGGCCTACAACGCGCTGCGTGGCCCGGTCAACGTGTACGCCCTGCGCCTGCACGCCGAGTTCTGATCAGGCCAGATCCCCGTCCACAAAGGCGTACAGCCGCCCCGGCTCGAAAGCCACCCACTGCTCGTCGGTGGTCAGCGGTTGCGTGACCACCACCGCGACCCGGTCGCCCGCACTGGTGTGCTCGGCAAAGTTCACGCTCAGGTCTTCGTCGCTGAGAGTGGCGCGGGTGAAGGGGTGGCGCCGCAGCACGTAATGCAGGTGCGTGCTGGCATGCGCCCACAAGGCCTCGCCGTTGGACAGCAAAAAATTGAAGGTGCCGTGCCGGGCGATCTGGGGCACCAGCTCGCGCAGGGTCTGGTTGAGTTCGGCCACCGGGGGCACCGAGGCGTGCGACTTGGCCAGCTCCTGCATCAGCCAGCAAAACGCCCGTTCGCTGTCGGTCTGGCCCACAGGGTGAAAGTTGCCATGCAGGCGCGGCGCGTAATTTTCCAGGTTGCCGTTGTGGGCAAACACCCAGTAGCGGCCCCAGAGTTCGCGCACAAAGGGGTGGCAGTTTTCGAGTGTCACCTCGCCCTGCGTGGCCTTGCGGATGTGGGCGATCAAGTTGGTGCTCTTGATCGGGTAACGCCGCACCAGCTCGGCCACGGGCGATGTGGCAGCGCTCTGGTGGTCCACCATGTGGCGCACGCCGCGCCCCTCAAAAAAAGCAATGCCCCAGCCGTCGCCGTGGTGGTCGGTCGCGCCGCCACGCTGAGCAAAGCCGCTGAAGCTGAAGGTCACGTCGGTGGGCGTGTTGCAGTTCATGCCGAGCAGTTGGCACATGGCGGTCAATTCTCCGGGTGTTCGGGCCGCCCCAGATGCCAGGCGGCCACCATGGCCAGCGCGGTCAGCAGCGCCAGACAGGCAAAGGTTTCGTTGAAAGCGTGCAGGGCGGGCTCGCTGGCCACCTGACCCAGCCGCGCCCCGTGCGCCGACAGGCGCCATTCCAGCACGATGGCGCACAGGCTCACGCCCGTGGCACCACCGACCATGCGGATGAAGTTGATGATGCTCGAACCCTGCGGAATGAGCGCGTGCGGCACCCCCCGCATGGCCCCCAGGTTGAGCGACGGCAGGATGAACCCCAGACCGATGCGCCCCACGATGACCCAGACCCACAGCCAGGCCAGCCCTTGCGCCGGGTGCACCGTGAAGTTCAGGCCAAACGACAGCGCCAGCAGGCACAAACCCAGCATCACCAGCCGCGAGGCCGGATAACGGTCCACCAGCCGCCCCACCAGATTGATCGTCACCGCCAGCAAAATGCCCGAGGGCAGCAGCGCCGCGCCGATGTAGGACGGCGACAGGCCCAGCGCCATCTGCATGAAGACCGGGTACAGGTAGGTCGAACCGAACAGGGCCGTGCCGTAGGTGAAGGCCACCAGCGAGCCCATGGCAAAGTTGCGGTGCGCGAACACCTGCAGGTTCATCAGCGCTGGCCGCCCGCCGTGGCGCGCCAGATGCAGCAGACGCCGCTGCCAGAGCACAAACGACAGCGCCCCCAGCCCGGCCAAGGTGAGCAGCACCTCGGCGCCATGTCCGCCCTCGCCGCGCAACTGCACCAGTCCGTTGAGCAGCATCAGTGTCGAGGCACTGGCCAGCGCCAGCCCCAACCAGTCCAGCCCGGCAGAGTCGGCGTTGGCGGCCACGCCCCCGGGCGCGGTGGTCGGCACATAGCGGCGCGACAGCCACAGCCCCACCATGGCCAGCGGCACCACCATGA
>JAYRQF010000069.1:0-10561 GCA_041910735.1 Limnohabitans sp.
CAGGCTGGCCGCACCGTGTACCGGGTCCGTCTGGGACCGTTTGACGACAAGGCCGCCGCCGAGCGTGTGCGCGCCAAACTCGAAAGTGCCCAGGTCGAAAACACCATCGTGCGCATGCAGCGCTGAAATTCCATGGAGTAGTTCACATGAAACGCCGTTCTTTCGCTTCCGGCCTTCTGGCCGCCTCCGCCGCTTTGGCCCAGGGCGCCGCCTGGGCGCAGCAGGCCTTTCGTGCCGGCAAAGATTACCTGACGCTGGACCGTCCGGTGCCCTCCGATGTGGGGGCCGGCAAGGTCGAGCTGATCGAGTTCTTCTGGTACAGCTGCCCGCACTGCAACGCTTTCGAGCCGGCCTTTGCGCAGTGGGTCAAGAACGCGCCCAAAGACGTGGTGGTCCGCCGCGTGCCGGTGGCTTTTCGCGATGATTTTGCGCCGCAGCAGCGCCTGTACTACACGCTCGAAGCGATGGACCTGCTGGGCAGCGTGCATGCCAAGGTCTTCCACGCGGTGCATGTGGAGCGCCTGCCGCTCAACACCGACGCCCTGATCCAGGCCTGGATCGAAAAGCAGGGCGTGGACGGCAAGAAGTTCGCCGAAACCTACCGTTCTTTTGGTGTGGCCAGCAAGGTCAAGCGCGCCGTGCAGCTGCAAAACGAGTTCCGCGTCGAGGGCGTGCCCTCGCTGGGTATTGCCGGCAAGTACTACACCGACGGTTCTCTGGCTGGCGGCATGGAGCGCGCGCTCAAGGTGGCCGAGTCCCTGCTGGCGCAGTCGCGCTGAGCCTCTGGCCGCACCGCTTGGGGCCCGCACCGTGTGCGGGCTTTTTTTCGTCTGCGGCCCGGCATGCGGCATGGCTGCACCTACAATGCCATCAACAGCAAGATTCGTGCCCCATGAAGTTTTCTTTCCTCCTCCCGCTCGCTGCGCTGCTTCTGGTGCTGGGCGGGACAGCCCGGGCAGAACGGGCGGACAGCCAAAAGCCCATGCAGGTCGAAGCCGACCGCATGCAGCACGATGACCCTCGCCAGCTGACGGTGCTCACCGGCCATGTGCAGGCCATCAAAGGCACGCTGGTGATGCGCGCCGCCCGCATGGAAGTACAGCAGGACGGCCAGGGCCAGCAGGTCGCCCGTTTCTGGGCCGAAGTCGGCGAACGGGTGTTCTTTCGCCAGAAGCGCGAAGGCGTGGATGAATTCATCGAGGGCGAATCCGAGCAGGCGGTCTACGACAGCCGCCAGGACCTGATGACCCTGACCGGCCGTGCCGAAGTGCGCATCCTGCGCGAAGGCCGCGCGGCGGACCAGCTGTACGGGCAACGCATCGTCTACAACAACAGCACCGAGGTGCTGAATGTCGATGGCCAGCCGCAAGGTGCAAGCGGTGCCCGCCAGCGGGTGCGTGCCGTGCTGGCGCCCAAGGCCGAAGCCTCGGCCGCCGCCCCATCCCGTCCTGCCCTGCGCAGCAGCCCCACCACCGGGGGCAAACCATGAGCGACGTTTCCTGTCTTGAAGCCCGCCATCTGCGCAAGGCCTATGGCAGCCGCAAGGTGGTGCACGACGTGTCGCTGCAGGTGCGCAAGGGCGAGGTGGTGGGCCTGCTCGGCCCCAACGGCGCGGGCAAGACCACCTCCTTTTACATGATCGTCGGTCTGGTGCGGGCCGATGGCGGAGAGATCCTGATCGATGGCAAGGACGTGACCCGTGCGCCGATGCACCAGCGTGCACGGCTGGGCCTGTCTTATTTGCCGCAGGAAGCCTCGGTGTTCCGCAAGCTCTCGGTGGCCGACAACGTGCGCGCCATTCTGGAGCTGCAGCACGACGAGAATGGCCGCCCCCTCACGCGGACCGCGATCGAGGCGCAGCTGGACCACCTGCTGGCCGATCTGCATGTGGACCACCTGCGAGACTCGCCCTCCATTGCCCTGTCGGGTGGTGAGCGCCGGCGCGTCGAGATTGCCCGCGCGCTGGCCTCGCAGCCGCGCTTCATCCTGCTGGATGAACCCTTCGCCGGCATCGACCCGATCGCGGTGATCGAAATCCAGCGCATCATCGCCTTCCTCAAGCAGCGCGGCATCGGTGTGCTGATCACCGACCACAACGTGCGCGAAACCCTGGGCATCTGCGACCACGCTTTCATCATCAGCGAAGGCCGTGTGCTGGCGCAGGGCACGCCCGACGTCATCATCGAGAACCCCGACGTGCGGCGGGTCTACCTGGGCGAACACTTCAGGATGTGATGGCATGAGGCCAAGTCTTTCCCTGAAGATGTCGCAGCACCTGGCGCTGACGCCCCAGTTGCAGCAATCGATCCGCCTTCTGCAGTTGTCGACGCTGGAGCTGTCCCAGGAAGTCGACCAGATGCTGGACGACAACCCCTTTCTGGAGCGCGCCGAAGACGATCTGCCGGCCGAGGCCATGGGACTGGCCGCCGCCGACACGCGCGTGAGTCTGGGTGACCGGGTCAGCGAAAGCGCGCAGGAGCGCGACGACGCCCCCGAACCGGCCGACGAAGCGGTGCAGGACGTGGCCGAGAGCTGGGACGGCGACGGCAGCGTGGACGTGAATGCCGACGACAGCGAATGGGGTGGCGACGCCAAAGCCCGCAACGGCAACAACGACGGCGACGACAGCGCCGACGCGGTGGAGCTGGCGCGCAGTCTGGGCTCCCTCACCGACCACCTGCACCGGCAGGCGCTGAGCCTGCGCCTGTCCGAGCTGGACCGCGCCGCGCTGCGGTTCCTGATCGAATCGCTCAACGAAGACGGCTACCTCGAAGACAGTCTGGAAGAACTCGCGGCCAGTCTGGCTGGCACCGACGATCTGGAGCAACTGGACGAGCTGGTGCACCGCTTCACGGTGGCGCTGCGCCTGCTGCAGTCGCTCGAACCCGTGGGCGTGGGCGCGCGCCATCTGGCCGAATGCCTGCAACTGCAGTGCCAGGAGCGGCTGCACGATGCGCCCGAAGACGCGGTGGCCAAGCTGGCCCTGCACCTGTGCGCGCAGCCCATGGAGCTGCTGGCCAAGCGCGACATCAAGCGCCTGATGGCTTTGAGTGGCGCGGCCGACGCCGAGGTGCGCGCCGCGCTGCAGTTCATTGCCCGCCTCGAACCCAAGCCGGGCCGACGCTTTGTGCAGGCCGAACAGAACATCATCGTGCCCGACGTCATTGTCACGCCGGTGCGCCGCGGCACGGCCACGCAGTTCCGGGTGCAGCTCAACCCCGACGTGATGCCCAAACTGCGGGTGCATGACATTTATGCCAACGCCATGCGCGGCAGCAAAGGCGACAGCGCCGCCGGCCTGCAGCAGCGCCTGCAGGAAGCGCGCTGGTTCATCAAGAACATCCAGCAGCGCTTTGACACCATCCAGCGCGTGTCCAGCGCCATCGTCGAGCGGCAGAAAAATTTCCTGATCCACGGCGAGCTGGCCATGCGCCCGCTGGTGCTGCGCGAGATCGCTGACGAGCTGGGCATGCACGAGTCCACCATCAGCCGCGTGACCACCGCCAAATACATGGCCACGCCGCAAGGCACCTTCGAGCTGAAGTACTTCTTTGGCTCGGGCCTGGGCACCGACAGCGGCAGTGCGGCGTCCAGCACGGCGGTGCGTGCCCTCATCAAGCAGTTCGTGGCCGCCGAAAACCCGGCCAAGCCGCTGTCGGACAACACCATCTCCGACATGCTCAAGGAACAGGGCATCGACTGCGCGCGCCGCACGGTGGCCAAATACCGCGAGGCGCTCAAGATCGCGCCTGCCAACCTGCGCAAGGCGCTTTGAGAAACTCCACTTGAACTCACTCCAACTGTTCCTGCCCTGCGCCGCAGGCGTCGAAGAATTTCTGGCCGACGAGGTGCACCACCTCACCGGCCTCACGGGCCACGACCTGCTGACCGGTCGCGGTGGCGTGGTGGTCAATGCCTCATGGCGGGACGCCATGCGCCTGAACCTGCACAGCCGCCTCGCGCAGCGGGTGCTGGTGCAGCTCTCGCACACGCCTTACCGCAGCGAGGCCGACCTGTACGAAGCGGCCAGCAGTGTGGCCTGGGAAATCTGGTTCACCACCAAACAGACCTTCAAGATCGAGATCACCGCGCAGCACAGCCCGCTCAAGAGCCTGAACTTTGCGGCGCTCAAGATCAAGGACGCCGTGGCCGACCGCTTCCGCGCCAAACGCGGCGAGCGCCCCAGTGTGGAAACGCAGTGGCCCGATGCGCGCATCTACGCGCACCTGACGCGCGAGCATCTCACCCTCTACATCGACACCTCGGGCGAGCCGCTGTTCAAACGCGGTTGGCGCACCGACAAGGGTGACGCCCCGCTCAAGGAAACCCTGGCCGCGGCCATGATCGCCGCCAGTGGCTGGGACGCGACCGTCCCCTTGTACGACCCCTGCTGCGGCAGCGGCACCATCCCGATCGAGGCCGCGCAGATCGCCTGCGGCATCGCGGCCGGCAGCCAGCGCCGCTTCGGCTTTGAAAAACTGCTGCCCTACCAGGCCCACGTCTGGCAAGGGCTCAAGGACGAAGCCCGCGCCATGGAGCACCCGCCCACCGCGCCGGTCTTCGGCTCGGATGTGGCGCACCGCATGGTGGACTTTGCCCAACGCAACGCCGAACGTGCCGGCGTGGCCCGCGCGCTGCAGCTGCGCGGCGGTGACGCCCTGCAGCGCATGCCCCCCAGCGAGGTGCCGGGCGTCATGCTGCTCAACCCGCCCTATGGCGAGCGCATTGCCGCTGCCGGTGTGGCGGGGCGTGGCCGCGAAAGCTTTGTGCCGGGCCAGCTGGCGGCGCAGCGCGCTGGTCGTGAATCGGCCCAGACCGACGACGGTGGTGACTTCTTTTTGCAGCTGTCAGCGCACTGGAAAAAGCACTTTGCCGGCTGGAGCGCCTGGATGCTCACGCCCGACCTGAAACTGCCCGGCCGCATGCGCCTGAAAGAGTCGCGCCGCGTGCCCATGTGGAACGGCCCGATCGAATGCCGGCTGTTCCGCTTCGATCTGGTAGCGGGCAGTGCAAGACGCGATGCAGGTGAAAAACCGTGACACCCAGGGTGCTCGACACCAACATCGTGCTGGACCTCTGGGTGTTTGACGACCCGGCGTCCGCAGCACTGCGCGAGAGCCTGCAGGACGGCGAGACCCGGTGGATCGCCACCACCGCCATGCGCGAAGAGCTGGCCCGGGTGCTGGACTATCCGCACATTGCGCGGCGCCTGAGCGCACGCGCCCTGACGGCCGACACCGTCCTCGGCCACTTTGACCGCCACGCCCAACTGCAGCCCGATGCGCCCAAGGCGCCGTACGTCTGCAAAGACGCCGACGACCAGAAATTCATCGACCTTGCTGTGCAGCACGGCGCCGCCCTGCACAGCAAGGACGCGCAGGTGCTCTGCATGAAAAACCGCCTCGCCCGCTGTGGCGTGGCCCTCAATCCTTCTCTTCTGGAGACCACCCCATGACCACCCCTGCCGGCCTGGAAGCCCAGGACTTTGACACCCTCGACGACATCCTCGATGACCTGCGCACGCGCCACGACGAAACCCCGCAGTGGGAATTTTGCGAAGGCTTTCTGGCCGCGCTGGTCTGCTGCCGTCGCCGCATCGATGCCGACGAATGGCTGCCGGTGCTGCTGGGGCTGGACGAAGGCGGTTCGTTTTCTGACGATGCCCAGCGCGAGCAGTTCATCGCCCTCTGGGACCGCCGCTTCGAAGAAGTGCGCGTGGCACTCGACACGGAAATCCAGGCCCTAGACGAAGACAAGGCCTACGCGCCCGAAGTGATGGACGTGCGTGGCGCGATCGCCTCGCTGCCGCCCGAGGAACGCGAAGAAGTCGAAGGCGAGGACATCCCCTCGTTCGCGCAGGTCTGGGCGCTGGGCTTCATGTACGCCATCGAAAGCTGGCCCGAAGAATGGGAAGCCCCCAAGGACAAGGACGCCGCCAAATGGCACGACCTGTCGCTGCAGGCCATCGTGGCCCTGACCGAAGACGACACCGACGAAGCCACGCTGTCGGCATTCGGTGAAGACGGCCCGCCCAGCGTGAGCGAGAACCGCCTGAACGCCTACGGCGAAGCCCTGTGGGCGGTGTACGACTTGCGCGAAATCTGGCGCAACATCGGTCCGCGTGTGCAGCAGGTCATCAAGGAAGCCACACCCGGCCGCAATGACCCGTGCAGCTGCGGCAGTGGCAAAAAATTCAAAAAGTGCTGCGGCGCTTGACCACGGATACGAACCTGCCTTTGTTCACCCTGGTGCGCATGACGCGCCCGGGGTTTCTGGCCATCACGGTGGTGGGGTGCCTGCTGGGCATCGCCATCGCCGATGCCTGCGGACACCCGCCGAATGTCTGGACGGCGCTGGCCACGCTGGTGCTGGCCTCGCTGGCCCATGCGGCGGGCAATGTGCTCAACGATGTGCACGATGCCGAGAGTGGTGCGGACGCGGCCAACACCTCGGGCATTTTTCCGTTCACGGGCGGCACGCGGCTGATCCAGCAGGGGGTGGTCAGCGTGCAGCAGACGCGCGATCTGGCGCGCGCCCTGTTGCTGGTCCTCATGCCGGCCGGGGTGCTGCTGGCCCTGCAGAGCAGCCCGGCGGTGCTGTGGATCGGTGCGGTGGGCTTGTTGCTGGGCTGGGCGTATTCGGCGCCCCCTCTGGCGCTGATGTCGCGCGGCCTGGGCGAGCTGGCCGTGGCAGCGGCATGGAGTCTGGTGGTCATTGGCGCCGATGCGGTGCAACGAGGGACGGTGTTCATCGTGCCGGTGCTCACTTCGCTGAGCTATGGCCTGCTGATCGCCAACATCCTGCTCATCAAC
This sequence comes from Limnohabitans sp., assembly GCA_041910735.1. Taxonomy (GTDB): domain Bacteria; phylum Pseudomonadota; class Gammaproteobacteria; order Burkholderiales; family Burkholderiaceae_C; genus Limnohabitans_A. The sequence continues at coordinate 6,813 of JAYRQF010000069.1, forward strand.
GGCGTGCCCGATGCGCGTGCCGATGCCTCGGTCGGCAAGGCCACGCTGGCGGTGCGTGCCGGTCCGCGTGGCGCGGCTCTGCTTTATGCGGGCTTCGCCCTGCTGGCCCACGGCTGGCTGGCCTGGGGCGTGTGGCATTTCCTGCAGCCCGAACGCGCGATCTGGGGGCTGCTTTCGGCGCCCTTCAGTGGGGCTGCTGCAGCGGTGCTGTGGCAGCGATCTGCCACGCCCGATCGCCTGCGTCCAGCCATTGTGCTGACCATCGTGGCTGCTTGCGTGCACGGTCTGGCGATGGCGGCAGGTCTGGTTTCGATGCGCTGGGTTTGACACAACGCAAATCTCTGGCGGTGGCGGGTGATTTATCTCAAGCGCTGCCACCGCTGCAGACGGGAGCATGGATGCATCTGCAAGAAAGGATGCACCATGAAACTCCTGCAAGACCTGTTGTTCACCGACTATGGCCTGATGAGCCTGATTGGCATTGTGTTCATGCTGGGCATGATGGTTTTCTTCCTGCGCCTGTTTCTCAGTGGCGGCAAGAAGTGATCAGCACATGGAGTCGCGCAGTGTCTGAGCCGTCAGCTCAGGCAGTTCTTCCGGAATGAAGTGCCCGGCCGGCACGGCCTGTCCCGACACGCGCCCCGCACACTGCGCCTGCCAGAGTTCGATCGGCTTGAACAGGCGGTTGACCACGCCCCGCTCGCCCCAGAGCACCAAGGTGTCGCAGGCGATTTTGTCGCCGCGTGCGCGGCTGTCCCGGTCGTGTTCGAGGTCGATGCCGGCGCTGGCGCGGTAGTCCTCGCAGGCCGAGTGGATGTTGGCCGGCAGGCCCTGGGTGTTGGGTGTCGGGTCGCAGAAGCAGCGTTCGTATTCGGCCAGCGCTTCGGGCTCGATGTAGCCCAGCCCCTGACTGCCCCAGCCGCCGAGCTTGGCGTGCAGATAGGCCCTGGCGTTGCCTCCGATCATCAGCTCGGGCAAGGGAGCCGGTTGGATCAGGTGGAACCAGTGGTAGTAAGCGCGGGCAAAATCAAAATCGGTCGCCTCGTACATATCCAGCGTAGGGGCGATGTCGATCACGCAGAGTTTCTTGACGCGGGTGGGGTGGTCCACCGCCAGCCGGTGCGCCACGCGGCCACCGCGGTCATGGCCGCACAAAAAGAAGTCTTGCACGCCCAGGTGGTCCATCAGGTTCACCACTTCCTGCGCCATCGCACGCTTGCTGTAGTGGGCGTGGTCGGCGTCGCCTGGCGCGTGGGACGAATCGCCGTAGCCGCGCAGGTCGGGCATGACGATGCGAAAGCGGTCTTTGAGTCGCTGCGCCACACGGTGCCAGAGCACATGGGTTTGCGGAAACCCGTGCAGCAGCACCAGCACGGGTTTGTCGTTCGTCCAGTCGTCAGAGCGGCGCAACGTGACGGGCAGGCTGTTCAGCGCGATGGTCTGCTTTACAAAACCCTCGAACCAGCCCATGTCAGTCCACCTTCGCGCCGGAAGCCTTGACCACCTCGGCCCATTTTTTGTGTTCGGCTTCGATCAGGTTGGCGAACTGGGCCGAGGTGATGCCGCTGGGGATGGCCCCCTGTGCCTGCAGCTTTTCCTTGATGGCGGGGGTGACCAGCGATTTGCTCACCTCCTGCTGGATGCGGTTGACGATGTCCATGGGCGTGCCGGCCGGGGCCAGCAGGCCGAACCAGCTGCTGGCTTCAAAGCCCTTGAGACCGGCGGCTTCTTCAATGGTGGGCAGCTCGGGCAGTGCCGAGGAGCGCTGGGCGCTGGTCACGGCCAGGGCCTTGAGCCGTCCGGACTTGATCAGCTGCATGGCCGAGGGCAGGTTGTCGAACATGACGTGCATGTTGCCGGCGGTCAGGTCCAGCAGGGCCGGGCCCGAGCCCCGGTAGGGGATGTGTGCCATGAAGGTGCCGGTCATGCTCTTGAAGAGTTCACCGGCCAGATGGATGGAGGTGCCGTTGCCACTCGAGGCCATGTTGAGTTGGCCCGGGTGGGCTTTGGCGTAGCGGATGAAGTCGTTGACGCTGTTGATCTTGTTGGCCGTTGCGAACTCGGTGTTGACCACCATGACATTGGGCACGGCCGCCACCAGCGTGACCGGCACGAAATCCTTGAAGGGGTCGTAGGGCAGGCGGGGGTACAGCGCGCGGTTGATGCCGTGCGTGCCCACCGTGCCCATCAGCAGTGTGTAGCCGTCGCCGGCCGACTTGGCCACCTGCTCGGCGCCGAGGTTGCCGCCGGCACCAGCCTTGTTCTCCACCACAAACTGCTGGCCAAAGGCTCTGGACAACTCGGGCGCCACGGCGCGGGCCAGGATGTCGGTGGTGCCGCCGGGGGCGAAGGGCACGACGATCTTGACGGGCTTGGTGGGCCAGGTGGTCTGGGCCTGCAAGGCAGGGACGGTCAGTCCGATGGTGCAGGCGGCCAAAGCCATGAGGCTGGTGCGGCGGGTGGTGTGGCGCATGTGTGTCTCCGGTCAGGGTGATCCGGCCATGATGCCAGCGTCAGGCTCGCGCGCAGTCACGCTGGTGCGTGTCTAAGGGTTTGTGCGGAGCAGTTCGGCCTGCAGTTGGGGCTTTTGCACCTTGCCCAGCGCGCTTTTGGGCAGGCTGTCCATGAAGACCACGCGCCTTGGCAGTTTGAAGCGTGCGATGCGTACCTGCAGGTGAGCGAGTACGCTGTCAGCGCTCAGTGCCTGACCTGCGGTGTCAGTAGTGCGCACCAGCACGGCCACCGGCACCTCGCCCCAGCGTTCATCGGGCAGGCCCACCACCGCACATTCGGCCACGCCGGGCAAGGTGACGAGCAGGTTTTCGATTTCGGCCGGGTAGATGTTCTCGCCACCCGAGATGACCATGTCCTTGCTGCGGCCCACGATGGTGATGCAGCCGTCTTGCGCACGCGTGCCCAGATCGCCCGAATGGAACCAGCCGTCCTGCAGGCCAAGGCCACCCATGCCCTGGGCGTGCCAGTAGCCGCGCATGAGGTTGGCGGCGCGGATACAGACCTCCCCGGTTTCGCCGGGGGCAACTTCCTGCCCCCGGGCATCGATCAGCTTGACTTGTGCCTCCGGCTGCGGCCAGCCCGAGGCGCCCACACGCGCCATGGCGTCGGGCAGGCGCAGCACGATCGAGACCGGGCCGGTTTCGGTGGTGCCATACACCTGCCCCACAGGCACGCCGCGGGCGTGCAGTGTCTCCAGATACGCCAGCGGCACGGTGGATGAACCGGTCATGATGCCGCGCAGGCAGGCCAGTGAAGTGTCTGCCCAATGCGGATGCTCGAACAGGGCGCGCATGGTGGCGGGCACCAGCAGCGACAGGGTGGGGCGGCTGGTGCCCATTTCATCGAGCCAGGCCGTCGGGTCAAAGCGCGGGTGCAGCACCACCTCGATGCCTGCCAGCAACGCGGGCAGGGTCTGGATGCAAAGGCCGCCCACATGGAACATGGGCAGGGTGGACAGCACCTTGTCGCCGGGCACAAAGCCGTGCGCCCAGTGGCTGGCGCGCGCGTTGGCCAGGAGCGCAGCTTGCGTGTGCACGGCACCCTTGGGCCGCCCGGTGGTGCCGGAGGTGTAGACCAGCAACAGCGGCAGGTCGCTGTGCACCTCGGGCAGCGGCAGGCCGCGCGCCGAGGCGGTGGCGATCAGCGCATCGTGGTGGGTGTGGGGCAGACCGGTGGTCGCCAGCGCTTTTGCGGCATCTGCGTGCGCGTCGTCATGCTCCAGCAAGCAGGGCTGC
>JAYRQF010000070.1:0-14594 GCA_041910735.1 Limnohabitans sp.
GGCCGTGGCCGCCTTCGTCCTGCACCTTGGCGATCAGGATGGCTTTGCGCTTGAGGCTGGGGGCGCGGCTGATCCAGTTGCCTTCGGGCAGCATGCCGACGATCTCGCTGTGGGCATGCTGGCTGATCTGGCGCACCAAGGTCTTGCGGTAGGCCTCGGGCATCCACTCGCGCGGCTCGATGCGGCCGTCGGCGTCGATGCGGGCATCGAACTGGGCCTGCAGCGCCTGCTCGCTTGCGCTGGCTTCCTTGGGCACGGCTTTCAGGCCGGCAGACTTGGCGTCGTCCTGGTCGGAGACGCTGAAGGATTGGGTGTACATGGGCTTCTCCTGCGCCCGTTCGGGGCGCCTGAGCAGCGAGTATATCGATTAACCGACCGATCGGTCGGTTAATTTGGAGGCGACCGGTCAGGACTTTCCCTGAGCCTGTTGAGGTCGGGCTCAGGCACCCCCGGCTTCGACCTGCCAGCCCTTGCCATTGCCACGGGCCAGCGCCGGTCCGACCATGGCCAATGCCGCCCGCAGTTGCTCAGCCAACGTGTAAGGCGGGTTGATGACGAACATGCCGCTGGCCGACAGACCGGTGTCTCCTTCTTCGCCACGGCCGATGGCCAGCGTGGCGTGCAGCCAGCTGCGGCGGGCCTGGTTGGAGAGGGTTTTCAGGCGGCGGGGCAGTTCGTGGGCCTCGGGGCGGGGAATGATGGGGTACCACACCAGGTAGGTGCCGGTTGGAAAGCGCTTGAGGCAGTCGGCAATCACGTTGCTGACCTTGGGGTAGTCGGACTTGATCTCGTAGCTGGGGTCCATGAGGACCATGGCCCGTTTGGAGCCGCTGGCCGATGCGGGCGGGGGCAGCAGCTTTTTCAGTGACTCGAAACCGTCTTCGCGGCTGATCTGCACGGCCCGGCCCAGTTCCAGCTGCGCCATGTTGCCGGCCAAAGACTGGCTGTCGGTGGGGTGCAGCTCAAAGAGTTTGAGGCGGTCTCGGGCTTCGTGGCGCAGCAGCTGCGCCATCAAAAAGGGCGAGCCAGGGTAGATGCGGGCCTCGCCATTGGGGTTGAAATGGGCCACTTGGTCGAGGTAGTCCTGCACCGGCTCGGGCAGGTCTTCGCGTTCGGCTGCGGCTTCGAGCAGCTTGAACAGACCGTCCTGGGCCTCGGCCCCCTTTTGGGAATAGTCGCCATCCAGCCGGTACAGCCCTGCACCCGCGTGGGTGTCGATCAGGGTGATGCCCGCCTCTTTCTGCTGCAGATGGCGCAGGGTGGCCAGCAGCGTGATGTGTTTGAGGACGTCCGCATGGTTGGCGGCGTGGAAGGCGTGGCGGTAACTGAACATGGATCGATGGTAACCGGGGAGGGCAGGATTTTCGTATAATGGCAGGCTTCGCAGCGCTTTTGTGGCTCCGCGGCGAAGACTTCAACGCCACCTAAGAGGTTCCCAACAGAGGAACACCGACCGTGGAAAAGAGCCCGACAAACCTCTTTTTCGAAAGAAAAACATGACCACGTTCAGCGCAAAACCCGCTGAGGTCGTCCATGAGTGGTTTGTGATTGACGCGACCGACAAGGTCCTCGGACGAGTAGCCAGCGAAGTTGCTCTCCGTCTGCGCGGCAAACACAAGGCCATTTACACGCCTCACGTCGACACCGGTGATTTCATCGTTGTCATCAATGCCTCCAAGCTCAAAGTGACCGGTACCAAGTCCCTGGACAAGAAGTACTACCGTCATTCCGGCTTCCCCGGTGGCATTTACGAAACCAACTTCCGCGACCTGCAAGCCAAGCATCCTGGCCGTGCGCTCGAGAAGGCCGTCAAGGGCATGCTGCCCAAGGGTCCTCTGGGCTACGCCATGATCAAGAAGCTGAAGGTGTACGGTGGCGGCGAGCACCCGCACACTGCCCAGCAGCCCAAGGCTCTGGAAATCTAAGGAGCGGACAAATGATTGGTGAATGGAACAATGGCACCGGCCGTCGCAAATCGAGCGTCGCCCGCGTGTTTCTGAAAAAAGGCTCCGGCAAGATCACCGTGAATGGCAAGGACATCCAGGCTTACTTTGGCCGCGAGACCTCCATCATGATTGCCAAGCAGCCCCTGGCGCTGACCAACAACCTCGAAGCTTTCGATATTCAGGTCAACGTGCACGGTGGTGGTGAATCCGGTCAGGCCGGTGCCACCCGCCACGGCATCACCCGCGCCCTGATCGACTACGATGCAGCCCTCAAGCCCGCGCTGAGCGCAGCAGGCTTCGTGACCCGTGACGCCCGTGAAGTCGAGCGTAAAAAGGTCGGTCTGCACTCTGCCCGTCGTCGCAAGCAGTTCTCCAAGCGTTAATCCGCTTTACTGCTTCGCCCAAAGCCGCAACGGTTCGCTGTTGCGGCTTTTTTCTTGGCCCAAACCCCCAACGGCAGTAGCGTTAATCTGGCGATGCGCCAAGAATAACCCAGTGCGGCGCTATACTATTTGCAACTTACCGGAGATACCCCATGAGCGCTGTTGCCGAGAACATCCAGACCGAAATGCCCGCCCCGATCCTGTTCACCGACAGCGCTGCGGCCAAGGTGGCTGACCTGATTGCCGAAGAAGGCAACCCGGACCTGAAGCTGCGGGTGTTCGTGCAGGGTGGCGGCTGCTCGGGTTTCCAGTACGGTTTCACCTTCGATGAAATCGTGAACGAAGACGACACCACCATGACCAAGAACGGTGTGTCCCTTTTGATCGACGCCATGAGCTACCAGTACCTGGTGGGCGCCGAGATCGACTACAAGGAAGACTTGCAGGGTGCCCAGTTCGTGATCAAGAACCCGAACGCCACGACCACCTGCGGCTGCGGCTCTTCCTTCTCGGTCTGACACCGATGGCCGCCCAGCGGCCGCTGACCACTCAACGGGGGTAAATGGCCCCCAGCACACGGGCGCCTCTGGCGCCCGTGACGCTTGGCAGACTGGCAGGCTCGCGGCGCACGCATTTGTGGGCCAGCCACGCAAATGCCGCGGCTTCGACCTGCAGCGGTGGCAGACCCCGGGCTTCGCTGCTGACGACCTGCAGAGTGGGCAGGCCGCGCTGCAGTTGCCGCATCAGCTCCAGATTGAGCGCACCCCCTCCACAAACGACCAGTTCCTGCACCGTCCCGGCATGCCGGTGAACGTCCCGTATGCAGGCCTGCGCTGTGAAAGCGGTGAGTGTGGCCTGAACATCTTGCGGTTCGGCCTGCCTGAAGCCGGACAGGCGTGAATTCAGCCAGTTCGGATTGAACAGGTCACGCCCCGTGCTTTTTGGGGGCTGAAGTTGAAGAAAATCCTCTTGCAGCAAAAGTGCCAGCAAAGGTTCAACGACCTGACCGGAAGCGGCCCACGCGCCGTCGCGGTCGAATGCCTGACCGGTGTGCTGGAAACACCAGTGGTCCATGAGCGCATTGCCTGGACCGCAGTCCCAACCGCGCACCGCGCCGTCGGGCATCAGCACGCTGAGGTTGGAAATGCCGCCGATGTTGAGTGCGGCCACCGCCATGTCCGGGCGTGCAAAGATGCCGTGATGGAAGGCGGGCACCAGTGGGGCGCCCTGACCGCCGGCGGCCAGATCGCGGGTGCGGAAGTCGGCCACCACGTCGATGCCGGTCAGTTCGGCAAGCAGTGCGGGGTTGTTGAGTTGCAGCGTATAGCCGATGCCGTCATGAAGCAGGGGCTGGTGGCGAACCGTCTGGCCATGTGCGCCGATGGCTGCGATGTCGCTGGCGGCAGCGCCGCTCGAAGCCAGCAGCCGGGACACCACCATGGCGTAGGCGCGGGCCAGGCCGTTGGCGGCCAAGGCGGCCAGATGCAGTTCGTTGGGGCCGCTCTGGTTCAGGAGCAGCAGCGATGCGCGCAAATCCGCTTCAAACGGCAGGAAGGCATGCTGCACCACCTGCATGCCCCCTTGGGGCTCGATGGTGGCGAGGACCCCGTCCACGCCATCCAGCGAAGTGCCTGACATCAGGCCAATGTAGAGCGCAGGTGCAGTCATTGGGGCCGCAGGGGCCGGGATCACAATTCGTTGCCGTCGCGCATCTGGCTGGCGGCGGCCAGCTGCAGGCGGGCGGCATCGGCCTGACGTGCGAAAGCCGGGCGGCTGGCCGGGGTGATGGGGGCGCTCTGGGCCTGCTGGATGATGCGTTGCGGGTCGGTGTAGACACCGTTGACGCGGAACTCGAAGTGCAGGTGCGGGCCGGTGGACCAGCCAGTTGAACCCACGGCGCCAAGCACCTGTCCTTGCGTGACGCTCTGTCCCTTGCGCACCTGGATGCGGCTGAGGTGGGCATAAACCGTGCTGTGGCCGTTGTTGTGGCGAACGATGACCATGTTGCCGTAACCGCCCTGCACGCCAGCGAATTCCACCACGCCGTCGCCCACGGTGTAGGTGGGGGTGCCGCTGGGGGCGGCATAGTCGACACCGCGGTGGACCTGCATGGTCTGGAAAATGGGGTGCAGGCGCATGCCCATGCCGCTGGTTTTGCGCGAGTAGGCCACCGGTGCGGCCAGATAGGCGCGGCGCAGGCTCTTGCCGTCCAGCCCGTAATAGCTGCCCTTCTGGCCAGGCTCCTGAAACCAGACGGCCTGGTAGGTCTTGTCGCCGTTGACGAATTCGGCGCTCAGCACCTTGCCGGTGCGCACGGGCTCACCGTCGGCTTCCAGAACCTCATACACCACACCAAAACGGGCGCCTTTGCGCAGCGTGCGGTGGAAGTCGATCTGGCTGGAGAAGATGTCGGTCAGCTGGTTGACGATGGCTTCGGGCAGGCGTGCTTCGTCGGAGGCAGCAAACAGCGAGCTGGACACCGTGCCACCCGACACACGGATGCTGGCGTTCATCGGCACGGCTTCGAGACGGGCGGTCAGCTTGCCGTTGTCGCGGGCCACGGTCAGGCGCTGGAACTGGCTGTCGGTTTCGTTGCGCAGCCAGCGAACGGTCAGCTGGGTCAGTGCCTGCTGGTCGGTGGTTTCAGCGCTCACCTGGCGGCCAGCACGGCTGAGGGCGTCGCGCACCTGCGGATCGGTGCGCATGAATCGCGCGGCGTCGGCGTCCACGACGCCCAGGCGGCGCAACAGGCTCTCGGCCGAATCGGCGGCGCGGGTGGTGTCGCTGCGCAGCAGCTTGAGGTCGCGCAGATCGAGCACCTCGGCCTGGCTGGCCAGCGAAGGCACGGCCACGGACTCGGTGTAGTTGCTCACGGGCAACTCCGCTGCATCCGGGCCCAGCGAAGCTACGGCGAAGGCGCCGCCGGCCACGGCCAGCAGAACCCCGCCCACAGTGGCTGAAATTTTGCGTGGGTGGCGAGCGAGAAAGGAAGCCACCGGCTTGAGGCGGGTCGCTACCGGGTGGGGGCCGTCGAGCCAGTCCAGAGCGCGTTGCAGGCCCAGCAGGGCCTGGCCGGCAGCCCGGGCCAGATGCACCAGTGTCCGGGTGCTCAGGCCTTTGAAGGATTGGAACAAATTCATCAAATCGGACAGTAAAACCGCCTGAAATCGTCAGGCGGTGGGTGTTGGGGAGGCGCCACTAAAATGGGCTGCCTGCAAATCCTGTCCATTTTACTGTTCCTGCGGTTTGGGAATTCAGAAAAAACCCTTATGAATCAAGCGCTTGTTACAAAATTCCCGGTCACGGACAAGGTCCGAGAGGCCCTGGCGGTCACCTTGCGGGGCTGCGAAGAGCTGATTCCGCAGGAAGACTGGTTGCAAAAACTGGCGAAATCGGAGGCCACCGGCGTGCCGCTGCGCATCAAACTCGGTCTGGACCCGACCGCGCCGGACATCCACATCGGCCACACCGTGGTGCTCAACAAGATGCGCCAGCTGCAGGATCTGGGGCACCAGGTGATCTTCCTGATCGGTGACTTCACCAGCCTGATCGGCGACCCCTCGGGCCGCAACAGCACCCGTCCGCCGCTCACGCCCGAGCAGATCAAGCTCAATGCCGAGACTTACTACAGGCAGGCCAGCCTGGTGCTGGACCCCGCCAAAACCGAGATCCGCTACAACAGCGAGTGGTCGCTCCCTTTGGGCTCGATGGGCATGATCCAGCTGGCGGCCAAGTACACCGTGGCGCGCATGATGGAGCGCAACGACTTCCATGACCGCTTCAAGGCCGGTACGCCCATCAGCGTGCACGAATTCCTCTACCCGCTGATGCAGGGCTACGACTCGGTGGCGCTCAAGAGCGATCTGGAGTTGGGCGGCACCGACCAGAAGTTCAACCTGCTGATGGGCCGTCACCTGCAGGCCGAATACGGGCAGGAGCCGCAGTGCATCCTGACCATGCCGCTGCTCGAAGGACTGGACGGCGTGGACAAGATGTCCAAGTCGAAGAACAACTACATTGGCATCACCGAAGACGCCAACACCATGTTCGCCAAGGTGCTGAGCATCTCCGACACCCTGATGTGGCGCTGGTACACCCTGTTGTCCTTCAAGTCTCTGGCCGAGATCGAGGCGCTTAAAAAAGAGGTGGAGGGCGGCCGCAACCCGAAAGACGCCAAGGTCATGCTGGCCAAGGAAATCACGGCGCGCTTTCACAGCGCTGCGGCTGCCGATGCGGCCGAGCAGGATTTCATCAACCGCAGCAAAGGCGGCATACCGGATGACATTCCCGAGGTGTCCCTGTCGGGTGCGCCGATGGGCATTGGCGCTTTGCTCAAGGCCGCCGGTCTGGCACCGTCCTCCAGCGAAGCCAACCGCCTGATCGAAGGTGGTGGCGTGCGCATCGACGGGGCCGTCATCAGCGACAAGGCCCTCAAGGTCGAAGCCGGCACCTGCGTGGTGCAGGTGGGCAAGCGCAAGTTCGCCAAGGTCACCCTGGCGTGATCACCGTCACCCGCCGTTCATGCGCCGGGCGTATGCTGGTGTCATGAACATGGCCTCTCCCTGGTTCACCCCCAAACGCCTGCTCTGGGCGTCGGTGGGGGTGGCCGTCATCACCATCGCGCTCAAGACCCTCGCGTGGTGGCTGACCGATTCGGTCGGCCTGCTGTCGGACGCGATGGAGTCGCTGGTCAATCTGGCCAGTGCCATGTTTGGTCTGCTCATGGTCACGGTGGCCGAAGCGCCGCCCGACGAAGACCACCCCTACGGCCACCACAAGGCCGAGTACTTTTCTTCCGGTTTCGAGGGCATCCTCATCATCGTGGCTGGCTTGGGCATCCTCTGGACCGCAGGGCACCGCGTGTTCGATCCGCAGCCTTTGGTGCAGGTTGGTCTGGGTTTGGTGCTGTCGGTGGGCAGCTCGGTGCTCAACGGCCTGCTGGCCTGGGTGATGTTTCGTGCGGCACGCGAGCACCGCTCGCTGGCACTCGAAGCCGATGCCCGACATCTGGTCACCGACGTCTGGACCTCGGTCGGGGTGGTGGTGGGCATTGTGCTGGTTCACCTGAGCGGCTGGCTTTGGCTGGATGCGGTGGTGGCCATGGGCGTGGCGCTCAACATCCTCAAGGAAGGCGCGCATCTGGTCTGGCAGTCCTCGCAGGGGCTGATGGACGAGGCGGTCGAGCCTGAGGTGCTGGCGCAGATCCATGACGTGCTGCACGGGTTTGAGCACCCCGAGGGCCAGACGCAGCACATCCGTTTTGACCATGTGGTGACGCGCAAGGCGGGCCAGCGCCGTTTTGTGGACATGCACATGCACATGCCCGCCAGCTGGTCACTGGGCCATGCCGCCGCGCTGCGGGGCAGTGTCGAGCGTTCCCTGATGGCCGCGGTGCCGGGTTTGCGGGCCACCATCCAGCTCTTGCCCAGCGATGTGGAAGCCCATTTCGACGATCCGAAGGATGTGGCGTGATCACGGTCCTGCAACGGGTCAGCGAAGCGAGTGTGCGTGTAGATGGTGACGTCATCGGCCAGATCGGTACGGGCCTGCTGGTCTTGCTCTGCGCCGAGCAGGGCGATACCGACGCGGTGGCTGACCGGCTGCTGGCCAAAATCCTCAAGCTGCGCATCTTTGCCGACGAGGCCGGCAAGATGAACCGCAGCGTGCAGGACGTCGGCGGTGGCCTGCTGGTGGTGAGTCAGTTCACGCTGGCCGCCGATGTGGCCGGCGGCAACCGGCCCAGTTTCACGCAGGCGGCCAAACCCGATGAAGGCCGGCGCCTGTACGAGCATTTCGTCAAGCAGGCGCGCGCAGCCCACCCCGTGGTGCAGACGGGGCAGTTTGCGGCCGACATGAAGGTGGCGCTGGTCAACGATGGCCCCGTCACCCTGCCGATCCGCATGACGGTCTGAAGCTGCCACCGCCGATAATCGGAAGATGACTTCTTCTTCCGCGTCTTCGGACAGTTTTGGCGCGCTGCGCCTGTCTCCTGCGTCACTCACCAATCTGGCGCAGCTGGGCTATGCCCGCATGACGCCGATCCAGGCGGCCAGCCTGCCCCTCACCCTGGCAGGCCATGACCTGATCGCGCAGGCCAGCACTGGCAGCGGCAAGACGGCAGCGTTTGGCCTGCCGCTGGTCGAAAGGCTTGCAGAGACCGGCTCGCCCGGCGCCGCCGTGCAGGCGGTGGTGCTCTGCCCCACGCGCGAACTGGCAGATCAGGTGACGCAGGAAATCCGCCGTCTGGCGCGCTCGCGCCCCAATGTGAAAGTGGTGACCTTGTGCGGCGGCGTGGCCCTGCGTGGACAGGTGCAAAGTCTGGAGCACGGTGCCGACATCGTGGTGGGCACCCCCGGCCGCATCCTGGACCATCTGGAGCGCGGCTCGCTGAATCTGGCGAGCGTGAACACGCTGGTGCTGGACGAAGCCGACCGCATGCTGGACATGGGCTTTTTTGACGACATGGCCAAGGTGGTGCGTCAGTGCGCCAGGGACCGTCAGACCCTGCTGTTTTCGGCCACCTACCCCGAAGGCATAGACAAGCTGGCTTCGCAGTTCATGCGTGCGCCGCAGACGGTCAAGGTCGAAGCACTGCACAGCGCACACAAGATCCGCCAGATTTTTGTGGAGGTGAACGAGACCGAACGCCTGCACGCGGTGTCAACGTTGCTGGCGCATTTCCGGCCCGAGCGCACGCTGGCGTTTTGCAACACCAAACAGCAGTGCCGTGATCTGGTCGAGGTGCTGCAGGCGCAAGGCTATGTGGCGCTGGCGCTGTACGGCGAGCTGGAGCAGCGCGAACGCGATCAGGTGCTGGTGCAGTTTGCCAACCGCAGCTGCTCGGTGCTGGTGGCCACCGATGTGGCGGCGCGTGGACTGGATGTGGAGGGGCTGGAAGCCGTGATCAATGTGGATGTGACGCCCGATCCGGAGGTGCACATCCACCGCATCGGCCGCACGGGTCGGGGTGACGCCGAGGGGCTGGCGATCACGCTGGCCAGCATGGACGAGATGGGGCGTGTCGGCAAGATCGAGGTGTTGCAGGGCCAAGCCTCGCAGTGGCAGGCGCTCGACAGTTTCAAACCTGCCGCCGGTGGGCGTTTGCTGCCGCCCATGCGCACGCTGCAGATCGTGGGCGGTCGCAAGGAGAAGATCCGTCCGGGCGATGTGATGGGGGCGCTGGCGGGCGAGTGTGGCCTGACGCGCGAGCAGGTGGGCAAGATCAACGTGAACGAGTTTTCCACCTATGTGGCGGTGCTGGCTGAGCTGGCGCAGAACGTCTGCGTTCAGTTGTCCAGGGGGAAGATCAAGGGCAAGAGCGTGAAGGTGCGTTTGATCTGAGGTGCTGCTTTTTCTGGCGCCGGTGAGATTGGGGATGCGGCAGGTTCCTCATGACGGGGTACCGTAAATCGTCACCTGCCGGATCCCCAATCTCACCTCGCTGGTGATCAGAGCGCGTTTGCTGCAGTGGTTGATGAACCATGGTCTCTGTCTGGGTGGGGGCCGGGTGACGATTTACGGTACCCCGTCATGAGGAGCCCGGCCCCCACCCAGACAGAAACCTCACACGCACAAAATCAGCGATAAGGGTTACGAACCCCGAGGCCGGCAAGGATCTCCACCTCGTAGGCTTCCATTTCCTCGGCATCGGACGCAGAGGTCTCATGGTCCCACCCTTGGGCGTGCAATGCGCCGTGCACCAGCAGATGCGCGTAATGCGCCGCCAGCGTCTTGCCCTGTTCCCTGGCTTCGCGGGCCACCACCGGTGCGCACAGCACCAGGTCGGCCATCACCACCGGCTCTTGCGCGTAATCAAACGTCAGCACGTTGGTGGCGTAGTCCTTCTTGCGGTAACCCTTGTTCAGCTCGCGGCCTTCCTCTTCTCCGACGATGCGCACGGTGATTTCGGCGTCCAGGGCCAGGGCGTGGCGGATGCAGCGCGCCACAAAGTGGCGGGGCAGGGCGGCGCGGTGGCGGGCTGCGTGGGGGATGTCGCCGAATTGCAGCGAAAGTTGCAGTTGTTTCAAGGCCATGTTCATTCTTCGTGAGAGGCGGCGCGACGGCGCACGGCACTGCCTTGGGCGTCATAAGCATCGACAATGCGGGCCACCAGCGGGTGGCGCACCACGTCGGCGCTGGTGAAGCGGGTGAACGCGATGCCCTTGACGCGTTTGAGCACCCGCTCGGCGTCGATCAGGCCGCTGAGTTGCCCTTTGGGCAGGTCGATCTGGCTCACGTCGCCCGTGATCACCGCCTTGGCGCCAAAGCCGATGCGGGTGAGGAACATCTTCATCTGCTCGGGCGTGGTGTTCTGCGCCTCGTCCAGGATCACGAAAGCGTTGTTGAGGGTGCGCCCGCGCATGAAGGCCAGCGGGGCGATCTCCAGCGCGTTGCGTTCAAACGCTTTTTGCACCCGCTCGAAACCCATCAGGTCGTACAGTGCGTCGTACAGCGGGCGCAGGTACGGGTCCACCTTTTGCGACAGGTCGCCGGGCAGAAACCCCAGCCGCTCGCCAGCTTCCACTGCCGGGCGCGTAAGCACGATGCGCTGCACCGCCGAGCGCTCGAGCGCATCCACCGCGCAGGCCACGGCCAGATAGGTTTTGCCGGTGCCGGCCGGGCCGATGCCAAACGTGATGTCGTGGCCTGCGATGTTGTCCAGATAGGCGGCCTGGGTGGGCGTGCGGGCCTTGAGGTCGGCTCGGCGGGTTTGCAGCGGCGGCTGCTCTGCGCCGTCCTCGCCGTCGCCGGCCATCATCAGTTGCACGGTGTCGGCCGCAATCGGGCGCTCGGCCATCTCGTAGAGCGCCTGCAGCAGTTCCATGGCCTGCTGGGCTTGGGCCTTGGGGCCGTCGACCTTGAACTGCTCGTGGCGGTGCGCGATGCTGACCTGCAGGCCGGCCTCGATGCTGCGCAGGTGCGCGTCCATAGGGCCGCACAGGTGCGACAGCCGGGTGTTGTTGTGCGGGGTGAAGGTGTGGCGAACGATCAAGTTGATAATCCCGTGGTGGCGCGCTGGCTGCGCCCGAAACCCTGATTTTCCTCCAGACCGTCCAAGCAAGGCTTTTCTTACCCATGATCGGCAAACTCACCGGCCTCCTCAGCGACAAGAACCCGCCCGAAGTCATCGTGGACTGCCACGGCGTGGGCTACGAGGTCAATGTGCCGATGAGCACCTTTTATAACTTGCCCGCCACCGGCGAGAAAGTCAGTCTGCTGACGCACTTTGTGGTGCGCGAGGACGCCCAGATCCTCTATGGCTTTGGCACGGCGGCCGAGCGCGAGGCCTTTCGCCAGCTCATCAAGATCTCGGGCGTGGGGCCGCGCACCGCGCTGTCGGTCCTGTCGGGCATGAGCGTGACCGAACTTTCGCAAGCCGTGACCGGCCAGGAAGCCGGCCGCCTGGTCAAGGTGCCGGGCATTGGCAAGAAAACCGCCGAGCGCCTGCTGCTCGAACTCAAGGGCAAGCTGGGCGCCGACATCGGTGCGCCAGCCGCCGCCGTGGGCGATGCGCAGGGCGACATCCAGCAGGCGCTGGTCGCGCTGGGCTACAGCGACAAGGAAGCCGCTGCCGCGCTCAAGGGCCTGCCGCAGGACGTGGGCGTCAGCGAGGGCATCAAGCTGGCGCTCAAGGCGCTGGCCAAGTAAGACAATCGCGTCATGAGCATCAAGACCGACGACTTTGCGCTGCCCCCGACCCCCCGGGTGGTTTCTGCTGCGCCCGTGTCCAACAGCGAAGAGGCCATCGAACGCGCCCTGCGGCCCAAACAGCTCGATGAATACGTGGGCCAGGCCAAGGTGCGCGAGCAGCTGGAAATCTTCATCGGCGCCGCCAAAAAGCGCGAGGAGCCGCTGGACCATGTGCTGCTGTTCGGCCCTCCTGGTTTGGGCAAGACCACTTTGAGCCACATCATCGCGGCCGAGCTGGGCGTGAACCTGCGCCAGACCAGCGGCCCGGTGCTTGAAAAGCCCAAGGATCTGGCGGCGCTGCTGACCAACCTCGAGCGCAACGATGTGCTCTTCATCGACGAAATCCACCGCCTTTCGCCCGTGGTTGAGGAGATCCTCTACCCCGCGCTGGAGGATTACCAGATCGACATCATGATCGGCGAGGGGCCGGCGGCGCGCTCCATCAAGCTGGACCTGCAGCCGTTCACGCTGGTGGGGGCCACCACCCGTGCCGGCATGCTGACCAACCCGCTGCGCGACCGCTTTGGCATCGTCTCGCGGCTGGAGTTCTACACACCCGAGGAGCTCTCGCGCATCGTCACGCGCAGCAGTGGTTTGCTCAAGGCGCCCATGGATCCAGAGGGTTCGTTCGAGATCGCACGACGTTCACGCGGCACCCCCCGCATCGCCAACCGCCTGCTGCGCCGGGTGCGCGACTATGCCGAGGTCAAGGGCGATGGCCGCATCACCCAGGCCATGGCCAAGGCGGCGCTGGCCATGCTCGATGTCGATCCCGAGGGCTTTGACCTCATGGACCGCAAGCTGCTCGAGGCGGTGATCCACCGCTTTGACGGCGGACCGGTTGGGCTGGACAACATTGCAGCCAGCATCGGCGAAGAGCGCGACACGATCGAGGACGTGATCGAGCCTTACCTGATCCAGCAGGGCTATCTGCAGCGCACCCCGCGCGGGCGCATTGCCACCCTGGCGGCCTTTCGGCATCTGGGGGTCACGCCGCCCAAGGCGGCGGGTGGGTTGTTCAACGAATAAGCCGGCTCAGGCGGTCGTTTCGTCCCGCGACTTGTCGTCGAGATGGCTGGTATCCGCCCAGCCCACCAGACTCAGGCCCTGCGGGGTCCACAGCAGCCGGTTGACGGCGGTGTTGGGTAGCAGCCACGTGCGCGGGGCCTGAAGGTCCAGCCGTGTGGCGGCGCGGTAGAGCACATCCATCACCCCGCCGTGGGCCACCAGCACGATCTGTTCGCCGACATGGCGCGACGCCAGTTCATCCACCGTGGCCAGCACCCGCTCGCGCAGGGCGATCAGCGACTCGCCGGCACCGGGCGGCGCCCATTCGGGTGTTCGTTTGCGCCAGTGTTGGGCATGTTCGGGTAGCTCGGCTTCGATTTCGGCGAAGGTGCGGCCCTGAAAATCACCGAAAGAACGCTCGCGCAAACCCGGGTGGGTGCTCACAGCCAGTCCGGCGGCATCGGCAATGGTTTGCGCCGTCACATGGGCGCGCGACAGGTCGCTGGCGTAGATGGCGTGCAGCTCGTCGCGTTCGGCCAGTGCCCGGGCCAGCCAGCGGGCCTGCTGCAGGCCGGTGTCGTTGAGCGGGATGTCCAGGTGGCCCTGGATGCGGGTGTCGACGTTCCAGGCGGTCTCGCCGTGCCGGATGGCGAGGATGCGGGTGGCTTCCATGTTCAGCGTGGGATTTCGATGTTCACGCGCTGCGGGCCGGCAGGCGGGTTGGGAAAGTGGGCCAGTGACGCCTTGAACAGGGTGGCGAAGATGGTCTTGCTGTCGCTCCAGGGACCGTCGTGGGTGGCGTGTGTCTCATAAACCACCTGGCCGGATTTCAGGTCACGCAGGATCAGGCTGACTTCGCGCCGGTATTGGGTGCTGGGCGGAAAACGCATGCCCATACCGAAACCCACGCCAGAACCCCAGGGCACGCCGCGCCCGATCGAAATGCTGCCGTATGTGCCCGGATAGGGCGTACCCCAAGGGTCGACCACGTACTGCGTGCCCTGAAAGCCCACCAGCACGCTCAACTGCGCGGCTGCATCGTCCCGCACCAGGCCCACGGCGGCCAGGGCCTGCTCGGCCTGCTGCTCGGCCAGTCCGGCTTCGGGATTGCCCGTTTGCGAGGGCAGGCGTTCAAAACGGTATCGGGCGCCCTGCAGCTGCGTGCCGGGCTGCACGTTGGCCACGGCCAGCACCTGGCTGTCCACAGTGCGCATGCCGGCGCAGCCGGTCAGCAAGGCAACCAGAGCGATTGTGAGCAGTGCGACAACGCGTTTCATGGGGTTCAGTTCATCGAGATGACCTGGATGCCAGGCAGACAGGCTTCGCTGAATTCTTCCTCATCGAAGGCTTTGTCGCCATCCTCGTCGGCAATCCCTGTGATTTGCAGGTGTTTGAAATCGTGCAGCTTGTGGTCCATCAGGTGCGAGGGGACCACGTTCTGCAGGGCAGCAAACATGTTTTCGATGCGGCCCGGGTGCTTCTTCTGCCATTCGCGCAGCATGTTGCCCACCACCTGGCGCTGCAGATTTTCCTGGCTTCCGCACAGGGTGCAGGGGATGATGGGGAA
>JAYRQF010000071.1:0-13472 GCA_041910735.1 Limnohabitans sp.
CCCGGGCCGTGCCTTCATGCGCCCCGTCAGATCGGCCACATTCTGGATCCCCGATGCCGGGTTGACCACCAGCACATTGGGTACGCGCCCCAGCAGACCGATGGGGGCAATGCTGCGTGGCTCGTACGGCAGTTTTTTGTAGAGTGCCGGGTTGATGGTCAGCGGCGGCGAGGCCATCAGCAATGTGTAGCCGTCAGCGGCGGCGCGCGAAGCCTCACCGGCCCCCAGATTGCCCCCGGCGCCGGGCTTGTTGTCGATGACGATGGGCTGGCCCAGTTCCTGCGACAGCTTGGGCGCCACCAGGCGCGCCAGGTTGTCGATCAGGCCGCCGGGCGGGAAGGGCACGACCAGCTTGATGGGACGCGCAGGCCAGCTCTGTGCCAGTGCGGATGGCGCCAGCGGGGCAAGGCCCAACAAGGCGGCGCAGATCAGGGTGACTTGGCGGCGATGCACAGGAGGTCTCCTTGGGTAAATTCGTCAGGTCATCATACAAATTTTGCCCGGGTTCGGAAAGAGGGAATGGCCCGAGGGTCAGAAAAGAGGGGCTTGTGCTTTCGTTGTCCGCCGCTTCCACAGCTGTCCGCTCAGGTAAGCCACGATCAGCACATTGATGGCCAGCACGAGCGCTCCGGGCAGGCCGGGGGTGTGCCAGAGGTGGTGCAGTTCAAACGGGATGTACAAACCACCCGAGAGGGCGCCCAGCCATTCGGCCCATGCCCGAGCCATCCACAAGCCGTACGCCTCGACAAAACGCAAGGTCAGGTAGCCACCCAGCATCAGCTCGAGCGTATCCAGCGGCGTCGTGTTGAGTTCCTGCGCGTAGTGCAGCAGCAAGGCCGGAAATGGCTGGCCGGGGTTCAGGCCAAAGTGGCCCACCAGTTCCAGCACCAGACGGTACAGGTCGTGGTGCAGCAATTGCGTCAGGCCGATGCCTGCGACCAGCGCGGCCAGACCCTTGCAGCCCTCAAACAGGGCGATGCCGCGCAGGGTTCGTCCTGGTGGGGACGAGCGCGTGGCCTGGGCAGGTGGTGCGGGAGGCATGAGGGTCGTCAGTTGGGCGAGGGCTCCAGCATCCGGATACGCGCCTTTTCTATGTGGCTGCGCATGGCGCGGCGGGCGCCTTCGGCGTCCTGGCGTTCGATGCAGCGGTAAATCTCGCGGTGCTCGTCGAGCACGTCGTGGGTACGCTGCCAGGGTTTGAGGCGCACCAGGTGCCGGGTCATGTTGACCGCGTGGCTCACGTCGTACTGCAGGGTCTGGATGACCTGCAGCATGCGCGGGTTGGCACTGGCCTGGGCAATGGCTTCGTGGAAGCCAAAGTCAAAGTGGTGTGCCACATCGCCTTTGGCCGCGGCCTGCTCGAAGCCGTCAAGCGCCGCCGCCATGCGCTGCAGGTCGGCCTGGCTGCGGCGCAGCGCAGCCAGGTGGGCGCATTCGGGCTCCAGCACCAGCCGCAGTTCCTGCCCGTGCAGCCAGTGGCTGATGTCCGGCTCCTTGGGCGGTCGGGCCGAGGCCTGTGGCCAGTCGGGCCGCACAAAGGTGCCCGAGCCGCGCACCGAGGCGATCAACTGGTCGCTGCGCAGGCGGTCCAGGGCCTGGCGCACCACCGGGCGCGAGACCTGGAAAAATGTGGCCAGCTGGACCTCGGACGGCAGTCGGGTCCGGGGCGCCAGTTTGCCCGTCAGGATGGCGTGGAACAGGCTCTCGTACACCCGCTCGGCAAAGCGTTCGTGCCGGACCGGCTCCAGCCGGGTGAGGGCGGACAGTGTGCTGGATTCACGCTCGGGTTGGGTCATGGGGCAGGGGGTTCAGAGGTCAGGTGATTTTACAAATCGGCAGTGTCCGGTCTGGGCCTTGTACCGCAGGCGTCATGGCCTGCACGGACCATCCAGTAAACTCAATTGACAACTTTCCCCGATCCGCCATGAAACTGCACTACATCGCCAACCAGCACGTCGCACCCGATTCGGGTCAGGACATTCCCGTCATCGATCCCTCCACCGGCCTGCAGTTTGACGCCATTGCGCGTGGCAATGCGGTCGACATCGACCGCGCCGTGGTGGCGGCGCGCGAGGCGTTCAACGGGGTCTGGGGCCGACTCACGGCCACCGAGCGCGGCCGCCTGCTGCAGCGCCTGTCACAGCACATGCTGGCTAACCTCGACGAACTCGCCGCACTGGAATCGCGCGACTGCGGCAAGCCCGTCACGCTGGCGCGTGGCGACGTCACCGCCGTGGCCCGTTACTTCGAGTTCTACGCCGGCGCCGCCGACAAGCTGATGGGCGAGACCATCCCCTTCTACAACGGCCACACCGTGTTCACGCTGCGCGAGCCGTTTGGTGTGACGGGCCATGTGATCCCGTGGAACTACCCGCTGCAGATTTTTGGCCGCAGCGTGGCGGCTTCTCTGGCGGTGGGCAATGCCTGCGTGGTCAAGCCGGCCGAAGACGCCTGCCTGTCGATCCTGCGCGTGGCCGAGATGGCGGCTGAGGTGGGCTTCCCGGCAGGGGCGCTGAACATCGTCACCGGCTACGGCCACGAGGCGGGCGACCTGCTGGTGCGCCACACCGGCGTGGACCATGTGTCCTTCACCGGTTCGCCGCGCGTGGGCCAGATCGTGGTGCAGGCCGCAGCCGAACACCATGCGCCGGTCACGCTGGAGCTGGGTGGCAAGTCGCCGCAGATCATTTTTGGCGATGCCGACATGGACGCCATGACCACGGTGGTGACCAACGCCATCGTGCAGAACGCCGGCCAGACCTGCTCGGCCGGCAGCCGCGCGCTGGTGCACCGCCCGGTGTACGAGGCGGTGGTGGAGCGCCTGGCCCAATCGTTTGCGGCCACCCGCACCGGCCCCGCCGCCATGGACCTGAACTGCGGTCCGCTGATCCGCGAGTCGCAGATGCAACGCGTGCGCAGTTTTGTGGAGCTGGCCAAGAGCGACGGCCTGCCGATTGCGGCACAAGGCCAGCTGGTGCCCGAAGCGCCCAAGGGC
This sequence comes from Limnohabitans sp., assembly GCA_041910735.1. Lineage (GTDB taxonomy): Bacteria > Pseudomonadota > Gammaproteobacteria > Burkholderiales > Burkholderiaceae_C > Limnohabitans_A. The sequence goes on from JAYRQF010000071.1 coordinate 2,996, forward strand.
GGCTTTTACCAGGTGCCGACGCTGATCCGCGATGTGCCGATCGAACACCGCATCGCACAGGAAGAAATCTTCGGCCCGGTGCTGGCCATCACGCCGTTTGACGACGAAGACCACGCCATCGAACTGGCCAACGGCACCGAGTACGGTCTGGCCGCCGCGCTCTGGACGCAGGACGGTAGCCGCCAGCTGCGCATGGCGCGTCGCTTGCAAAGCGGCCAGGTGTTCGTCAACAACTACGGCGCCGGTGGCGGCATCGAGCTGCCCTTCGGTGGCGTCAAGGCCAGCGGCCACGGCCGCGAAAAAGGCTTCGAGGCGCTCTACAGCTTCACCACGCTCAAGACCGTCACCATCAAGCATGGCTGAACGCCACAGGAGTTTCCAATGAACACCCCCCGCATCGGCATGATCGGCCTGGGCCTGATGGGTCTGGGCATCGCCACCAACATCGTCAAAAAAGGCTTTGCCCTCACCGCCATGGAGCACCCGGGCAACCAGCCTCTGGGTGAGCTGATCGCCGCTGGCGCCCAGACTGCACCGACGGCGCAGGCCGTGGCGCAGGCCAGTGACATCGTCATCCTGTGCGTCAACGGCTCGGCCCAGGTCGAGGCCATCATCGCCGGTGACACCGGTCTGCTGGCCGGCCTGCGCGAGGGCATGACGGTGATCGACTGCTCCACCAGCATTCCCGGCTCCACCCAGCAGGTGGCCGCCACCTTGGCCCAGCGCGGCGTGCGCTTCATGGACGCGGCCATGACCCGCACCCCCAACGAAGCCATGCAGGGCCGTCTGAACCTGCTGGTCGGGGGTGACGCGGCGCTGCTCGAAGAGGTGCGCCCGCTGCTCTCCACCTTTGCCGAAAACATCGTGCACGCCGGTGCCGTGAGCGCCGGCCACAGCATGAAGCTGCTGCACAACTTCGTCTCGTTAGGCTCCGTCACGCTGCTGGCCGAAGCGGCAGCCTGCGCGCGCCGCAGTGGCATCGACGACGCGGTGTTTGTCGAGGTGCTGGAAAAAGGCGGCGGCTGGGGCGCGGCGCTGGAGCGCCTCAAGCCGTATCTGCTGCGGGGTGAAACGTCCGGCCTGCGTTTTTCGATGGCCAACGCGCTCAAGGACCTCGGTTACTACGCCGACATGGCCCGCGAGACCGGCTCGCACGACGCAGCCGCCCGGGCCATGCACGGCACGCTGACCGCGGCCTGCAAAGCGGTCGATCCGCAAACCCTGCTGCCCGAGATCGTGGGGCAACTGGCCAAGGGGCCGCTCAAGGGCTGAGTACCCGCGCCAGGTGCTCAATGAGCACGCTCACCCGGTGTGGGATGTAGCGGTTGCTGGGCAGCACGGCGTAGATGCCCAGCGGGGCGTTGGCAAACGCCTGCAGCACCGCGCGCACCTGCCCGCGCGCCAGATACGGCGCGGCGATGAAGTCCGGCTGGCGCGTGATGCCCATGCCACGCGCAGCCGCTTCGGTCAAGGCGCCGCCGTTGTTGGCCACGATGCGCCCGCGCACGGGCACCTGCAAGGTTTGCCCTTTGTCCCGGTAGGTCCAGGTGCTGACGGCCGTGTCGCTGGCGTAGATCAGGCATTCGTGGTGGCGCAGGTCCGAGGGGTGGCGTGGCTCGCCATGTTGGGCCAGATAGTCGGGCGAGGCCAGCGTCAGCAGCTCGCACTCGCCGAGCTTGCGCACGATGTCGCCGGGCTGCAGGTCCGCGGTGATGCGGATCGACAGGTCCAGCCCCTCCTCGATCAGGTTGGCCCGCTGGTCCGACAGGTCCATGATCAGCTCGATGAAGGGCTGCGCCTGTGCGAAGTCCAAAAGCGCCGGCATCAGCTCCTGCAGGCCGTAGGACAGCGGCAGGCCCAGCCGGATGCGCCCGCGCGGCACAGCCTTTTCTTCGGCCAGACTCGATTCGGCCGCGTCCACCATGTTCAGGATCAGGCGGCATTTTTCGAGGTAGGCCGAGCCCGCGGCCGTGAGCGTGAGGCTGCGGGTGCTGCGGGTGATCAGCTTGGTGCCCAGGTGCTTTTCGAGCGCGGCCACCTGGCGCGTCACCACCGAGCGGGCTACCTGCAGCTGGTTGGCCACGGCGATGAAGCTGCCGGCCTCGGCCACCCGCACAAAGGTTTGCATCGCGTCGAGTTTGTCCATTGTTGCCAATTGTGCAACAAAGATGTGTTGATTGGATGGTTTTTCAAAACCAAAGGGCGGCCTACAGTCCATCCCCATGAACACGCACCGCTCCGTCCTTTTTGTGCCCCACGGCTCGCCCATGTTCGCGCTGCAGCCCGGCGCGGCGGGCGCGGCCATGAGCGATCTGGTGGGCCAGCTGCCCACGCCGCGCGCCATCGTGGTGATCAGCCCGCACTGGGAAACCACGGTGCCCACGGTGGGCACCGCCAGCCAGCTGGAAACCATCCACGACTTCGGCGGCTTTGACCCGCGCCTGTTTCAGATCCAGTACCCGGCCACCGGTTGCCCCGAAGCGGCCAAACAGGTCGTGTCTGCGCTGGAGGCTGCCGGCCTGCCCGTGGCCACCGACGCACACCGCGGTCTGGACCACGGCGCCTGGGTGCCGCTGCGCCAGATGTTCCCCGACGCCGACGTGCCGGTCATTCCGCTGTCGGTGCAGCACCACGGCGGCCCGCAACACGCGTACCGCGTGGGTCAGGCACTGGCGCCACTGGCGCAGCAGGGCTTCCTGATCGTGGCTTCGGGCAACGTGACGCACAACCTGCGCGACTGGCAGCTCATCAGCATGACCGGCCAGCCCACGCCCGACTACGTGCAGCAGTTCGCCGACTGGGTGCACACGCAGATGACCGGCCACCACACCGACGCCCTGCTGAACTACCGCCAGACCCAGCCGACGGGCACCCGCGCCCACCCGCGTGACGAGCACCTGCTGCCGCTGTTCACCGCGTTGGGCGCGGCCGGCGAAGGCGCTCAGGCCGAAGCGTTTTACCGTGGCATCTACGACCATGTGATCGCGATGGACGGGTATGCATTCATATGATTTTGCGGGACAGATCTTCAGCTCTGTCCCCAACTGATTAAGGGAGAAAAAATGAACACCACCTACACCCCCGTCGCCAAAGGCCTGCACTGGCTGATGGCCGTGCTGATCCTGGGCCTGCTGGCGCTGGGCATTTACATGAGCGACCTGCCGCTGTCGCCGCAGAAGCTGCAGCTGTATTCCTGGCACAAATGGGCCGGCGTGACCGTGTTCCTGCTGGTCTGGCTGCGCCTGGCCTGGCGCGTCACGCACCGTCCGCCGGCTTTGCCCGAAACCCTGTCACCGCCCATGCGTCTGGCGGCCCACGCCGGTCATGCGGCGCTCTACGGCCTGATGGTCGTGATCCCCTTGAGTGGCTGGCTGATGAGCTCTGCCAAGGGCGTGCAGACCGTGTGGTTTGGCGTGCTGCCCATCCCCGACCTGCTGGGCCGCGACAAAGCGCTGGGTGACTTGCTCAAGGAAGCGCACGAAGCCCTGAACTGGCTGCTGATGCTCACGCTGGCCGGCCACCTGAGCGCCGCCTTGTGGCACCACTTTGTCCTCAAGGACGACACCCTGCGCCGCATGCGCTGAACCGGAGAACACCATGAAAAACATCGTTACCACCCTGGCCCTGAGTGCCATCGCCCTGGGCAGCGCCCAGGCGGCTTCTTACCAGGCCGTCGTGCCCGAAAAAAGCGCCATCACCTTCAGCTACAGGCAGATGGGCGTGGCCATGGACGGCAAGTTCAAGAAGTTCAACGCCCAGGTGAGCCTGGACACGGCCAAACTGGACAAGGCCAAAGGCAGCATCGACATCGACCTGGCCAGCATCGACACGGGATCGGGCGAAGCCGACCAGGAAGTGGTCGGCAAATCGTGGTTCAACGTGGCCGCGCACCCCAAGGCCAGCTTTGTGCTCAAGGGCCTGAAGTCGACGGGCGCCAACCAGTACGAAGCCACGGGCCAACTGAGCATCAAGGGCCAGACGCGTGAACTGCACGCGCCGCTCAAGCTTTCGCCGCAAGGTGCACTGACGGGCAGCTTTGTACTCAGGCGCGCCGACTTCGGCATCGGCGAAGGCATGTGGGCCAAGTTCGATGTCGTGGCCAATGAGATCACCGTGAATTTCAACCTCAACCTCAAATGATTTTTCAACCTGGAGTACCTATGAAATCCTTCAAGCAACTGTCCCTGACCGCCGCCCTGTTCGCCGCCCTGGCCGGCAGCGCCATCGCCGCCCCCGTCACCTACGGCGTGGACAGCACCCACACTTTCCCGCGTTTCTCGTACTCGCACTTTGGTTATTCCACCCAGCTGAGCAGCTTCAAGAACACCAGCGGCAAAGTCGTGTTCGACGCCGAAGCCAAAACCGGCAGCGTGGACATCAGCATCGACATGAAGTCGGTCAACACCGGCTTTGACGACTTCAACGGCCACATCCAGGGCGAAGACTTCCTGGACACTGCCAAATTCCCCACCGCCACCTTCAAGTCCACCAAAGTGGTGTTTGAAGGCGACAAGCCCAAGAGCATCGAAGGCAACCTGACCATCAAAGGCGTGACCAAGCCCGTGACCCTGACGGTCACCAGCTTCCAGGCCATGCCCCACCCCATGATGAAGAAGCCGGCCCTGGGCGCCAACGCTTTCACCACCATCAAGCGCTCCGAATTCGGTGCCGGCAAGTTCGCGCCTTATGTGGGCGACGAGGTGCGCATCGACATCGCGATTGAAGCGATGGCACAGTAAGCCCACGAAAAAAAGCGCCCCGCAAGAGGGGGCGCTGTCAATCAAACGGTCGGGCAACTGCAAAGCCTGACCGCTGCATTGTACTGTATATATAAACAGTTAAATGCAAGAAAACACCCGGGTTCAAGGGTGATGGCCTGTGGCGATTGTTGACTTCAGGTTAAGAGCAGATTGCGTCTGGTGGTGATGATCGGGAGCGCCTGATCCCAAAATGGTGCCCACACCAACCACCCGACCAGCACCATGAAAACCTGGCGCATCGCCACCATTCCCGGAGACGGTATCGGCAAGGAAGTCATTCCGGCCGGCCAACAAGTCATGCAGGCCTTGGCCCGCGCCTGCGGCACCTTTGCATTCGAGTTTGAAAACTTCGACTGGGGCGGGGATTACTGGCGCCAGCATGGCGTCATGATGCCGGCCGACGGCCTGCAGGCGCTCAAGGACAAGGATGCCATCCTGTTCGGCTCGGCCGGCGACCCGCACATCCCCGACCACATCACGCTCTGGGGCCTGCGCCTCAAAATTTGCCAGGGCTTTGACCAGTACGCCAACGTGCGCCCCACGCGCATCCTGCCCGGCATCGACGCCCCCCTCAAGCGCTGCACACCCCAAGACCTGGACTGGGTCATCGTGCGCGAAAACTCCGAGGGCGAGTACTCGGGCGTGGGCGGCCGCGTGCACCAGGGCCACCCGATCGAGGCCGCCACCGACGTGTCCATCATGACCCGCGCCGGTGTGGAGCGCATCCTGCGCTTTGCCTTTCGGCTGGCCCAGTCGCGTCCGCGCAAACTGCTCACCGTCATCACCAAGAGCAACGCCCAGCGCCACGCCATGGTCATGTGGGACGAGATCGCCCTGCAGGTGTCCCAAGAGTTTCCCGATGTGAAGTGGGACAAGGAGCTGGTGGACGCGGCCACTGCCCGCATGGTCAATCGCCCGGCCTCGCTGGACACCATCGTGGCCACCAACCTGCACGCAGACATCCTGAGCGATCTGGCCGCTGCGCTGGCCGGCAGCCTGGGCATCGCGCCCACCGGCAACATCGATCCCGAGCGCCGCTACCCCAGCATGTTCGAGCCCATCCATGGCTCGGCTTTCGACATCATGGGCAAGGGGCTGGCCAACCCGGTCGGCACCTTCTGGTCGGTGGTCATGCTGCTCGAACACCTGGGCGAGCATGACGCCGCGCGGCGCCTGATGCAGGCGGTCGAAAGCGTCACCGCCAACCCGGCGTTGCACACCGGTGACCTGGGCGGCCAGGCACGCACCGAAGATGTCACCCGGGCCGTTTGCGCGGCGCTGGCCTGATGCTTTTCCAACCCACCCAAGGACATTGACCATGACCCCCATGTTCCCGAAGGCTTTTGTGGCACCCGTGATGCTCGGTCTGGCCGGCACGCTGGCCAGTGCGGCGGCTGTGGCGCAGGATTACCCCACGCCGGGCAAACCTGTCACTTTCATCCTGCCCTACGCCGCCGGCGGCCCGACCGACAAGGCGGCGCGCGATCTGGCCCAGGCCATGAGCAAGATCATGGGTGGGCACAGCATCGTGGTGGAGAACGCGCCCGGCGCTTCGGGTTCGATCGGTGTGGCCAAGGCGGCCAGAGCGGCCAACGACGGCCACACCCTGCTGTTCACCCACATCGCCCAGGCCACCTTGCCGACCTTTTTCCGCAACCTGCCCTACAACGTCGAAAAGGACTTCGAATACCTCGGGCTGGTCAGCGAGAACCCGATGAACCTGATCGCCCGCCCCACGCTGGCGGCCAACAACATCGGTGAACTCATCAGCTGGGTGCAGGCCAACAAGGGCAAGATCAGCATTGCCAACGCGGGGCCCGGCTCGGCCTCGCACCTGTGCGGCATGCTGTTCCAGTCCACGCTCAAGGTGGACATGGTTTCGGTGCCCTACAAAGGCACGGCGCCCGCCATGACCGACCTGATCGGCGGCCAGATCGACCTGATGTGCGACCAGACCACGACCACCATCCCGCAGGTCGAGGGCAAAAAGGTCAAGTCCTATGCCGTCACCACGCCCACGCGCCTGACATCGCCGGTCCTCAAGGACATGCCGACCATGCAGGAGGCGGGGCTCAAGGACTTCACCGTCACCATCTGGCAGGGCCTGTATGCGCCCAGGGGCACGCCCGCAGCTGTGCTCAAGAAACTCAACGACGCCCTCAAGGCCGCCGTGAAAGACCCGGAGTTCATCCGCAAGCAGGAAGCCGGTGGCGCCTCGGTCATCACCGACAACCGCGTCGAGCCTGCGGTGCACAAGGCTTTTGTGCTGGCCGAAGTGGCCAAGTGGGCGCCGGTGATCAAGGCCGGCGGCGTCTACGCCGACTGAGTCGCCTCAGGCACTCATTCGCCGCGCACCGTCAGCACCGCCACGGGCGACATCCGCACGATCTGTTCGGCGCCGCTGCCCAGCAGCACACGGCCCACGCCGCGGCGTCCGTGCGTGCCGACGACGACCAGATCGGCGCCCCAGCTGGCCGCTTCGTCGGCCACGGTCTGGCCCAGACGCTGGCCCGGCAGGTCCACCAGTCGGGTGTCTGTGGGCACGTTCAGGGCCTGTGCGGCCAACACGGCGTTTTGCAGCACCTGCGTGCCGTTCTTGCGTGCGGTGGCCATCAGCTCGCCTGAATACTCGTAGCTGCTCAGGTAGCTCAGCTCGTCGATGGCGTGCAGCGCCCGGACCTGGCTGTGGTCTTCCTGGGCCAGCTTGAGCGCGTAGTCGAGCGCCTTGTTGGACGTGCTGCTGCCATCCACGGGCACGAGGATCTTCTGGAAAGGGGGCATGGACTTCTCCGGCAAAAGGGGTTGCCCATGCTGACGGCGCGGCGTCTGTCTGGCCATTGATCTGCCGGTGTATGCCCGAAGGCCGAGGTGTGTGCGCACGCACCGATGACCGGTCGCTCCCCGGGGAACATGCGGGCCTTTCAACGCAGGAGACCCGCATGACAACCACCGCTTTTCAGGCCGGCGTGATCGCCAGCCTGCTCACCGTGACCGCCCACTCCTGGGCCCTGACGCCCCTCGAAAGAGGCCGCACCGAGTTCGACCACCAGTGCGCCAGCTGCCACGGCACCACCGCCAAAGGCGACGGCCCGCTGCGGCCCTTCCTGGTCAAGCCCCCGTCGGACCTGACCACGCTGGCACAGCGCCACGGCGGCAAGCTGCCCGAGCAGCAGCTGCGCGAGATGATTGACGGGCGCGCCATGAACGAGCCCGGGCCACATGGCGTGCGGGAGATGCCGGTGTGGGGCCAGCGCTTTCGCGAAGATGCCCAGCAGACCCGACTGGGCCGCTGGAAGCCCGAGCGCAAGGTGCGCGAGCGCCTGGATGCGCTGGTGACTTATCTGCAGAGCGTGCAGGTCAAATGAAGCTCAGACCACGATGGGTGAAGCCGCGCCGTCCATCGTCATGCAGATGCCGGTGACGTAGCTGGCCGCGTCCGAGGCCAAGAACAGCACGGCACGGGCGATTTCTTCGGGCTCGGCCATGCGCCCCAGCGGAATGCGGGCCACCGAGCGTTGCATCGCCTCGTCAGACGTGATGCCCTGCATGCGCGCATCGGCAGCCAGGCCTTCCCTGAGGCGCTCGGTGCGGGTGGCGCCGGGGTTGATCGCGTTCACGCGGATGCCCTGCGGTCCGTAGGCCGCGGCCAGCCCGGCGCTGGCCAGCATGAGCGCCGCATTGGCCGCGCCACCAGGCAGGTGGATCGGACTGGCCACCTTGCCGCCGTTGCCCACCACATTGACGATGCTGCCGCGGCCACGCTGCGCCATGCGTTTGATGGTCGGGTCGATCATGTGGATGTAGCTGAAGTACTTGGCCTGCATGGCGTCTTGCCAGGCCTGCGGCGTGAGTTCGGGCGCGGGCGTGCGTTTGGCGGCGCCGGCCGAGTTGACCAGCACGTCCACGGCCCCGAGTGCGGCTTCGGCCGCGTCGAGCGCCGCCAGCGCGGCGTTGGGGTCACGCAGGTCGGCGGCGTGGGTGTGGATGCGGCTGGCATCGTGCGTGGCCAGCTGCTCGCGGGCGCGCGCCAGATTGGCCGCGTCGCGCGAGACCAGCGTGACGCGCGCGCCTTCCTGCAAAAAGGCTTCGGCGCAGGCCAGGCCAATGCCCTTGCTGCCGCCGGTGATCAGGATGTGCTTGTCGCGAAGGTGAAGGTCCATGGGGTCTCCGTTTGGTTCAATGCCGCTGATTTCAGCTGTTTTGAAATATTCAACCACCAAAAACGGACATCCGCTGTCATGAACGAATCACAACGCGCGGCGCTGCGTCAGCGCCTGAACCAACCTGGACTGGTCGTCGCTCCCGGCGTGTTTGACATGGTCTCGCTGCGCCTGGCCGACAGTTTCGGTTTTGACGCCCTCTACATGACCGGCTACGGCACCGTGGCCTCGCACATGGGCCTGCCCGATGCCGGGCTGGCCACCTACAGCGACATGGTGGGACGTGTCACGGCCATGGCCGGCATGGCACGCACGCCGCTCATTGCCGACGCCGACACCGGCTACGGCGGCCTGCTCAACATGCGCCACACCCTGCGCGGCTACGAAGCCGCCGGCGCCGCCGCGATCCAGCTGGAAGACCAGGAGTTTCCCAAAAAGTGTGGCCACACCCCCGGCCGCCGCGTGATCCCGATGGAAGACATGGTGCGCAAGATTCGCGTGGCGGTGGAGGCGCGCACCGACCCGAACTTCCTCATCATCGCCCGCACCGACGCCCGTACCTCGCTGGGGCTGGACGAAGCGCTGCGCCGGGCCGAAGCCTATGCGAAGGCCGGGGCCGACATCCTGTTCGTCGAATCGCCCGAGTCCGAAGAGGAGATGCGCCGCATCGGTCAGAGTTTCGATGTGCCGCTGTTGGCCAACATGGTCGAGCGCGGCCGCACGCCGGTGCTCACGCGCGAAGAGCTGGAATCCATCGGCTACAGGCTGGCCATCTTCCCGGTCACGGCGCTGCTGGCGGCTGTGCAGGCCATGACGCAGGTGTATGGCCAGTTCAGGGCGCAGGGCTCGTCGGCCGGTGGCAGCACCCCGCTGTACGACTTTGGCGATCTGACGAAGCTGATGGGCTTTGAAGACGTGTGGGCGTTCGAGAAACGCCACGCCGAAACCGACTGAGCCATCCACACCCGTTCACACAAGGAGACAAGCATGGGCAAGAACTTTCGTCGTCAATGGCTGCAAGGCGCGCTGGTGGCTGCTGCAGCGGCCGTGTTCAGCGTGGGCGCGCAAGCGCAGGCGTGGCCGGCCAAACCGATCCGGCTGGTGGTGCCTTTCACGCCCGGCGGCGTGACCGACACCAGTGGCCGCCTGATCGCGGAGCAGTTGTCCAAACGGCTCGGCCAGCAGGTCATCGTCGACAACAAGCCCGGCGCCTCGGGCAACATCGGCACGCAGCAGGTGGCTGCCGCCGAGCCCGACGGCTACACCCTGTTGCTGGGCTTTGATGGCACGCTGGTCATCAATCCGCATGTGTTTCCCAAGGTCGGCTTCGACACCGTCAAGGACTTCGCGCCCGTCGGCAAGATCGGTGATGCGGTGCTGATCCTGGTGGCGCACCCGAACTTCCCGGCCAAAACGCTCAGGGACGTGATCGCGCTGTCCAAGTCGCAGGCAGGGGGCTTGTCCTACGGCACCTCGGGCACGGGCGGCACGCCGCACATTGCGGGCGAGCTGCTGGCGCAGCGCACCGGTGCCCATCTGGTGCATGTGCCCTACAAG
>JAYRQF010000072.1:0-3808 GCA_041910735.1 Limnohabitans sp.
AACGCGACCAGTGGCTGGCCTGCATGGACCAGGCCATGGCCGAGACCGGTGTGGATCCGGTTCTGCACGAACGGCTCAACCAGAGTTTTTTCCAGACGGCAGACTGGATGCGCAACCGGGCTGGTGCATGAAACTCCATTCGCTGGCGGACCTCAAGAAGGTCCAGAAAGAACTCCAGGCCGCGCACGAGCGTGCCCAGGCCGAGGCGGCTGCGCGTGCGGCCGAGGAGAAAAAGCGCGAAGCCGAAAGCAACCTGTTTGCCCGCGCGGTGGGGCCGGTCCAGGCCCTGCCGGACCGCAAGCACGCCCGCCTGCCCAAAGTGCCGGCCGAGCCTGTGGCCCGGCAATTCCATCAGGACGAGGCAGCGGCCCTGCGCGATTCGTTGTCCGACGGATTTGACGTGACGACCCTGCTCGACACCGACGAGTCGCTGAGTTTTCGCCGCCCGGGCATCGGTCCGGACGTGACCCGCAAGCTGCGCAAGGGCGACTGGACCATCCAGCGCGAGATCGATCTGCACGGCTTGCGCAGTGATGAAGCCCGTCTGGCACTGGCCGAATTCATCCGCGAAGCCCACCGACATGGGGTGCGTTGTGTGCGCGTGGTGCACGGCAAAGGGCTGGGTTCACCGGGCAAGACGCCGGTGCTCAAGAACAAGGTACACAGCTGGCTGGTGCAGAAAAACCAGGTCATGGCTTTTGTGCAGGCCAAGCCGGCCGAAGGCGGGGCCGGGGCGCTGGTGGTACTGCTCACGCCGGGCGGCTGAGCTTTACAGCAGCCCCTGTTCGGCCATCGACAGGGTTTGGCCGTGCCCGACGATGATGTGGTCGAGCACACGCACGTCCACCAGGGCCAATGAGGCTTTGAGGCTCTGCGTCAGGGCTTCGTCGGCCCGGCTGGGCTGCACCGAGCCGCTGGGGTGGTTGTGCGCCAGCACGACCGCGCTGCTGGCGTGGTGCAAGGCGCGCAGCACGACTTCGCGCGGGTAGACGCTGGTCTGGGTGAGGGTGCCGCGGAACAGCTCTTCGAGCGCCAGCATCCGGTTCTGGCTGTCCAGAAACAGCACCGCAAAGACTTCGTGCGTTTTGTGGGCCAGGTGCAGCTGCAGGTACTGTTTGACGGCGCCGGGCGAATGAAAAGCCTCGCGCTCGCGCAGCTGCTGACCAATCGAGCGGCGTGCCAGCTCAGCCACGGCCAGCAGTTCGGCCTGTTTGGCAGGCCCCAGGCCCTTGAACGCCTGCAGCTGCAGGCGGCTGGCGTGCAGCAGACCGGCCACGCCCCCCGGTGCCAGCAGTTCTTCGGCCAGCGCAAACACGTTTTTGCCCGCCATGCCGGTGCGCAGCAGGATGGCCAGCAGCTCCACATCGCTGAGTGCCTGCGGGCCGCGTTCCAGCAGTTTTTCGCGCGGGCGCGCCTGCGCCGGCAAGTCCCGGATGTCCATTGGCAGCTCCTCCCTGGAACGTCCCGGCTCGCCCTTGTCTCGTGTTTCAGGGTCTTTGGCCGGGTTTTTACAATAGAGGCTTTGTTATGCGCCCGCCCCTTTGGCGGCGGCAACCCGGAAAACCCTATGCCCACCGTCGAGCCCGGCTCCTTTCTGACCCTGCACTACCGCCTGGCCGGTCCGCAGGGCGACATCATCAATACCTTCAACGACAAGCCGGCCACGCTGTCGCTGGGCTCGGGCGAACTCACGCCGGCCATGGAGCAGCGCCTGCTGGGGCTGGAAGAGGGCACCCGCACCACCATCGAAATTCCGGCGGGCGAGGCCTTTGGCGAGCGCAACCCTGACATGCAGCAATGGGTGGCGCGCAAGCTTCTCAACGAGCTGGGTGACCCGATGGAGCGCTACACCTTTGGCGATGTGGTGCAGTTTCCCAACCCCAACGGTCAGGGCAGTTTTGCCGGCACGGTGCTGCAGGTGGCCGACGATGGGGCGGTGCTGTTCGACTTCAACCACCCGCTGGCGGGCCAGCCGGTGACGTTTGAAGTGCATGTGATCGGGGTGCTTTGATGCCCAACGAAATCCTGCTGGCTGAGCCGCGCGGCTTTTGTGCCGGTGTTGACCGCGCCATTGACATTGTTGAACACGCACTGGCCAAGTTCGGTCGGCCTATTTATGTGCGCCACGAGATCGTGCACAACACCTATGTCGTCAACGACCTCAAGGACAAGGGCGCGATCTTCATCGAAGATCTGGCCGAAGTGCCACCCGGCGCTACGCTGATTTTCAGCGCGCATGGTGTGAGCCGTGCGGTGCAGCAAGAGGCTGAACGGCGTGGTTTTCGCATCTTCGATGCCACCTGCCCGCTGGTGACCAAGGTCCATGTGGAAGTGGCCAAGCTGCACAAGGAAGGCTACGAATTCATCATGATCGGCCACAAGAGACATCCCGAGGTCGAGGGTACGATGGGTCAGCTCGACAGCGGGATCCATCTTGTGGAAGACGTGCAGGACGTGGCCCGTGTGCAGCCGGCCCAGACCGCGTTGCTGGCCGTGGTCACGCAGACCACGCTGAGTGTGGACGATGCCGCGGAAATTCTGGCTGCAGTGAAGGCGCGCTTTCCGAAAGTGCGCGAACCCAAGCAGCAGGACATCTGCTACGCCACCCAGAACCGGCAGGACGCCGTCAAGCTGCTCAGTCCCCAGGTGGATGTGGTGATCGTGGTGGGCAGCCCCACCAGCTCCAACAGCAACCGCCTGCGCGAGCTGGCCGAGCGCATGGGTACGCCCGCTTACATGGTGGATTCCGCGGCCGATCTCGATGCGGCCTGGTTCACAGGCCAGTCCCGCGTTGGCCTGACCGCCGGGGCATCGGCACCCGATGTGCTGGTGCAGGCCGTGATCGCGCGTTTGCGCGAGCTCGGCGCCGTCTCGGTGCGCAGCCTCTCAGGGGAGCAGGAAACCATGAAATTTCCCCTGCCCAAAGGCCTCAAGGCTGATCAGGCCTGATCTCTACAATCTCCCTCCATGCTCGATATCCTTCTCCTCCGCAAAGACCTGGACGCCGTGATCGCGCGTCTGCAGACCCGCAAGAACCCGCAGGCTTTCCTCGATGTGGACGCGTTCCGCGCCCTCGAATCCGAGCGCAAGACCCTGCAGACCCGTACCGAAGAGCTGCAGGCCCAGCGCAACAGCCTGTCCAAACAGATCGGCATGCTCAAGGGCAAGGGCCAGCATGCCGAGGCCGACGCTGTCATGGCCCAGGTGGGCGCCATCAAGACCGAGCTGGACGCATCGGCTGCCCGTCTGGACGTGATCCAGTCCGAGCTGCAGAGCCTGCTGCTGGCCGTGCCCAACCTGCCGCACGAGAGCGTGCCGGTGGGCGCTGGCGAAGAAGGCAATGTGGTGGTGCGCAGCTGGGGCACGCCCAAAACGTTTGACTTCGCGGTCAAGGACCACGTTGAAATCGGCGAGAAGCTGGGCCTGGACTTCGACACCGGCATCAAGCTCTCGGGTTCGCGCTTCACCTTCATGCGCGGGCCGATCGCGCAGCTGCACCGTGCGCTCGCGCAGTTCATGCTGGATACGCAAACGCGCGAGCATGGCTACACCGAGTGCTACACGCCCTATATCGTGAATGCCGATACGCTGCGCGGCACCGGCCAGCTGCCCAAGTTTGAAGCCGACCTGTTTGCCGCCAACAAGGGCGGTCAGGACGGCGGTGAAGACAACCAGGCGCTGTACCTGATCCCCACCTCCGAAGTCACGCTGACCAATGTGGTGCGCGACGAAATCCTGGCCGAAGCCGATCTGCCCATCAAACTGACGGCTCACACCCCGTGCTTCCGTTCCGAAGCGGGCAGCGCCG
>JAYRQF010000073.1:0-4246 GCA_041910735.1 Limnohabitans sp.
ACACCTGACCAACCGAAAGACTGGAGCGGGAGACGGGAATCGAACCCGCGTCATTAGCTTGGAAGGCTAAGGTTCTACCATTGAACTACTCCCGCATCGCCCGCATTCTCACGAGCGCGAGAGCAATGCCCGGAAAACCTGTTCCAAACGCTCTTTGTCAGCCGGCAAGCCGGTTCGCTGGTGGAGGAGGCTGGATTCGAACCAGCGTAGGCGTAAGCCAACAGATTTACAGTCTGCCCCCTTTAGCCACTCGGGCACCCCTCCGAAGCGAGCCTCAGATTATGCCACCTTTTTGTGGCACTTCACAAGCGCTTCGTCACTTTTTCACCAATCGACGGCTTTTTGTCCATGGGAACTCAGGAAATTCTGCGCCTGCCGGAAATGGTCGCAGCCGATGAAGGGCTGCGGCGGCCGCAGGGCCGACAGCGGGGACGGATGGTTCGCCTGCAGCACCAGATGCCGCCCGTCGGGCGCCGCCTGCCCGATCAGCGATGCCTTGGTTTGCGCGTGCCCGCCCCACAGCATGAACACGACCGGTCTGGCCTGCGCCGCCACCAGCGCCACCAGCTGGTCAGTCAGCGTTTCCCAGCCCCAGCGTGCATGGCTGGCGGGCTGACCGTCCTCGACCGTGAGGCTGGTGTTGAGGAGCAACACGCCCTGCCGCGCCCAACGCACCAGCGAACCATCGGCAGGCATGGGCACGCCCAGACTGCGCTTCAGCTCCTTGAAGATGTTGCGCAGGCTCGGCGGCAGCTTCACGCCCGGCGCCACCGAAAAAGCCAGCCCTTCGGCCTGCCCGGGGCCGTGGTAAGGGTCCTGACCGAGGATCACCACCCGTACCTCGGCCAGCGCAGTCAGCGCCAGCGCCCGAAAGGGCTCGGGCGGATACACCACCGCAGCACCGTCGAGCGCCGCCTGCACACGGGATACAAGGGCCTGACCCGTGGGCGACGCCAGAAACGCCGCCACCGGCTCACGCCAGCCCGGCAACAACCCCTCCAGCACCGGTGGCCATACCGTCAGATGGGGCGCAACTGCTGGCGCACCCCAGTCAAAGCCCTGCTGACCCATCAGGCAAACAGCTGCGCCAGCGCCTGCCCCGGCTCCCTGGCGCGCATGAAGGCCTCGCCCACCAGAAAGGCATGCACATCCGCGTCGCGCATGCGTTGCACGTCTTCGCGAGACAGGATGCCGCTCTCGGTGACCAGCAAACGGTCTTTCGGCACATCGGGCAGCATGTCCAGCGTCGTCTGCAGGCTGACTTCGAAGGTGCGCAGGTTGCGGTTGTTGATGCCCAGCAAACGGGTCTTGAGCTTGAGCGCCCGCTCCAGCTCGGCACGGTCGTGCACCTCGACCAGCACCGCCATGTCCAGGCTGCGGGCCACGGCCTCCAGATCGGCCATTTGCGCATCGTCCAGACAGGCGGCGATCAACAGGATGCAATCGGCGCCGATCGTGCGCGCCTCGTAGACCTGGTAAGGGTCGACCATGAAGTCCTTGCGGAGCACTGGCAGGTCGCAGCTCGCGCGGGCCTGCTTGAGGTAATCGTTGCACCCCTGAAAGAACTGCTGATCGGTCAGCACCGACAGGCAGGCTGCACTGACCCGGCCATCGCCCTCGGCATAACTCTGGGCGATGTCGGCCGGGATGAAGTCCTCGCGCAGCACCCCTTTGGAAGGGCTGGCTTTTTTGACTTCAGCGATCACCGCAGCCTGCCCCGCAGCGACCTTGGCGCGCAGTGCACCCTCGAAGTCGCGCGTGAGCACCCGGCTTTCGGCATCGGCACGCATCGCGGTCAGGGATTTTTTCTTGAGGCCGGCAGCGACTTCTTCGCGTTTGACGGCCACGATTTTGTTGAGGATGTCACTCATCTCAGGCCCCTTGCGTGAAAGCAATGAACTGCGCCAGCCTGGCCTTGGCGGCGCCACTGGCCAGCGCCTCGCGGGCTCGCTCGATGCCGTTGCCAATGGAGTCGGCCACATTGGCCGCATACAAGGCCGCACCGGCATTGAGCAGCACGATGTCGCGGGCAGCGCCCGGCTGGTTGTCGAGCACACCACGCAGCATGTCCACCGATTCTTCGGGCGTCTCGACCCGCAGGGCGCGGTTGCTGGCCATGGCCATGCCGAAATCTTCGGGGTGGATCTCGTATTCGTGGATCTCGCCGTTTTTCAGCTCCCCCACCAGCGTGGCCGCCCCCAGACTGACCTCGTCCATGCCGTCGCGGCCATAGACCACCAGCGCATGCTCGGCGCCCAGACGCTGCAGGGCCCGCACCTGGATGCCGACCAGATCGGGGTGGAACACGCCCATCAGGATGTTGGGCGCACCCGCCGGGTTGGTCAACGGCCCGAGGATGTTGAAGATGGTGCGCACGCCCAGCTCCTTGCGCACCGGGGCCACGTTCTTCATGGCGGGGTGGTGATTGGGCGCGAACATGAAACCGATGCCGGTCTGCGCCACCGAAGCCGCAATCCGCTCGGGCGAGAGGTTGATGTTGGCACCCAGCGCCTCGAGCACGTCGGCGCTGCCGGACTTGCTGCTGACGCTGCGCCCACCGTGTTTGGCGGTCTTGGCGCCAGCGGCCGCGGCCACAAACATCGAGCAGGTCGAGATGTTGAAGGTGTGCGAACCGTCGCCGCCGGTGCCCACGATGTCGACCAGGTGCTTCGTGTCGGGCACATGCACCTTGGTCGAGAACTCGCGCATGACCTGCGCGGCAGCGGTGATCTCGCCAATCGTTTCCTTTTTCACGCGCAGGCCGGTGATGATGGCAGCCGTCATGACGGGCGAGAGCTCGCCGTTCATGATCATGCGCATGAGCTTGAGCATCTCGTCGTGGAAGATCTCGCGGTGCTCGATGGTGCGTTGCAGGGCTTCTTGGGCGGTGATGGGCATGGCAGCCTCCGGTTCAGCGGACGAGGAAGTTTTTCAGCATGGCGTGGCCATGCTCGGTCAGGATGGACTCGGGGTGGAACTGCACCCCCTCGATGTCGAGTTCGGTGTGGCGCACGCCCATGATCTCGCCGTCGTCGGTCCAGGCCGTGACTTTGAGACAGGCCGGGCAACTCTCGCGCTCGATCGCCAGCGAGTGGTAGCGGTTGACGGTGAACTGTTTGGGCAAGCCGGCGAACACGCCTTCCTGCGTGGTGGTGATGACGCTGGTCTTGCCGTGCATCTGCACCTGTGCCCGCACGATCTTGCCGCCAAAGGCCGCGCCGATGCTCTGGTGTCCCAGGCAGACGCCCAGAATGGGCAACTTGCCGGCGAAGTGCTGGATGGCTGCGACCGAGATGCCGGCTTCGGCCGGCGAGCAGGGGCCGGGCGAGATCACCAGACGGTCCGGCTGGCGGGCGGCAATGCCCTCAAGCGTGATCTCGTCGTTGCGAAAAACTTCGACTTCGGCTCCGAGTTCGCCAAAGTACTGCACGATGTTGAAGGTGAACGAGTCGTAGTTGTCCACCATGAGCAATTTGATCTTGTTCGTCATGGTATTCACTCCAGCCCTTCTTCCACCAGCTCACTGGCGCGCAGCAGCGCACGGGCCTTGTGCTCGGTCTCGCGCCACTCCATCTCGGGCACCGAGTCGGCCACCACGCCGGCAGCCGCCTGCACGTACAGGGTCTGGTCCTTGATGACGGCGGTGCGGATGGCGATGGCCACATCCATGTCACCTGCATAGCTGATGTAACCGCAGGCACCGCCGTAGATGCCGCGCTTGACCGGCTCGAACTGGTCGATCAGCTCCATCGCATGCACCTTGGGCGCGCCCGTGAGCGTGCCTGCCGGAAAGGTGGCCTTGAGCACATCCATATTGCTCATGCCGTCCAGCAGGATGCCCTCGACGTTACTGACGATGTGCATCACATGGCTGTAGCGCTCCACCACAAAGGCTTCGGACACCTTGACCGAACCGATTTTGGCGATGCGGCCGATGTCTTTGCGCGCCAGATCGATCAGCATCACATGCTCGGCACGCTCCTTGGGGTCGGCCAGCAGCTCGGCTTCGGTGGCCTTGTCTTTTTCCGGCGTGGCGCCGCGCGGGCGGGTGCCGGCCAGCGGGCGGATGGTGACTTTTTGCCCCTCGGGCGTGTGCTCCTGCCGCACCAGTATCTCGGGGCTGGCGCCAACGACATGGAAGTCGCCGAAGTTGTAGAAGTACATGTAGGGGCTGGGGTTGAGCGAACGCAGCGCACGGTAGAGCGACAGCGGGCTCTCGGTGTAGCGTTTCTTGATGCGCTGGCCC
>JAYRQF010000074.1:0-2038 GCA_041910735.1 Limnohabitans sp.
ATGCTGCGCGAAACCGCCCAGCGCTGGGTGGCCCGCGCCATCACCGGCACCGTCACGCTGGAACTGCGCCGCGGCAACGACTACTCGATCCTCAACACCGAGAGCCCCAACCTGACCTACGCGCCTGAGCGCCTGTCGATGGAAAAGGTGGAAGACGCGCCGTTCAGCCCGCTGGACCGCATCGGCCAGCTGACCATGCGCAACCTCGACATCACCGACACGCGTGCCAAGCTGGGTGTCTATGCCCACACCGGGCTGCTGTCGACTGGCGAAGGCCCGAGCATCTTCAAGCTCGAGGGCAGCAAGAAGTGATCCGCTGATCTCTTCGCTCTGAACGGCCTCCTTGCGAGGCCGTTTTCTTTTTCAGATCACCACCGGCTCCGGCTCCAGCCGGATACCAAAGCGCTCGTACACGCTGGTCTGAATCGCGCGGGCCAGGGTCATCACCTCGCCGCCCGTGCAGGGGTGCTCGGCGGTGCCGCGGTTGACCAGCACCAGCGCCTGTTTGTCGTACACGCCCGCGTGGCCCACGGTCTTGCCTTTCCAGCCGCAGGCATCGATCAGCCAGCCGGCGGCCAGCTTGATGGTGCCGTCGGGCATGGGGTAGTGCACCACCTTGGGCTCACGGGCGATGATGTCGGCGCATTGCTCGGGCGTGACGGTGGGATTTTTGAAGAAACTGCCGGCATTGCCGATCACCGCCGGGTCGGGCAGCTTGGCGCTGCGGATGGCGCAAACCCAGTCGAAGATCGTGCGGGCGTCCGGATTGACGTTGCCCATCTCGGTCATCTTGCGCTCCAGATCCAGATAACCCAGCTCGGGCCGCCATTTCTTGGGCAAGGCCAAACGCACCCGCAGGATCACGACTCGGCCTCCCAGACCGAGGTCTTCGGGGCCATGCGAGGCGTGCTTGAACACCGAATCCCGGTAGCCAAAGCCGCACTGGGCATGGTTCAGGGTGAACACCTCGCCGGTGAACAGGTCCATGGCGTCCAGCTCGTGGAAACGGTCCTGCAGTTCCACACCATAAGCGCCGATGTTCTGCACGGGCGAGGCGCCCACCGTGCCCGGGATCAGGGCCATGTTTTCCAGACCCGGCCAGCCCTGCTCCAGCGTCCAGCGCACCAGTTCGTGCCAGACCACGCCGCCGCCGGCCTCAATGATCCAGTGCCTGTCGGTTTCACCGGCCAGGCGCAGGCCCGGCACCTCCACCTTGAGCACCAGCCCTTTGACGTCGCCGGTCAGCACCACATTGCTGCCGCCGCCCAGCACGGTGCGCGGCAGGTGGGCCAGTCGGGCGTCCTGCAGCACGGCGCGCAGATCGTCTTCCGAGCGCACCCGCACCAAGGCCTCGGCACGGGCGGCGATGCCGAAGGTGTTGTAAGGCTGCAAGGGGACGTTTTGCTCCAGGATCATGGGAGAATTGTCGCATTCCCAACCTTTGCTATTTTTCAGAGCCATGCCTTCTTTTGACACCGTTTGCGAACCCAATATGGTCGAAGTCCGCAACGCCGTGGACACCTCGGCCAAGGAAATCGGCACCCGTTTCGACTTCAAGGGCACTTCCGCCGCGATCGAACTCAAGGACAAGGAAATCACCCTCTATGGGGATGCCGAGTTCCAGCTGACCCAGGTCGAGGACATCCTGCGCAACAAGCTGACCAAGCGCAATGTGGACGTGCGCTTTCTGGACATCGGCAAGGTCGAAAAGATTGGTGGCGACAAGGTCAAGCAGGTGGTCAAGGTGCGTGAGGGCATTGCCACCGAAGACGCCAAGAAGATCACCCGGATCATCAAGGACTCCAAGATGAAGGTGCAGGCCTCCATCCAGGGCGATGCGGTGCGCATCACGGGTGCCAAGCGCGACGATCTGCAGGCGGCCATGGCGCTCTTGCGCACGGAAATGGCCGAGCTGCCGCTGTCCTTCAACAACTTCCGGGACTGATTCTTGTGGGAGCGCGCCCCTGCGCGCGAACAGCCTTCGGCCGCAGGGACGGCCTCCTACAAAAACAAAACATCACTTCTTGGCTTTGTTGTA
>JAYRQF010000075.1:0-3408 GCA_041910735.1 Limnohabitans sp.
AACGACGCCGACCAGCTGCACCGCGCCGAGCAGTTCGGCGCCGACATCATGAAAACCAGCGTGGCCTTCGGCGGTGCCATCACCGGCGAGCACGGCGTGGGCGTGGAAAAGCTCGCCAGCATGCGCGAACAGTTCACCGATGCGGAGCTGCAGCAGATGGAAGGCCTCAAGCGCGCCTTCGACCCACAGGGCCTGCTCAACCCCGGCAAGGTCATTCCCACGCCCAACCGCTGCGGGGACATGGGCATGATGAAGGCCCTGGGCGGCGGCAACGCGGCGCTGTCGCGCGCCTGAGGCCCGGCCCGCAGGAGCCCCACCATGCAGGTGCTTCAGGGCCTGGCCATTGTGCTGACCTTGCAGTCGGTGGGCGAGGCCCTGTCGCGCTGGCTGCAACTGCCCTACCCCGGCCCGGTGATCGGCATGGTGCTGCTGCTGGTCGCGCTGCGCTGGCCTGCCGTGCAGCAGCGCGTGCAGACCGTGGCCCGCTTTCTGCTGGGCCACCTGTCGCTGCTGTTCGTGCCCGTGGGGGTGGGCGTGGTCACCCAGCTGGGGCTGGTGGCAGAGCACGGCCTGCGGCTGCTGGTGGTGATCGTCGCCTCCACCTGGATCGGCCTGGCCGTCACGGCGCTGGTGCTGCGGCGGCTGATG
Source organism: Limnohabitans sp. (assembly GCA_041910735.1). Taxonomy (GTDB): domain Bacteria; phylum Pseudomonadota; class Gammaproteobacteria; order Burkholderiales; family Burkholderiaceae_C; genus Limnohabitans_A. The sequence goes on from JAYRQF010000075.1 coordinate 649, forward strand.
CGCCACACCCCAACCCCAGGGGACCGCGAATGACCGACTTCGTGCAACTGTGGGTGTACCTGTCGTCCACCCCGCTGTTCGGGCTCAACGCCACGCTGGTGGTCTATGTGCTGGCGCTGGCCTTCTACACCCGCATGGGGCAGGCACCCTGGGCCAACCCGGTGCTGTGGTCCATGCTGGTGCTGGGCACGGGCCTGTGGGCCACGGGCACGGCCTACCCCACCTACTTTGCAGGTGCGCAGTTCATCCACTTCCTGCTCGGCCCCGCCGTGGTCGCGCTGGCATGGCCGCTGTGGGAGCGGCGAGCCGCACTGCGCGCGCACTGGGGGCGCTTTACCGTGGCGGCGGTGCTGGGCGGCGCAGCCGCAGCCGCCAGCGCCGTGGGCCTGGCCTGGGTGCTGGGGCTGCCCGCCGAGGTGGTGCTATCGCTGGCGCCCAAGTCGGTCACCGCACCCGTGGCCATGGGCATTGCCGACAAGGTCGGCGGCATTGCCTCGCTGGCCGCCGTGTTTGCCGTGCTGACCGGGCTGGTGGGCGCCCTCAGCGGCAAGGCCTTGTTCGCCCTGCTGGGCATCGGCCAGGACGCCACCGGCTGGATGGCACGCGGCTTTGCCCTGGGCACCGCCGCCCACGGCATCGGCGCCGCCCGCGCCCTGCAGGTGCACCCGGACGCGGGCGCCTGGGCTGCGCTGGCCCTGGGGCTGCAGGTGGTGGTGGCGTCGCTGTTGATTCCGCTGGTGGCGGGCTGGTTTTGAAGCCGCGGGCCCAAACAGCCGTCAGGAATAATCAGCGCGCCAGATGTGCACTGCACGCTGTGCCATCTGCGACTGGCGCAAGTCCAAGGCCGCAGAAGTCCACTCGGCGTAACCGCCTGCAGCCAGGGCCTGGGTCATTTTGTAGCTGCTTGTCGCATAGGAGAGCGCTTTTTCGCTCCATGCCTGGTTCCCGACCTGCCTGTTCAGCGAGGGCTCCAACAAGGTCAGATTTCCAAGCCGGTACACAAACCGGTCGTGCCGCTCCAAGTCGAAACAATCGCTCCAGGACTCCAGAGGGTTTTCCGGCAGGATGTGTTCTATCGAGGCGGGATCTGCTTCGTAGTCGCGTTGCACACCGGAGGCGTCCGACTCCAGTTGGCACAGCACGTACTTCACCAAGCGCTTGCGTTGCCCGCTGGTTTCGATTTCCAGCCGCTCAAAATCCCGCAAGAACGCGCTGTCATCCACATAAATGCCTCGCAACAGGCTGAAGACATCCGCTGGTTTACTGGCTTGTCTTGTAAGAAGCGCTTTTGCCGCACGGTGGTACGCCGGTTCCAACTCATTGGTGTTGAGTCCCCCAACCACGGTGTAGCGAAACGACACTACGCTAACCAATTTCAGCACCCTGACGAAATCGGCAGCGCTCAGACATTCGTATGCGGCAAACAGCAGTGGTGTGGTCTGGCGCACCCGGAACAACAACAACTCGCGCACATGCCGCTTTGCCTCCCGGTCACCCAGCCAATATTCGTGCTCGGCATCGTTCAGTGCCGCAAACAGTTCAGCCCGGGATTCCAGGGCCTCCATGAGCGCAAACACCTGCGCCGCACTGCTGACCTGTGACTGAACCAGTTTGAACAACCGTTGCTTGCGAACCTGCGGCGCGTCGCACAAAAGGTGGTAACGCAGGAAGTCTGGAAAGCGCTCCTGACGGACAACAGCCACCAGTGCTTTCCAACGCCGCTGCAATGCCGTCAGGTCGGCACGTGCCTTGACCCTGGAGAAGAGGTAGTTCTTGAGCAAATCAGTGGAAGACAGTTCCAGCCCTCTGGCATTGAGCGTCTCGAACACGGTGTACGCGCTGAGCTCATCCTCCACAGTAATGAGAATGAACAACAGCTTTCTGGCCACCGTTTCGGACAACAAGGCGGCAAGCGCTTCGCCCTGGAGACCTGCCCGCGATGCCAGTCGGGACTTGAACCAGCAATAGCACTCCCACAACAGCCGGTTCGATTTTGGCAACCCCCTGGGATTGGCTGGAGCACGCAATTGCACCAGATAGTCTTGGTAAAACCCGTTGTCCGTCTCGTTCAGGAAGAGCTTGCTGCTTTCCAGCAAAGAGGCAGGGTCTTTTTCGCCTATGAAGCGTTCACGCAGCCGACGTGCACGGTCTTGATTGGCCAATTTTTCCGAATCTGTCGCCCCTTGCTCGCACAAGGTGGCAATGATGGCCAGCGCCAGAATACTCAAGGTCGCCATGCGTTGCTGGCCGTCAACAATCTGGAAATCTCGGTCAGACGTGGATTCCACCACCAATGCACCCATGTAGTGGCGCCCCTCGGGCTGCTCCACCAAGTCATCGATATCGTTCCAGAGGTCTTCCCAGTGTTCCTGCTCCCATGAGTAGTCGCGCTGAAAAGCCGGGACGTGGTACTTCTTGCCGTTACCGATCAGATCAAGAAACGTCACGTCATTGGTCTTGAGCAAATTGGTTTTTGCCATGATCTCGTGTCCTTGTTGCACCTGTCCCTGCACACTTATCGTCTTCCTGTCGATCCCTCGCCAGGTTCAAAGGGCATTGTCGTTCACCCCATGCCCATGATCACACCCGGAGGCTGAAACGATGCTGTTCAACGGTGCCCGCTTCTTCATGCCTGTGTTCCAAGCCAGGCACTGAACGCCTGCAATGCCTCCGACCCCGGCCGGTGCTGCGGGCGCACAAACCAGTAGCCCTGCGTGCCCGCAAGCTCCTGCGGGTGCGCCTGCACCAAGCGCCCGGCAT
>JAYRQF010000076.1:0-12838 GCA_041910735.1 Limnohabitans sp.
CAGCGGCACCCGTGCCCAGCCCGGTGCCCAAGGCCCGTATGCGAAAGCCATGAACGAAAACCAGCTGGGCGAGGCCTGGGCCGACCTGGGCGCGAGCTTTGCCGCATCGGCCACGGGCGACCGCCTGAGCTTTTCGCTGCGCAGCCTGAGTGACGCCGACCTGCTGGACAAGGCCGCGCAGCTGGCGGCGCGCCAGATGGCCCACCCCGCTTACCCGCAAGCCATCTGGCTGCGCGACCGCGACAAGCTGGCCGCCGCGATCCGCGAGTCGCTCACCCGCCCCGGCACCGTGGCGCAAAACCGCTTTGCCGAGGCCGTCTACAGCGGCCACCCCTATGGCTGGCGCAGCACCCCCGAGAGCCTCAAACGCATCGGCGTGGCCGACCTGCAGCGCTGGCATGCGCAGGCCTTGCAGCCCTGCCGCGCGGTGGTCAGCGTGGTGGGCGATGTGAGCCGGGCGCAGGCGGACGCGCTCGTCACCCGCCTACTGGCCTTGTGGCCACAAGGCCGCTGCGAAAGCCTGCCGGCCGTGGCCGAAGTGCCCGAACTGAAAGCGGCGCAGGACATCCGTGTGCCTTTCGATTCGGCCCAGGCCCATGTGCTGATCGGCCAGCCCGGCCACAAGCGCAACGACCCGGACTTTTTCGCCTTGCTGCTGGGCAACCACATTCTGGGTGGCGGAGGCTTCACCTCGCGCCTGACCGCGCAGGTGCGTGAACAACGTGGCCTGAGCTACAGCGTTTACAGCTATTTCTCACCCGCGCTGCATGCGGGCGCCTTCACCGTCGGTCTGCAGACCCGGCCCGACCAGGCTGCGCAGGCCGTCGAGGTGGCGCGCCAGGTGGTGAAAGACTTTGTGGCGCAGGGCCCGACCGAGGCCGAGCTGCAGGCCGCCAAGGACAACCTGATCGGCGGCTTTGCGCTGCGCATCGACAGCAACCGCAAGCTGCTCGACAACGTCGCCAACATCGCCTGGAACCAGCTGCCGCTGGACTATCTGGACCGCTGGACCGAGAACGTGGCCAAGGTCACCGTGGCGGACGTGCGCCGCGCCTTTGCCCGGGTGCTGCAACCCGGGCGCATGGTGACGGTGGTGGTGGGCGGCCAGTCCTGAATGCCGCCTCAGATGTGCGCTGCAAAGTGCGGCGCATGCCGCATGTGCAGCGACAGGCCCAGCGCGGCCATGTGGTTGCTGTTGCGGCCCAGGATGGTCTCGGACAGCGGCAGGAACTCGTTTTCTTCGAGCAGGGCGTGCTGGCGGTATTGCTGCACCAGACGCGAGAGCGCAGCCTCGTCCAGAAGGGCATCCTGCCCCTTGGCCACTTTGTGCAGGCCGGGCGCGATGCTTTCCCACAGGGCTTCGAGCTCGCGGTGGCCTGCGGTGAGCTGGTCGATCAGGCCCTCGACGCGCAAGCGCTCCGGGCCGGCATGGGCGCTGCTGCGCACGGCCGGAAACAGCTCTTTTTCTTCTTCCTGATGGTGAACGTACATGCCCTTGCCAAAGAAGGCGATTGACTGCTCGGCCGTCTTGCGCGCCAGCGCGGCCGGACCCAGCAGGGCAGGCAGCTCGTTCAGGCGCGAGAGTTGCGCCAGGATGCCCACATGGCAGTGCGTGAAATGGCTGATGGGGGCGTCGGTGTCGGAAGTGCTCATGGTGTTTGCCTTGCTGCTTTTCAGAAGATGTTTCCACTCTAGAAGCACGCAGCAGCAAGGCCAAGCTTCATCTGCACGATCCTTGATGCATGTCATGTTCCGTGCCGTGCAGAGCGTGTCTTGTCTGTTGAGGCTGCTGTCACAGCGCGTTACATCTGGGGCTGTTTGGCCGTCATCAAGGGCAAAACGGGCCGCGTTGTAGATGCAAGTCCGGCAAGGTGCCGGGCTGACAACCCGAAATGAAGGAATGACCCTCATGAACAAGCTGCTCGCCACCCTGATCGCCGGTTTCTTTGCTGCTGGCGCGTTCGCGCAAGCCACGCCGGCCACTCCGGCCAAGCCCGCAACGCCTGCCGTGGCAGCCACCCCCGCGGCGCCCGCCGAAGCCAAAGCCGAAGTGAAGGCCGAAGCCAAAGCCACCAAGGAAGAGAAGAAGACCCACAAGAAGGCCGCCAAAAAAGAAGCCAAGGCCGAAGTGAAAGCCGAAGCCGCCAAGGTGGAAAAAAAGGCCCCTGAAGCCAAATAAGCGCCTGTCACACATCGGGCACCCGCAGGCCTGACCTGCGGCCCCGAAACACTGAACACGCCAGCCGCCCGCCCGGGCCGCTGGCGTTGTGCATGGGGCGCCCACGTACACTCCGTGTCCATGCGCCCCAAGTCCTCCTTGCCTCCCAAAAAGAAACCGGCAGCCCCGTCTGCACGCGGCCAGGCCGCGCACGAAATCCGAATCATCGGCGGCCAGTGGCGGCGCACCACGATCAAGGTGCTCGACAAGCCGGGCCTGCGCCCGACGCCCGACCGCGTGCGCGAAACCCTGTTCAACTGGCTGGGGCAGAACCTGAGCGGCTGGCGCTGTGTGGACGCTTTTGCCGGCACCGGCGCGCTGGGTCTCGAAGCCGCCTCGCGCGGTGCGGCGCAGGTGATCGCGCTGGAGCACGACGCCGAGCTGGCCAAGCTGCTGCAGCAACAGGCCGAGCGCCTTAAAGCCGGCATGCTGCAGGTACAGCGCAGCGACGCCGTGGTCGCCATGCAGCGCCTGACGGCCGGGGCCTTCGATGTGGTGTTTCTGGACCCGCCGTTTGACGGCCCCTGGTTCGAGCCGGCCCTGAAAGCCGCCGTGCGGCTGGTGCCGGTGGACGGCTGGGTCTACCTCGAAGCCCCCTGCGCGTGGACCGACGAGGCCCTGACGCCGCTGGGGCTGCAGCTGGTGCGCCACCTCAAGGCCGGCGCGGTGCATGCCCACCTGCTGCGCCGGACTGCATAATCTTTGGCACCTGTTCCACGAGAGCCTGCGCATGAGCCGTTCCGTCATTGCCGTTTATTCGGGCACCTTCGATCCGCTGACCCTGGGCCACGAAGACGTGGTGCGCCGCGCGGCCGCCATGTTCGACACCGTGGTGATTGCCGTGGCGCGGGCGGTGCACAAGAAAACCCTGTTCAGTCTGGACCAGCGCCTGCAGCTGGCGCAGGCCGCGCTGGCCGACTGCCCGAATGTGAAGGCGCTGCCGTTTGACGGTCTGATCGTGGACTTCGTGAAGTCGCAGGGCGCCAGCGTGATCGTGCGGGGGCTGCGTTCGGTCACCGATTACGACTACGAAATCCAGATGGCCGGCATGAACCGCCATCTGGCACCGCAGGTGGACACGGTGTTCCTGCACACCAGTGCGAATGTGCAGCACATCAGCAGCACGCTGGTGCGCGAGATCCACAAGCTGGGCGGCGACGTGTCGGGCCTGGTGTCGGCGCCGGTGCTGGCCGGATTGAAGGCTCTAAACTCGGGGGCATGACCTCCGCCACTTCCAAAGTCGCCATTTCGCTGGGCGACCGCAGCTACGACATCCACATTGGCGCCGGCCTGCTGGCGCAGCCCGAGACCTTTGCCGGCCTGCCCAAGGCGCAGGCTGCCGTGATCGTCACCAACGACACGATCGCCCCGCTGTACGAAGCGCAGCTGCGCGCCGCGCTCACGCCGCATTACAGGCAGATCCACACCGTGGTGCTGCCCGACGGCGAGGCGCACAAGGACTGGCAGACGCTCAACCTGATTTTTGACGCCCTGCTGTCCAAAGGCTGCGACCGCAAGACGGTGCTGTTTGCGCTGGGCGGCGGGGTGGTGGGTGACATGACCGGCTTTGCCGCCGCCAGCTACATGCGTGGCGTGCCCTTTGTGCAGGTGCCGACCACGCTGCTGTCGCAGGTGGACTCGTCGGTGGGTGGCAAGACCGCCATCAACCACCCGCTGGGCAAGAACATGATCGGCGCGTTTTACCAACCGGTGCGCGTGGTCTGCGATCTGGACACGCTCAAAACCCTGCCCGAGCGCGAGCTCAGCGCGGGTCTGGCCGAGGTCATCAAGTACGGACCGATTGCCGATATGGATTTTCTGGGCTGGATCGAAGCGAACATCGGCGCGCTGATGGCGCGTGAGCCGCAAGCGCTGGCCCATGCGGTGCAGCGCAGCTGCGAGATCAAGGCTTGGGTGGTCGGGCAGGACGAACGCGAGTCGGGCCTGCGCGCCATCCTCAACTTTGGCCACACCTTCGGCCACGCCATCGAGGCGGGGCTGGGCTTTGGTGTCTGGCTGCATGGCGAGGCCGTGGGCTGCGGCATGGTCATGGCGGCCGAGCTGTCGCAGCGGCTGGGCAAGGTCGACGCCGCTTTCGTGGCGCGCCTGAAAGCCCTGATCGAACGCGCCGGCCTGCCGGTGCGCGGCCCGGTGCTGAATGCGGCCGACAACGCGCTCGATTACATCGAGCACATGCGTCTGGACAAGAAGGCGGTGGGCGGTGACATCCAGTTCGTCGTCATCGACCCGCCGGGTCAGGCCCGCACCATGGGCGCGCCCGATGCCGTGGTGCGCGACGTGATCGACGCCTGCTGTGCCTGACCGTCGCAATTCCACCGGTCTGGCGCCCTGGGCCAGTCATCCGACCCAAAGCCGTGGCCGGCGCCATGCCGAGCCGCCGGCCCCCACCCGCGATGCCTTCCAGCGCGACCGCGACCGCATCGTCCACTCCACGGCGTTCCGGCGTCTGGTCTACAAGACGCAGGTCTTCCTCAACCACGAAGGCGACTTGTTCCGCACGCGCATGACGCATTCGCTCGAAGTGGCGCAGCTGGGCCGTTCGATTGCGCGGGCGCTGGGCCTGAATGAGGACCTGGTGGAAGCGGTGGCGCTGGCGCACGACCTCGGCCACACGCCCTTTGGCCACGCCGGGCAGGACGCACTGCACGAATGCATGACCGAGCACGGTGGCTTCGAGCACAACCTGCAGAGCCTGCGCGTGGTGGACCAGCTCGAAGAGCGCTACCCGGCATTTGACGGTCTGAACCTGAGCTTTGAAACCCGCGAGGGCATCCTCAAACACTGCTCGCGCAGCAACGCCGAAGCGATCGAGGCGGAAGAACCCGGTGGCGTGGCGCGGCGCTTTCTGGACCGCACCCAACCGAGCCTGGAGGCGCAGCTGTGCAACCTGGCCGACGCCATTGCCTACAACGCGCACGACATCGACGACGGTGTGCGCTCGGGCCTGCTGTCGCTGGAGCAGATGCAGGAAGTGCCGCTGTTTGAACGCTACCGCCAGCAGTCGCTGGCCGAGCACCCGCAGCTGGCCGACAAGCCGCGCCGCTGGCTGTACGAAAGCACGCGCCGCATGCTCAGCGAGCAGGTGTACGACGTGATCGACACCACGCGTGCGGCGATTGCGTCGGCAGGCGTGCAAACCGCCGACGAGGCGCGTCGGGCCGGACCGCTGGTGCGGTTTTCCGAGGCCATGCACGCGCAAAGTGCCCAGCTCAAGAAATTCCTGTTTGCCAGCCTCTACCGCCACCCGCAGGTGACCGACCGCATGGGGCAGGCCAAACAGGCGGTGCGTGAACTGTTTGCCGCCTACCTGGCGCAGCCAACAGAGATGCGCCCTGAATTTGCCCAACGCGAAGACCGCCACCGCGCCGTGGCCGACTACATCGCGGGCATGACCGACCGCTTTGCGCTGCGCGAGCACGAGCGCCTGACCGGAAAGCGTCTGCTGTGAAGCGAGCCTGGCTGGTGGTGGCCGCCGGCGGTGTGGCGGCTTTGCAGGTGGGCAAGCTGCCGCCGGCCCTGCCTGCGCTGCAGACCGAACTGGGCCTGAGCCTGATGCAGTCGGGTTTTCTGCTGTCGATGGTGCAGCTGGCGGGCCTGACGCTCGCGGTCTTCATGGGCGTGTGGGCCGACGGCATGGGGCTCAAACGCAGCATGGTGCGTGGACTTTTGCTGCTGGCGCTGGCCAGCGCCGCAGGGGGGATGTCCACCTCGGTGACGGTCTTGCTGGTGTGCCGCGCTCTTGAAGGGTTGGGCCTCTTGCTGGTGGCCTTGCCTGCGCCCGCGCTGATCCGCCGTCTGGTACCGCCCCGGCAACTGGCCGGCATGCTGGGCGTCTGGGGCGCCTACATGCCCACGGGCACCGCACTCGCCCTGCTGGTCGGTCCGCTCTTCATTCCAGCATGGGGCTGGCCCGCGTGGTGGTGGCTGTTTGCGGCAGTGTCGCTGGCCATGGCCTTGTGGATCGCACGCGCGATCCCGGCCGATCCGCCAGCCGCAGGTGGGCAGGGCAGCGCCGGCATGCTGCAGCGCCTGCGTCGCACCTTGGGTGCACGCGGGCCCTGGCTGGTGGCGCTGAGCTTTGGCCTGTATTCAGGCCAGTGGCTGGCGGTGGTGGGTTTTCTGCCCTTCATCTACGCGGCCGCTGGCGTGGGAGGCGCCTTGCTGGGGGTGCTCACGGCGCTGGCGGCGGCGGTCAACATGGGCGGCAACATGGCTTCGGGTCGCCTGCTGCAGCGCGGCTGGCTGCCGCGTTCCACGCTCTGGCTGGGCTTTGGCGCGATGGCGCTGGGCAGCACGCTGGCGTTTGCCGCCTTCACCGAGGGCTGGCCTTGGCTGCGCTTTGCAGGTGTGCTGCTGTTCTCGGGCGTGGGTGGGCTGGTGCCGGGCACGCTGTTTTCGCTGGCGGTGCGGCTGGCCCCGGGCGAACAGCAGGTGGCGGCCACCGTGGGCTGGGTGCAGCAGCTGTCGGCCCTGGGGCAGTTCATCGGGCCGCCGGTCACGGCCGCACTGGCAGCGCGTGCGGGGGGCTGGGAGCTCACGCCGCTGTTCACGGTGGGCTGCTGCGTGGGGGGGGCGCTGCTGGCCGTGCTGGCGCAGCGCCAGTTGCAGCGGCACAGCGCCTGACCGGGTGCCCGACCCGGGCACAATCAGGGCATGTCTGACACTTCCCGAGAAATCGCCATCGCCGACACCGTGCGCTGGCTCGAGCGCGCCGTCATCGGCCTGAACCTCTGTCCTTTTGCCAAGGCTCCGCAAGTCAAGGGCCAGATCCACTGCGTGGTGAGCGAGGCCAAGGGTCTGGAAGGGTTGCGTGACGAGCTGATCGAAGAGTTGCAGGCGCTGGCAGCCCTGCCCGCCGAAGAGCGCGAGACTGTGCTGCTGATCGTGCCGCACATGCTGCGCGATTTTCTGGACTTCAACGACTTTCTGGACGAGGCCGATGGTGTGCTGCAGGAGCTTGATCTGGAAGGAGAGTTCCAGGTGGCCAGCTTTCACCCCGATTTCCAGTTTGCCGGCACCGAGCCGGACGACATCACGAACTACACCAACCGCTCGCCGTACCCCACGCTGCACCTGATCCGCGAGGCCAGCATTGACCGTGCGGTGGAGGCTTTCCCGGAAGCCGAGACGATCTACGAGGCCAATATGGCGACGATGGAAAAGCTCGGTCACGACGGCTGGAAGAAACTCGACGTGGACGCCACGCCATGAAAAAACGCCCATCTCCCGCTGCGCCTGAACTGCCGCCCGAAGTGCGGCCGGGCCAGTCCATCGAACTGCTCAAGCAGCTGCACATCCTGACGCGTGAAGGCAAGCTCAACCAGGACTCGCGGCGCAAGCTCAAGCAGGTGTACCACCTGTTCCAGTTCATCGAAAAGCTGTTGCTGGAGTTGCCCGACACTCCGAAAGGCCCCACGCTGGCCGACCATGGCGCCGGCAAGTCCTATCTGGGCTTCATCATTTACGACCTGTTTTTCAAAGCTCTGGGCCAAGGCACGATCTACGGCATCGAGACCCGCAGCGAACTGGTCGAGTCCTCGCGCCAGCTTGCTCAGCGCCTTGGTTTTGATCGCATGCGCTTTCTGAACCTGAGCGTGGCCGAGTCGACGCAAAGCGGCGAACTGCCCGAGCAGATCGACGTGGTCACTGCGCTGCACGCCTGCGACACAGCCACCGACGACGCGATCGCCTTTGGCCTGCAGAAGAAGGCGAAGTACATGGTGCTGGTGCCCTGCTGCCAGGCCGAGCTGGCCCGGGCGCTCAACCAGAGCAAGGCCCTGAACCTGCAGCGCACGCCGCTGGCCGAACTCTGGCGCCACCCGCTGCACACCCGCGAGATGGGCAGCCAGCTCACCAACGTGCTGCGCTGCCTGTATCTGGAGTCACAAGGCTATTCGGTTACCGTGACCGAGCTGGTGGGCTGGGAGCACAGCATGAAGAACGAGTTGATCCTGGCGAAATACACCGGCCAGAAAAAGCGCAGCGCGCGTGAGCGGCTGGAGGCTTTGCTGGCCGAGTTCGGTCTGACGGCATTGGCCGAAACCCGCTACCCGGCCCGCTGAACGGTTTACTCCGCTTCGATCTTCGCGTCCCGGATCGCCTTGGCCCACTTGGCGGTTTCGGCCTTGTTGCGCTGGGCCAGCGCTTCGGGGGTGCCGGGGGCGGTTTCAAAGCCGATGGCCGAGAACTTTTCGACGATGTCCTTGTCGGCTGCCGCAGCATTCAGGGCCTTGTTGAGCTTGGCGATCACATCGGCCGGGGTGCCGGCAGGCGCGAACATCGCGAAGTAGGCGATCAGTTCGTAGTCTTTCAGGCCCAGCGCCTCGTTCACGGTGGGCAGCTCGGGGATGGCCTTGGAGCGCTGCATGGACGTCACGGCCAGACCGCGGATCTTGCCGGCCTTGACCTGCGGCAGCATCACTGCGAAGTCGGCCGTGAACAGGTTGACCTGACCGCCGATCAGGTCGGTCATGGCGGCGGGGCCGCTCTTGTAGGGCACATGCGTCATCTGGATGCCGCTCATGCTCATCAGCACTTCGGTGGACACGCGTTGCGAGGTGCTGGCGCTGGCAAACGTCAGTTGCGTTGGCTTGGCCTTGGCCATGGCCACCAGCTCCTTCAGGTTTTTGGCGGGCACGTCGTTGTTGACGGCCACGATCAGCGGTACCGAGCCCATGTAGCCGATCGGTGCAAAAGCGGTGTCCTGGTCGTAGGGCAGCTTTTTCATCAGGCTCTTGAGGGCGGCGTTGGTGCTGTTGGTGCCCACCATGATGGTGTAGCCATCGGGCGCGGACTTGGCCACGGCGTCGGCGCCGAGCATGCCATTCACGCCGGCCTTGTTCTCGATGATGATGGGCTGGCCCAGCGACTCGGACATCTTTTGCGCGAAGGCGCGGCCGATCTGGTCGGTGGCGCTGCCGGCGGCAAAGGGCACGATGGCCTTGATGGGTTTGCTGGGGTAGCTCTGGGCCAAAGCGCCGCAGGCGGTGATCAGCAGGCCGGCGAGCAGGGCGGGGGTGCGCAGGTTCATGGGGTTCTCCTCTTCAGTCAATGTCGATGTTCAGCAGGTGGCTGCTCAGGGTTTTGCCGTGGGCGTCGAGTGCCAGCGAGCGGGTCACGCCGCCGGCCAGTGCTTCGTACAGCACGAACTGCAGGGCGCCCAGCTGGGGCAGGGCAAAGCGCTCGACGCGCCCCAGCACGATGCCAGCGTAATGGGCTTTGACGCGATCGGGTGTCAATTGTGCTTCGAGTCGTGCGAAGTCTTTGACGTCGTGGGCAATGACCGTGAGGGTGGATCGGTTGCCCTTGTCGCCCGTGCGGGTGTGGGCCAGTTGCCTAAGTTTCATGGTCGTCCTTTCAGCCCAGCACGGTCACTTGCGGCTGCGCCCAGTCGCGCGGCACCAGCACGGCCGCAGCGGCCACCACCTCGCGCACCGACTTGCTGGCGCCGCCACCCGCGGCCGGGCCGTTGGTGTAGAGCGCTTCGACTTCGTTGGCCACGAGCTGGGCATGCTGGCGGGTGGCGGTGCGGACGGCGACACGCAGGCGCACTTCATTCGGTTCGCTGCTGGCCTCGGCTTGCGGCAGCAGGCTGTTGACGCCGATCAGTTCGTAACGCGCTTCTAGTGCACCGAGCCCCACGTCCTGCAGGCGCTGGCGCACCAGTTCGAGCGCGAGCTGGCCGCGGGCCACGCAGCCGGGGCCGGCATAACCCATCTGGCCCTCGCCGATGTAACCGTCGTGGTAGCCGACGGTGACCTTGAGCGTGTCCGGCCGCGGCTGGCCGCTGGCGCCCGTGGCGCGCACGCGGTCGGGCCCGTCGGGCGTCAGGTGCACCTGCGAAAAATCCGCCACCACATCGGGCTGCAGGTAGCGTGCAGGGTTTTCGATTTCGTAGAGCAGCTGTTCGGTGCAGGTGGCCACGCTGACGCAGCCGCCCGAACCCGCCACCTTGGTGATGACGGCGCTGCCATCGGAGCGCACCTCGGCCAGAGGAAAGCCCAGACGCGCCAGATTGGGCACGTCCTTGCAACCGGGGTCGGCAAAGTAGCCGCCGGTGATCTGGCCGGCGCATTCGAGCAGGTGGCCAATCAGGATGCCCTGGCCCAGTGTCGGCCAGTCGTTGGCGGCCCAGCCGAAGTGGTGCATCAGCGGCGCGAGGAACAGCGCCGGATCGGCCACGCGGCCGCAGAGGATCACCTGCGCATCCGTCTGCAGCGCGGGCAGCAGGGCGTCGGCGCCCAGATAAGCGTTGGCCGAGATCAGCCGGTCCTGCAGGCTGGACAGCGGGGCATCGCTGTCGATAAGTGGCAAGTCCATGCCGTCCTTTAACAAGCGGGGTAACACATCGTCGCCCTGTAACACGGCCACCTTCACGCCTTGCAGGCCCAGTTCGCGCGCCAAGCGCAGCACTTTGTGGCCGGCCTGCAGCGGGTTGGCCGCGCCCATGTTGCTGAGGATGCGCGTGCCCTGCGCCAGACAGGTGGGCAGCACCGCGCGCATGCGGTCGGCCAGCAGCGGGTCAAAACCCTTGTCGGGTTGCTGGCGGCGCTCCAGCTGCGCCAGCGCGATGGTGCGCTCGGCCAGACACTCGAACACCAGCCAGTCCAGCTGCCCCTGCCTTGCCAGTTCCAGTGCTGGCGGGATGCGGTCGCCGGCATAGCCTGCGCCAGCGCCAATGCGGATCGAAGTGTTGTTCACCGATCCAGCATACCCCAAGATCAATTGGGGTCAGATCCCGATTAAACTGAAGTCCTCTTTTCCTGATTGCGCCATGGCCCGTTTGCCCCGCCTCACCGTTGCCGGCTACCCGCACCACGTCATCCAGCGCGGCAACGACCGCCAGCCCATCGTGCGCGACGACCAGGACCGCCAGCGTCTGCTGGACCTCTGGTACGAACACGCGCGCACGTTCAAGGTGGCAATTCACGCCTACGTGATCATGGACAACCACTTCCATCTGCTGGTGACGCCCGAAACGGGAGACGGCCTGCCGCAGATGATGCAGGCGGTGGGCCGGGCCTATGTGCGCTACTTCAATCTGCGCCACCAGCGCACCGGCACCTTGTGGGAAGGGCGCTACCGCAGCAACCTGATCGAAAGCGAGCGCTACCTGCTGGCCTGCATGGTCTACATCGACCTGAACCCGGTGCGCGCGAGCATGGTGGAGCAGCCGCAGGATTACCGCTGGTCCAGCCACAGGCACTGCATTGGGCAGGCGAGCGACAAATTGGTGACCCTGCATGCACTGTATTGGGCATTGGGCAACACGCCATTTGCGCGGGAGGCCGCCTATGCCGAGCTGGTCAGGACCGGTCTGGCCACCCGGCAGCGCGACGAGCTGACCCGCACCGCGCTGTCGGGCTGGGCCTTGGGTTCAGAAGACTTTGTGAGCGAACTTCAGCAGGGCACGGCGCGGCGCCTGCAACCCGGAAAAGCCGGGCGGCCCTTCAAAAAGCCTGCAGATTGAATCTGTCCCCAATTAATTCAACGCCAAATCACGGTCTCAATTAATTGGGATCTGACCCTAATTAATTGTGTTGGCATGGTTGCTGCTGTGCATTAAACTCGTCGACCTGCGTAAAAACCCTAGGAGTGCGCCATGACCACGGCTGCTGAAAAAGAACTCTTCCAACAAACCGGTCTGTATGACCCGGCCAACGAGCACGATGCCTGCGGCGTCGGCTTTGTGGCGCACATCAAGGGCCAAAAGAGCCACGCCATCGTGACCCAGGCGCTCAAGATCCTGGAAAACCTGGACCACCGGGGTGCCGTGGGTGCCGACCCGCTGATGGGTGACGGCGCCGGTATCCTGATCCAGCTGCCCGACGCGCTCTACCGCGAAGAGATGGCCAAACAGGGTGTGGCCCTGCCGCCCTTCGGCGAATACGGCGTCGGCATGGTCTTCCTGCCCAAGGAGCACGCGTCCCGCATGGCCTGCGAGCAGGAGCTCGAGCGCGCCGTCAAGGCCGAAGGTCAGGTGGTGCTGGGCTGGCGCGATGTGCCGGTCAACCGCGACATGCCCATGTCCCCGCGCGTGCGTGCCAAAGAGCCGGTCATGCGCCAGATCTTCATCGGTCGTGGCGCCGACGTGATCGTGCAGGATGCGTTGGAGCGCAAGCTGTACGTGATCCGCAAGACGGCCAGCGCCGCGATCCAGGCGCTCAACCTCAAGCACAGCAACGAGTACTACATCCCCAGCATGTCCAGCCGCACCGTGGTCTACAAGGGCCTGCTGCTGGCCGACCAGGTGGGCACCTATTACCTGGACCTGCAGGACGAGCGTTGCGTCTCGGCCCTGGGCCTGGTGCACCAGCGTTTCTCGACCAACACCTTCCCCGAGTGGCCGCTGGCCCACCCGTACCGCTATGTGGCGCACAACGGCGAGATCAACACCGTCAAGGGCAACTACAACTGGATGAAGGCCCGCGAAGGCGTGATGTCCTCGCCCGTGCTGGCCAATGACCTGCAAAAGCTCTACCCGATCAGCTTTGCCGGCCAGTCCGACACCGCCACTTTCGACAACTGCCTGGAGCTGCTGACCATGGCCGGCTACCCGATCAGCCAGGCCGTGATGATGATGATTCCCGAACCGTGGGA
>JAYRQF010000077.1:0-5356 GCA_041910735.1 Limnohabitans sp.
AACTCTAGCCAGGTCTCGTAGTGCTCGGCTACCGTTTGGTAGAGCAGCGTGCGTTCGGGGTGGCGTGGGTTGTAGAGCTTGGGCTTGGAAGTGGCTGACATGAATACTGTACAAATGCAAGGGGTATCTATTTAGCTCCAGCAGCCCCATTGATAGCAGGCCAGGTCACCCTGGTCGGCGCCGGCCCGGGCGACCCGGAGCTGCTGACCCTCAAAGCGCTCAAAGCCATCCAGGCCGCCACGGTGCTGATGGTGGACGACCTGGTCAACGAAGCCATCGTGGCCTACGCATCCCCCGAAGCACGCATCGTGCACGTGGGCAAGCGCGGGGGCTGCAAGTCGACACCGCAGTCGTTTATCGAAAAGCTCATGGTCACCGCCGCACTCGAAGGCGAGAACGTGGTACGCCTCAAGGGTGGTGACCCGTTCATCTTTGGCCGTGGTGGTGAAGAGGTAGAGAACCTGCAGGCTGCCGGCATCCGCGTGAGCGTCATTAACGGCATCACCTCGGGTCTGGCCGCTGTCACCTCATTGAATGTGCCACTGACGCACCGCGAGCACGCGCATGGCGTGGTGTTTGTGACCGGCCACGCCAAGCCCGGCGACACCGGTACCGACTGGCGCGCGCTGGCGCACACGGCCTACCAGGCCAAGCTGACTTTGGTGATTTACATGGGTGTGAGCGGTGCCGCCCACATCCAGGACGAACTGCTGTACGGCCTGCCCGACACCACCCCCGTGGCCATCGTGCACAACGCCAGCCTGCCCACGCAGCGCCATGCAGTCTGCACACTGGGCGAGCTGCAGACCACCATCGCCCGGGAAGGCCTGGCCAGCCCCAGCGTCATCGTGGTCGGTGATGTGATGCAGGGCCTGCTGGCCGCAGCCCAGGTCCCCGAACGGGAACCCCTGGGCCAGACGCGCACCGCCTGAGCGTTCAGGCAGCCGCGAGCTGCTGGTTTTGTGGTGTGCGCGTGGCCCCCACCGCCAGCAGCGCCAAGGCCAGCGCCAGGGTGTAGTGCATCAATTGCACGGTGTTGAACAAGCCCAGGTAGTTGCTGTCGGCCTTGCCAGTAGCCGCCACCACAAAGCTGCCCAGCAAAGCCAGCGTGCCCGCCAAGCCCCAGGTATTGCGCTGCTGCACCGCCGTCCAGGCAATCACCAGCGCACACACGCCCGGCACCACCTGCGACCAGAGCGCCAGACCGGCCAGCGTCAGCACGATGCCGACACCCCCCACGACCAGCACAAAACGCCCGACCGCCGCGCCACGTGTGGCCAGCGGCGCATCCGGCCAGCGCAGGCCTGATGCAAGCAACGGAAACGCAGCACATGCGGCCAGCAGGCTGGTGAAACGGTGTGGCCCCAGCATCTCGGCCCAGCCCGAATACCGCAGTACACCCAGGCAGGCCGCCAAACCGATCAGGCCGGCGGCCACTGCCACAGCAGGCCGCTGGCGCAGGTGAAACCACAGGATAGCGGCACACACCAGCAGCAGCACCAGATCCGACAAGGCGTCCGGATTCATGCTGCCACTCCCACCGCGTTGGCAGGGGCAACGGCCTGGCGATTCAGCCAGACCACACTGCCCACACACAACACCAGCAACGCACCCTTGAGCAGCAGCGGCGCCTCAAACCCAAACCACTGCGGCACGGCGGCGAACGACACACCCAGCGCCAGCAGACGCACCTGCTCCAGCCACTTGCCCCAGACAAAACGCTCGAGCAGCGCCCCCAGCGCCACCGCCGTGACCAAAATGCCCAGCGCGTACACCGCGGCCGTGCCTCTGTCCAGGCCCTTGGCCACACCGATGAAATGCGAAACAAAAGACACCAGCACCGCGGACTGCAGCGCCACGTACCAACGCAGCGGCGCGGGGGTTTGCACATCAAAGCGGGTAAAGGTGCGGGGCTCGAAATGTTCGATGGGTTCGTCGGTCCAGCCGCCCGGTGGCGCCACCCAGACACCCAGCTTGGCGCGCCAGCCCTTTGCCGCACGGGACATCTGCCACAGGTCGGCGTAGTAGTGCAGGTTGCCCTTGATCGGGCTGAAGCTGTGCAGCGGCTTGCGGATGCCGTAGCAAATTTTCTCGTCATCGCGCTCGTCGGCAAAAGTGCCGAACAGACGGTCCCACAGGACCAGGATACCGCCGTAGTTCTTGTCGATGCAGTAGTCGTTCTGGCCGTGGTGCACGCGGTGGTTGCTGGGCGTGACCAGAATGCGGTCCAGCACGCCCATGCGGCCTATCAGCTCGGTGTGCACCCAGTACTGGTACAGCAGGTCGATCAGGCCCACGATCACCAGCATCTGCCATGGGATACCGAGCACCGCCAGGGGCAGGTAAAACACCCAGCCGAATAACGCGCCGGTAGAGGTCTGCCGCAGTGCGGTGGACAGGTTGTAGTACTCCGATGAGTGGTGCACCACATGCGAGGCCCACATGACATTGACCTCGTGGTACATGCGGTGCGCCCAGTAGTAACACAGGTCGTACAGCACCAGGGCCAGAATCCACAGCGGAATACTGCTCATGGACCATTCGGTAAAGCGGTAGGCCTCATACACCGCGATGTAGATGCCCAGCGTGGCGATCTTGGTGAAGGCGTTGGTCACCTGGCTCAACAGGCCATGGTGCAGGCTGGTGATGGCGTCGGGAATGTCGTAGACCGCCACACCGCGCCGCCGGGCCACCCAGGCCTCGAGCAGGATGGTGAGCATGAATACGGGTATGGCGTAAACAATGGGATTCATGGTTTTGTCTCTCTCGTTATGCAGCGCCTCTGTATCGGGTACCGTCATCGTTGAAAGTCTACATGATGTTGTGATCGTGGGTGCCGGTGCGGCCGGCCTGTTTTGTGCCGGGGTAGCCGGCCAATTGGGTTTGAAGGTTTTGGTGCTGGACCACAGCGAAAAGGTGGCCGAAAAAATCCGCATCTCGGGCGGTGGCCGTGCCAACTTCACCAACGTGGACGTCACGGCGGCCAACTTCCTGAGCGAGAACCCGCGCTTTGCCAAATCGGCCCTGTCTCGCTTCACCCCGGCCGATTTCGTGGCTTTGGTCAAAAAACACGGCATTGTGGGCGTGCGGTACACAGCCTTGGGATTGAGCTCGGCGTTGGCACGGCAGGTCAGGGCGATTTGCGCCAACTGCTCGGGGGTCGTCCCGTATTCGTGGAAGTGCCGCTGCGCGTACATGGCCATCAGGTTGATGGCCGAGTGCACTTCATAGGGGGTGTACCACTGCCAGAAGAAGCTGCTGTCGCGCCCGGCGGTCTTGTTGCTCAAGGCGTTGGCATTCTTGTCGAGCCGCCGCGCGCTCGCTTCGGTGATCGTGCGGAACACCAGCACATGGCGGCACAGGCCCGCGGCGATGGCCATCGCGCCGTTGATCACGCCGGCCAGTGGCCCCGGCCCTTCGTAGCCGCCGCCATACCAGTTGACGTGGAGCCCCATCGTGCCGATCAGCGCATTGGGGCCCACCGGGGAAAAGCTGTTGCCATTGTTGTTGTCGCCTGGCCAGCAAGCCACGCCATCGATGTCCTTTCGCGTGAGCCCCGCATCGGCAATGGCCTCCAGGCATGCGTCCAGGGTCAGGCGCATAGCGGACTTGTCGGATGGGCGGGCCACTTCGGATTGGCCTACGCCGGCGATCGCCACGTTTTTTTCGTACAGATGGTCGAACATCATTCGGCTTTCTTGAACAGAGGGAGCCAGACGTCTTCGTGCTGCTCGAAAGTGACATGCACCGGCATGCCGATTCGCACCTGATCGGGCGCTAATTCCACTACGTTGCTGAGCAGGCGCAGGCCGGGCTGATCGTCGAGCTCGACGATGGCCACGACGTAGGGTGCGGCCAGCTCGGGCTTCCACGCCTGGTGGTTGATGGTGTAGGTGGCGATGCGGCCGCGGCCGCTCGTGGCCTGGGGCGCCACATCCAGCGAACCACAGGATGGGCAGATCGGAGCGGGTGGATGAAAGAACCGCCGGCAGGTGCTGCAGCGATGGATCATCAGTCGGCCCGATTCCCCTCCCTGCCAAAAGGCCGATGAGTCGCTGGTGATCTGGGGCAGTTTTCGTGGCATGAACGCGGGGTATGTCGGGCTGGCAGTGGGTTGAATCAGGGCCGCTACGAATTGACGCAGGCGGGCTGAGAGAGTTTAATATCTGAACAAATTGCGTCAATGTGTCTAACTAATGGTTTCTACCAACCATCTGCATCTATGAGTGAACATTCTTTGGCGAACCGCCATATCGTTGTGACCGGCGGCCTGGGCGTGCTGGGCCGTGCCGTGGGGGCCGTGCTGGTCGAGCAGGGAGCCCGCGTTGTCCTGCTCGATCGTGTTGCTGCCCAGGATGTGCCTGGGATCACGGCGGTGATCGGCGGCATTGACCTGACCGACCCGGATGCCACACGGTCCGCATTCCAGCAGGCAAGCGAGCGGCTCCAGGGCTTCGATGGCCTGGTGAACGCCGCCGGGGGGTTCCGATGGGAAACGCTGGAGAGCGGAACCCTGGAGTCGTGGGATGCGCTCTATGCGATGAATCTGCGCAGTACCGTGGTGGCGTGCCGGGAGGCTCTGCCACGGCTGTTGGCGGCCGATGGCTCAGGCATCGTCAACGTGGGAGCGCTGGCTGCACAGAAGGCTGGAATGGGAATGGGGGCTTATGCGGCGTCCAAGGCTGGCGTCGCGCGGCTGACCGAAGCGCTTGCCGAGGAGGTCAAGGATCGTGGCGTGCGTGTGAACGCTGTTTGCCCCAGCATTCTGGACACGCCTGCCAACCGGGCCGATATGCCCGATGCCGACACCGCGCGCTGGGTATCGCCGCGCTCGCTGGCTGCCGTCATCGCGTTTCTGTTGTCGGACGATGCCAGCGCCGTCACAGGCGCGTGCATTCCGGTGGCCGGTCGGGTGTGATCATGGAAGACATGCGCTTGTCCCAGGAGCATTCGTCACCCGGGGCCGTTGGAGAGGGCGGCGGCAATGCCATGGCTTGGTCCGATCGCTACTTGCTTGGGCACGGTGACATGGATGGCACCCATCGCGAATTTGTCGCGTGCGTGGCGGCCCTTCAAACAGCGAAAGATGTCGATCTTGCGGGGTGCCTTGCCGCTTTCGAAGCACATGCCGTCGAGCATTTCGAGCAGGAGCGGCGCTGGATGGACTCCACCGGGTTTCCTGCCGCACAGTGCCATGTGGACGAACATACGGCGGTACGGATAGGCGTTTTAACCGCATGAGGCCAAGTATCGCACCGCGGAAGCGCCATCAAGCCGGCTGAGACACTCGATTTTCCCGCCCAGGTGTCAGGTTCACCACCAGGGTTTGGCGTTCAGGAGAGTGATTTGCGGCGCT